>NZ_CP009287.1:6600000-6900000 GCF_000758705.1 Paenibacillus graminis | reverse complement strand
TCACAGTTGACTCCGTCGCCCACATCTGGCCCAAACAGAGGTACTTATACCTCACAATTGACTCCGCCGCCCACATCTGGCCCAAACAGAGGTACTTATACCTCACAATTGACTCCGTCGCCTACTTCTGGCCCAAACAGAGGTACATGTACCTCAAATATGACTCTGTCACCTACATCTGGCTGAATCAAAGGTACTTATACCTTACATTTGACTCCGTCGCCCGCATCCGGCCCAAACAAAGGTACTTTCACTTAGGCCGTTGTTAAGGCTTCAAGCGCTGGATCAGAGCTGGCTTAGAAATCAAAAGCAAGCGGGCCGTGTCCTGTAATGCAATGCCAAATGAAAAAACATCCAAAATGGGTATAGTATGAGAATGAATTTGATTGTGTACCGCTGTTCGCGGTTGAAATCACACACAAAGGCGGACGCTACGGCTTCTGAGTATCCAGACTTCTCCTCCGCCACTTTTCCCTTTATTCTTAATTCTTCAAGGTTGTTAAGGATCAGGCTGCCTGGCTCTGGAGCTTGCGCCCGTCTCTTTTTTCGAGCGCCCGGCTCCAGGCGGTAAGAATCACTGCCCCCAGTACCATGATGGAGCCGATCCATGGAGTATGGATCAGTCCCAGATGATCGGTCACCAGGCCTCCAAGATAGGCACCGATGGCGATGCCTGCATTAAAGGCAGCTATATTCACCGCCGAAGCAATATCTCTCGCACTGGGTGCGAACCGGTCGGCCAGCATCACCACGTAGACCTGCAGGCCGGGCACATTCATGAAGGCGAGCAGACCCATGAAGAAAATGGTGGTCAGGGCAGCGGCTTTAAAGGGAGCGGTAAAGGTAAGCACCAGCAGGACCACTGCCTGGAAGGCAAACATATAGAACAAAGCGTTCAGCGGCTTGCGGTTGGCCGCTTTCCCTCCAATGACATTGCCGATGGCAATGGCTATGCCGTAGACCAGGAGAATCACAGCAACCGTCTGTTCCTGAAAACCGCTGATCTCATGCAGCAGAGGGGAGAGGTACGTGAATACGACAAAGGTCCCCCCGTAGCCCAGAGCGGTAATGGCAAAAGCGAGCAGCAGGCGTCCGTTCGTCACCAGCTTGACCTGATCGCGCAGCGGGGTACGTGTACCTTTGCGCAGGGCAGCAGGGATGAGGAGCAGGTTGGCGGCCAGTGCGATAAGACCGACAGCGGCAATGGCGATAAAAGCAGCCCGCCAGCCAAGCTGCTGCCCGAGAAACGTGCCAAGGGGCACCCCTGTCACAGTGGCTACCGTAAGACCGGTGAACATAATGGAGATGGCGCTTGCCCGCCGGTCCTCGGTTACCAGATCCGCGGCGATGGTAGAAGCGATGGACATGAACAGGCCATGAGCGAGCGCGGAAATGATGCGGGCCACGAGCAGTATGGAAATCCCGCCCGCCGCCGCCGCCAGGCTATTGCCGGCGATGAAGAGCAGCATTAACGCCAGCAGCAGGGTTTTTCGCGAGACAGCTGTGGTCAGCGAGGTCAGCACCGGTGCGCCGAAGGTGACGCCAAGCGCATATAGCGTTACGGTTAATCCGGCTGTCGTCAGGGATATATGCAGGTCATCAGAGATCAGCGGCAGCAGCCCGACACTGATAAACTCGGTTGTTCCTATCGCGAAGGCGCTAATGGCTAGAGCCAACAGCGCCAGAGTACTTCTTTTACGATCCAAAGACATGATTTCTCACTCCTACACTATAGTAATCACCGGCCGGTAAGTGCTATTATGGATTATTGCAGCGCCAAAGAATAGTACGCACTTTTTAGTGCTATAGGTTCTAAAAAGTAACTATAACCAATCAGGAGGGCTGATCATGGCCAAAAAATATAATATATCGGTTGAAGCTACGCTTGAAGTAATTGGAGGGAAATGGAAGTGTGTGATCCTCTGCCATCTTACGCATGGTAAAATGCGGACCAGCGATTTGAAGCGCCATATGCCGAACATCACCCAGAAAATGCTGACCCAGCAGCTGAGAGAGCTGGAGCAGGACGGGATTGTGAACCGGATCAGCTACAATCAGGTACCGCCGAAGGTGGAATATGAGCTGAGCGATTACGGGCGGACGCTGCAGTCGATTCTCGATTCCTTATGTGCCTGGGGAGAGCAGCATATCATCAAGGAGTATGGGGATAAATTCGCCGTTCTGGAGGACAATGTATTGAACCGTTAGGGCTGCAACCTTTTAGCAATTTATTCGTCTGGAAGGAAGGAGAGGCCAATCTATACTTATAAATCTGCTGAGGGGTGACCCCAATTAAGACGAATGCATTGAAGAAAATGTCATCAACTGCCGCAGCAGTACTGCTAACGTTGGCTTTTGCCGGACAGAGCTTCGCCGCACCCGCAGCGTTTCAGGATCTCTCCGGCACGCCGGCCAGGGATAAAATCGCACAATTGCAGGAGCGCGGCATTGTTCACGGAGTCAGCGAGACGCAATTCATGCCAAATGCGGCGGTTACAGCAGCCCAGGGTATTCAGCTGTTTGTTAATGCCTTTGATTTGAATATTGATCTGCTCCAGTTCGTCAAGGCACCGCAGGCTACCGACTATTTTGCCAATGCCGATAACGGTGCCTGGTATGCAAATGCACTGATTATAGCAGCTAACAACGACCTTGGTATATCACCCGATCTTGACCCTGCGAAGAACTGGACCCGTGAGGAGTTTACCCATCAGCTTATGCTGACGATCGAAAAGCACAGCAATCTTCCGATGATCAAAATCATGCCGGTGGACATTGCTGACAATGCTGACTTCACCAAAGGCTACGACGGCTCCATTCAGCGGGCGCTGGTGCTCCATATTGCCGGTCTGGACAGTGCGGGCAAATTCCATCCGGCTGCCGATATTACCCGCGCCGAAGCGGCGGAAATGATCTATAACGCGCTGGAGTACATCGCTGCACATCCGGCTCCTGCCGGCGGCCTGCAAGAATAAGCCTGCTTTTTTAGCCTTTCAGGACAGCACAGCAAAAACCGCAAGCCCCATCCAAGGGAGCTTGCGGTTTTTGCTGCCGATCACAGATATTCTCATCCGGTAACGTGTAAGTCCGGGTGTCCCTCGCTAACCTGAACCGTAAAGACAAATACGGCTCCTCGCCCGACATCAGGTTTGGCGTAGATTTCGCCTCCCATGAGGTCCACCAGCATTTTGCAGATCGACAGGCCAAGTCCGGTACCGCCGAATTTGCGGCTGATGGTGCTGCCAATCTGGGTGAAGGGCTGAAATAAATAACCCATTTTATCCTGCGGAATACCAATGCCTGTATCCTCGACGATGAATTCCAGCGTGAGCATGCGATCAACGGCTGCTTTGAGCCGAACCTTAATTTTTACGCCTCCGGTGGAGGTGAACTTGATAGCATTGCCAATCAGGTTGTTCAAAACCTGGCGCAGCCGGTTGGGATCACCTACAAGCAGCACCGGCACCGCAGGATCCATATAGGTTTCCAGAGTCAGATCTCGTTCCATGGCCAGCGCACGGAAGAGATCAATCGTTTCCTTAAGGCAGGAGTGGAGGTTGAACAGCTCATAGTCCAGCTCCATTTTGCCGGATTCGATTTTGGTGAAGTCCAGAATGTGATTAATGACAGATACCAGAGCATGTCCGCTGGTATGGATAATCTCGGCCATTTCCTGGTCATCCTTGCTGAGGTCCGAGGTTCTCAGCAGATCGGACATGGCAATGATGCCATTCAGCGGTGTGCGGATTTCGTGGCTCATCATCGCCAGAAAGCCGCCTTTGATGCGCAGAGCCACCTCGGCAGTATCTTTAAGCTCGGTCAGAATTCTGTTAGCCGTCTCCAGTTCCTGTGACTTGATCTGCAGCTCTTTATTAGTCTGATAGAGGCGGACAAACCCGTCGATCTTACTCTTGAGAATAAGGGGGTGATACGGTTTGGTCAGGTAGTCAATCGCTCCAGCCGAATAGGCCATCATGTGATTCTCCAGTTCGGAGGTGAGAGCCGTTAAGAAAATGATCGGGATATCCCGTGACTTCCGGCGCATCTTGATACGCTTTGCCGTTTCAAAGCCGTCCATTTCGGGCATAAGCACATCCATAATAATTAGCGCGTACTCATTCTCCAGCAGGTATCTCAGAGCTTCCATGCCTGAACTCGCGTGGATTAGCTTATAAGATGAGCCGGCCAGAAGTGCCTGTATGGACAGAAACTCATCCGGACGGTCATCGACAATTAAAATATGAACAGGGTATTCCATAGTTCCTCCCACGGCGAGTAGATTAACCTGATGATTGCATCGTTGCTGTTCTATTATTTAATTAACCATATCTTGAGCACCGTGACCAGCTGTGTAGTATTAATCGGTTTGGAAATATAGTCTGAAGCGCCAGCCTGAAGGCATTTAATCCGGTCTTCCTCCAAGGCGCGTGCCGTCAGGGCAATGATGACCACCTGATCATACTGCGGCATGGCGCGAATCCGTTCCATCGTCTCGTATCCGTCCATTTCCGGCATCATAATATCCATAAAGACAAGCTCTACCCCGGGGTGACTTTCTAAATGCTCCAAGGCTTCCCGGCCGTTCTGGGCAAAGCTGATATCCATATTATAGCCTTCCAAAACACTGGATAATGCAAAAATATTACGCATATCATCATCTACAAGAAGAATGCTTTTCCCGGCAAAGGCTGCCTCCGGATTATGCAGTTTCTCAATCAGCCGCTGCTTGTCCGGCGGCAGATCAGCATGCTTGCGGTGCAGGTACAGCGCAGTCTCGTCGTACAGACGTTCCATTGAGCGCACATTCTTGATTACAATGCTTTGCGCGTAATGCTGCAACCGCTGCTCGTCATTTTTACTGAGATCCTTGCCCGTGTAGATGATGACCGGCAGAGTCTGCAGCTTGCGGTTGGTTTTGATCTGCTCCAGCAAGCCGAAGCCAGAGATATCCGACAAGCCCAGATCCAGCACCATGCAGTCAAAATAATGGCTGGACAGCTGTTCCAAGGCCTCCCTGCCAGTCTCTACGGCCACAATGTGTACATCCGGATGCGCAATGAACTCTACGAGGCTGCTTCGCAGGGTCTGGTCGTCCTCGACGATCAGCAGACTTTTTACCGGACGCCGGATATAGCTCTCGATCTGCAGAAATGCGGCCTCCAGTTCAGCCTGGTCGCCTGGTTTCTTCCAGAATGCGAGCGCTCCTATAGCAAGGCTCTGCTGGTTCTGGTCGGTAGCAGAGATGACATGCACCGGAATATGCCGCAGCTCCGGGCGGCTTTTCAAGCGGCTGATGATCGCCCAGCCGTCGAGCACAGGCAAATGCAGATCCAGCAGGATGGCATCCGGCTTGTAAGCATGAGCCAAGGCCAGACCCTGGTCACCTTTGAAGGCGACAATGGCTTTGAAGCCTCTGCTTCGGGCCAGCCGCAGCAGTATTCCTGCGAACTCGGCATCCTCTTCAATAATGAGGAGCAGGGTATCTCCATTCTGCAGATTATCGCGGTCATCCTCCATTTCCGCGTATTGCAGCAGCTTGGGATTCGAGATGGAAATATCGGGTACGAAGGATTCACGGAAGGCCGGACCCGGGACCACAGCGGCTCCCGCATTGCTGGATGCGGCAGTTTCTTCGCCTGCCGCTGCCTCAAAGGATGCGCTTGGCAGGGCGGGGGCATCTTCTCCCGGCTCCACCACCGGCAGAATCAGGGAGAAGGTGCTGCCTTTGCCTTCCGCGGAATCCACCTCGATCCGGCCTTTCAGCAAGGACGCCAGCTCGCGGCAGATGGTCAGGCCGAGGCCGGTTCCCCCATATTTGCGGCTGGTTGTGCCGTCGGCCTGCTGGAAAGCTTCGAATATGCTCTCCAGCTTGGCGGCGGGAATGCCGATTCCGGTATCGCTGACAGCCAGGATAACGTCTTCTCCCTTGGTGCGGATCGAGAGGGAGACAGAGCCGTGCTCCGCTGTGAATTTGACCGCATTGGACAACAGATTATTCATAATCTGCTGAAGCCTGTGGCCATCGGTCAGGAGCTGCTCCGGCAGTCGGCTGTCGCAGTGGACCTCGAAGCGGATCTCTTTCTTTTTGGCCTGCTGCTCGAAATGGCGGTACAGATGGCTGCTGAGGTCAGTCAATGACACCAATTCGAGCACCGGTGTCATTTTACCGACTTCAAGCTTGGCCAAATCCAGAATCTCATCGATCAGCTGCAGCAGGTCCTTGCCTGCCGAGAAGATGGTATGCACATATTCGAGCTGCTTCGTGCCCAGATTGCCTTCCTTGTTCTCCGCGAGAATCTGTGACAGAATCAGCAGGCTGTTCAGCGGTGTGCGCAGCTCATGGGACACATTGGCGAGAAATTCGGATTTGTACTGGGCAGCCCTAAAGATCTCTTCGGCCTGGGCCTTGATCTCTATCTTCTGTTGCTCGGTCAGCTCGATCTGCAGCTGGAGCTGCTCATTGGAGGTGGACAGCTCTTCGGTTTGAACTTCCAGCTCTTCAGTCTGTGCCAGAAGCTCCTCCTTCTGCTGCTGAAGCTCATTCGTCTGGGCGAGCAGTTCGTCAGCCTGCAATTTCAGTTCATCCGCCTGAGCCTCAATCTCTGCTTTCTGCTGTTCGGTGAGATCCATTTGCTGCTGGAGCTGTGCGTTGGAGCTCAGCAGGTTATCCGCCTGCATATGCAGCTCTTCACGCTGTTCCTGCAGTTGCTCGGTATGCGAACGCAGCTCTTCGGTTTGTGCTTCGAGCTCTTGAGTCTGTGCAAGGAGTTCCTCGGTCTGAGCCTCCAACTCTTCCTTCTGCAGCTGGGTTTCACCCAGCAGCTCTTCGATCCTGGCCACATTGGCCAGGGTATTAATCAAGATGCCCATGTTCTGGCCGGTACGTTCAATCAGCTGGCGCTCTTTGGCCGAAAATTCATTCATCGTCGCCAGCTCCACTACCGCGACAACGTCATTCTCATAGAGGATAGGCACCAAAATCAGCATGGAGGGCGGGGAATCACCTAACCCGGAGTGCACTTTAATATAATTCTGAGGCAGATCCTGCAGCAGGATGACTTTCTGATCGAGCGCGCATTGACCAACGAGTCCGCTGCCGAGGATCAAAGGTTCACGCTGGCTTGCTGCCTCATCGAAGGCGTAACCGGCAGTAAAGACCAGCTTGTCTTGGCGTCTCAAATAAAAGGCGCCATAGCTGCCGCGTACCGCTTCCGCCAGTCTGCTGATGAAGATGCGTGCTGCAGTCTGCATCTGCAAAGAGCCTTGAAGCAGCAGGGTCATTGCGGAAACCTGGTCATTGATCCAGGCCTGCTCTTCAGCCATCAGTCTCAGGCGGCGCTCTTCTGCAGTTTTGTCGTGCAGATCCACCGCTACAGCGTGAAAGGAAGCGGCCAGCTGTCCGAATTCATCCTGCGCTACATGGGTCTGTACAGAAGTATCCACGGTGCCTTGAGAGATGTTACTGGAAATCTGCAGGATCCGGCCCATGCCGCGGGTAATATTCCGGAGTACGCTGATGATCAGAACAATAGATAATCCAATTCCAGCCAAGCCGAGCCCTAACGCAACAACCTGCGGGATTCCTTCTAAATACATGATGGATATAGTAGTCATGCAGCCAAACAGCAGTATCGAAAGCAATGCCGCTAACCAAACCTGATGTTTTATTTTCATGTCTACCGCCTTTGTTCAGTTATTGTCAATAGAAACTAAGTATACTTTTAATAGAGGGGCGAAGAAAGCACAACACCGGAAAAGCACCTAAAAATTGCTCGTTTAACAGAATTTTTTAGTGTTGTTTATGAAACTCCTATGAAAGGAAGGGAAAACTCCTGAAAATATTTAAAATTTTGCTTGTATGGATCGTACCGAGCGTGTAAGATATACGAAGGTTTTTAATAAAGACTATCATATAACTCATATAATCTTGGGAATAAGGCCCATAAGTTTCTACCGGATAACCATTGCAATTATCCGACTATGAGTGAAATAGCGCGTCTAGGGTTCCGTTTTTTTATGCCATGGCATAAGAGAGGCTGGTCCAAGCGATGCGGACACAGGTATGTGTTACACCACTAAGGGACAAAAACCCAGAAGGACAGATTCACTTGAGAGAAGCGCTCAAGGGGATCTGTCTTTTTTGTTGAAAAGGGAGGGTATTTGCAGCATGAAAGTTCTAGAGGAACGCATAAGGGAAGAGGGTCTCATTCTGTCGGATACGGTGCTTAAGGTAGACTCTTTTTTGAATCATCAGGTGGATACGCAGCTTGTGCTGAAAATTGGGGAGGAGTTCGGGCGCATCTTCGGTCATCTGCCAGTTACCAAGGTACTGACCGTTGAAGCCAGCGGCATCCAGTTCGCGATGGCAGCCGGAATTGCGCTGGGAGTCCCGTTCATTTATGCCAAGAAAAAGAAAGCCGTTACCCAGGCCGAAGACGTCTATTCGGCACCGGTTCATTCCTTCACCCGTCAGGAGGATTACCGGATCAGCATCTCGCAGAAGTACCTGGGTCCGGGGGATAAAGTGCTGATTGTCGATGACTTTCTGGCTACGGGGGCAGCGCTGGTAGGACTGGCGGATATTGTGAACGAATCGGGAGCGGAGCTGCTGGGCGTGGGCTGTGTGATCGAGAAAAGCTTTCAGGAAGGCCGGAGCCTGCTTGAAGCCAGAGGCATTGCTGTCCATGCGCTGGCCAGAATTGCGTCGATGTCGCCGGGAGAAGTCCATTTCATCGGAAATCCAGATACAGCAGAAATAATTAAGGAGAGTGTGGAATGTTAAGCAAACAGAAAATATTTGCTCTCGGGCTGCAGCATGTGCTGGCGATGTATGCCGGAGCGGTCATTGTGCCGCTTGTTGTCGGAGGGGCGCTGAATCTAAGCGGAACGCAAATGGCTTACCTGATCGCGGCGGATCTGTTCACCTGCGGCCTTGCTACCCTGCTGCAGATTATCAGCAGCAAGCATTTCGGCAGCGGGCTGCCGGTTGTGCTGGGCTGTACGTTTACTGCAGTCAGCCCGATCATCGCCATCGCTTCGGGCTCTAATCTGGCCACAGCCTACGGCGCGATCATTATCTCCGGCCTGTTCGTCGTTCTGGCAGCCCCGGTTTACGGGAAGCTGCTGAAGTTCTTCCCTACAATCGTTACCGGCTCTGTTGTTACGATCATCGGCTTGTCATTGATTCCGGTAGCCATGAACAATGTGGCCGGAGGCCAGGGCAGCGCCGATTTCGGAGCACCGCGCAATCTGCTGCTGGGCCTCATCACGCTGCTTGTGATTCTGGCCGTGAACCGGTTCACAACCGGCTTCCTGCGCTCGGTATCGGTCCTGGTCGGACTTGTGGCCGGAACTGTGATCGGTTATGCAATGGGTATCGTCCATTTCTCTACCGTGGGCAGCGCCTCATGGGTCAGCATTGCCCGGCCGTTCTATTTCGGGTGGCCTGAATTCAGCATTACCGCCATCTTCACCATGATTATCGTCAACATCGTCTCTATGGTGGAATCAACGGGTGTGTATTTTGCTGTAGGCAAGGCTACGGACCAGCAGGTGGAGCAGAAACAAGTCGTGAACGGCCTGCGCTCTGAAGGGCTTGCGATCATGCTGGGCGGTCTGTTCAACGCTTTCCCGTATACGGCGTTCTCCCAGAATGTCGGCCTGCTGTCGCTGACCCGCGTCAAGACACGTAATGTTATTTTTGCGGCAGGCGGAATTATGGTCGTGCTTGGGCTGCTGCCCAAGCTGGCGGCGCTGACGACCGTAGTGCCAAATGCCGTACTTGGCGGCGCGATGATTGTTATGTTCGGTTCGGTGGCTGCGTCCGGGATGTCGATTCTCTCTGAGGTCGACCTGCGCAAGGACGGCAACCTGCTGATTGCGGCTTGCAGTATCGCTGTGGGGCTGGGGTCGGCAGTGCTGCCCTCCATGTTCGACCAGCTGCCTGAATTCGCCAGAATGCTGCTCCAGAATGGAATCGTCTCCGGCTCGCTGACTGCCATTATCCTGAATATCTTCCTCTCCAGAACACAGGAGAATGCAGCCCCGGCTGCCGCAGTACCCGAAGTCCAAGCGAAGTAAAATATTGCAAGTCCTGAACGCTAAAAAGTCCATCTGCCGATTCCGAAATATAATTGGAATCGGCTTTTTTTGCTTTATCTATTAAAGTGTTCCACGGTATAATTTGCTAATCGCGGATGGGAGGGGAGAGAGGATGAAGAAATATTGGCTAAGTATTGCAGGCAGCCTGCTGCTGGTTCTCATTCTTCCGCTGTTCTCGACCATTCAAATGATAACGGATGCACAGAATAAGCCGGTTTTGCGGCATGGACTCATGGATTTACGCGATTGGAACTTTGGATCGGATGGTCTGGTCAAGCTTAACGGGGAGTGGGAGCTTTACCGCAATATGCTGCTTGGCCCCGGGGATTTTCAGCCGGGGGATGGGCCTCCGCCTGCTGCCTCCGCGATGATCAATGTACCGGATAAATGG
Organism: Paenibacillus graminis; assembly: GCF_000758705.1. Classification (NCBI taxonomy): domain Bacteria; kingdom Bacillati; phylum Bacillota; class Bacilli; order Caryophanales; family Paenibacillaceae; genus Paenibacillus; species Paenibacillus graminis. The sequence continues at coordinate 6,889,508 of NZ_CP009287.1, read as the reverse complement.
AATGATTATATTTCTGCAAGCGGCAAAAGTACGGCTAAAGGCTACGCCACATACCGGATGCAGGCCTTGATCAAGCCGGGAGAAACCGTCGTTTACGGCCTTAGAACAAGCAATATCCGTACAGCAAGCAAAGTGTTTATGAACGGTCAGGAAATTGGAAACAGCGGTATTCCGTCCAAGTCTGCTTCCGCTGGCAAGCAGAATAACATTCCTTATACGGGCTTTGCCGCTGTCACGGGGGACAGGCTGGAGATTATAGTGCAAGTGTCCAATTACAGCTACTCTTCGGGCGGGATTATCCAGCCGGTCATTATTGGAGATCAGGCCGCCATTCTGAAGCACCGGGAGTTTGCTTTGATTGCGGATGGAGCGGCGCTGTGCGGCTTTTTCATTCTATCCGTCTTTCTGCTGATGTTCTCCAGAGTCAGGGAAGGCCGGGGAATTACACTCTATCTGGGCCTGTTCTGCATGTCGGCATTCGTGTATATTTTGACCCACGGAGAAAAGCTGATTGCAAGCGGCCTGCCGGGTCTGCCTTATGAAATCGTACTAAAGCTGCAGCTGGTCTCTTCAACACTGGTTTATTATTATCTGCTCCGGTATGTGGCCAACTCTATTAATTATCCAATGCCCCAGGCTGTGATGAGGGCTTCCAAGTTCATTACTTTCCTGCTGCTGGCAATCGCCGCCTTCGTTCCCGCCTATTATTTCAGCTTCCTGGAGGTTATGCTGCTCACCTGGGGTTCTGTTACCATCGGCTTCGTGCTCTATGTCATGGTCAAGGGCACCATGCATCATCCCAAAAATATGTTTCTCATGATGGTCAGTATTGAGAGTCTGAGCGTGGTGATCCTGTATTATCTGATTAGCTTATCCAGTATGCACCTCAGCTATAATGTGATTTCTTATGAAATCATCCTGTTCGGGTTTGTTCAGGCCATTGTGATGACCCGCAAATACAAGGCCTCGTTTCTTGAGGTAGAGCAGTTGTCCCGCCGTTTGGTTACCCTGGATGGCCTGAAGGACGATTTCATGGCGGATACCTCATATGAGCTGCGCAAGCCGCTGCAGGGCATTGTGAATATGGCCCAGACACTGGCTGACGGCGCCTCGGGAGCCATGAACGACCGGCAGAAAGAACAGTTGTCCATGATGGTTTCGACGGGGAAACGCCTGGGCTCGTTAATCAGCGACATGTCGGATTTCGCCAAGCTGAACCACGGGGATTTGTTTCTAAAGCGGCAGGCAGTGGATTTGCGTATGGTTGCGTCCTCTGTTATGGAGGTAACCAGCCATATATCTGCAAGAAGGGGCCTGGAGTTCAGGCTGGAGCTGCCGGAGCTTCTGCCGCTGTTGGAGACGGACGAGGAACGACTATCGCAGATTCTGTTCAACTTGTTGGCAAATGCTGTGAACCATACCCATGAAGGTGTGATAACACTCTGTGCCAAGGTTAAAGAAGAGTATGTGGCCGTCATCGTGGCGGATACCGGACAGGGAATTGCGCCTGAGCGCCTGGGAACGATCTTTGATGCCTATGATCCAAAGGCCACGGATGCCAAAAAAACCTATCATGAGCTCGGTCTGGGCCTCGGCATTACCCAGAAGCTGGTGGAGCTGAACGGCGGAAGCATTGAAGTGCAGTCTACCCCCGGGAAAGGTTCGGAATTTACCTTTACACTGCCGATATTACAGGAAAAGGCAGCCTTTGCGGAGCAGGAGGTTCTGGGGCCTACGGGATGGGAATCTGCTGCGGCTATGGAAATGGCAGGCGGGCTGCCCGATCTCCGTAGCAGAGAAGAATGCTGCTTCATCCTGATCGTGGATAACGATCCCGTCAACCGCCAGGTGCTGGCCAATGCGCTGCGGCTGGAGAATCATACGGTCATCACAGCGGAGAGCGGTCCCGATGCTCTTTTGCAAATGCGGGACTTTCCTGAGCTGGATCTGATTATTACCGGTTGGGTCATGCCCGGTATGTCCGGCTTTGTATTATGCAAGGCGATTCGTGAACGGTTTGTCCTCTCGGAGCTGCCCATTCTGGTGCTTACAGCCAGCAACCGGCCGGAAGACATCCAGGCTGCCTTTGAGGCGGGCGCGAATGATTACCTGAGTACACCGGTAGAGCTTCGTGAATTCAGGGCGCGTGTGCGTACGCTGCTGGATATGCGCAAATCCATCCGCACCTCGGTACAGACGGAAATCGCCTTTTTGCAGGCCCAGATCAAACCGCATTTTCTGTACAATGCGCTCAATGCCATTATCTCGGTGTGCCCCGATGATCCTGATATGGCAACGGAGCTGCTCTTGGATCTGAGCCAGTATCTGCGCAGCAGCTTCGACTTTCAGAACCGCGGACAGACCGTGCCGATCGAGAAAGAGCTGGAGCTGGTAAGATCGTACCTGGCCCTGGAAAAGGCACGTTTTGATGACCGTCTCAACATTGTATTTGATCTGCCGCAGGATACGATGGCGCTGGTGCCGCCGCTCTCCATTCAACCGATTGTAGAGAATGCCGTGAACCACGGCCTGATGCAGAAGGAATCCGGCGGTACCGTAACCCTGTCGATCAGGGAGCTTCCCCTGCATCTGGCTGTTGCCGTAACGGATGATGGCATCGGCATGCCGCAGGAGCGGATCGCTGAGATACTGTCGGAAGAGCGGACCGAAGGCGGCATCGGCCTCCGCAACATACAGCGCCGGCTGCTTAAAATGTACGGAGCAGGTCTGTCTGTCATAAGCGAGCCGGGCCAGGGAACGACGATTTCTTATACCATACCGAGAGCGGGAGCAATCCGAGAATAGGAAACAAGAGGTGAGTCTGGTCCATGAAGGCAATATTGATCGATGATGAGAAGCCTGCGCTTCAGCACCTTGAACGTCTGCTGGCCAAGGATGGACGGCTGGAGATCAGCGGAAAGTATACTTCGGCACGGCTGGGCCTGCAGCACTTGCAGCAAGAGCGGGCCGACATTGTCTTTCTCGATATTGGCATGCCGGAGATGAACGGGCTTGAGGCTGCGGAGCATATCGCGGTTCTGGACCGCAGCATCCGTGTCGTCTACATTACAGCCTACAGCGAGTATGCTATTGAGGCTTTTGAACTGAACGCGATTGATTATCTGCTGAAGCCGGTCACCTCCCAGCGGTTAGGCAAAACTTTGGAGCGGCTGGAGAGCCGTGAGAAGCAGTCCGCGAGGGAGGCAGAGTCCGCTACAGAAGAGCGGGCCCTCTCCATTCTCGGCTTCAAGCGGCTGGAATTTCTGGACACCAGCGAACCCGGAAAGAAGCTGCAGTGGCGGACCAGCAAAGCGCAGCAGGTATTTGCCCTGCTGCTCCATAATCGCGGACAATGGATGCTCAAGGATACCATTGTGGATCTGGTCTGGCCCGACTTCAGGCCGGAGAAGGCGGTAACCAATCTGCATACGACAGTCTATCATATCCGTAAACTGCTGAAGACTTGGGGCATGGACGTGCTTGTCGAGTTCTCGCAGGAACGTTACCGTCTAACCTATAAGAATGTGTCTTTTGATGTGGAGGAATTCGTGCGGGGCTGGCGCGGAACTCCTGTGGAGACCGATCAGGAATGGGCCAGCCGGGACAAGGTACTATCCCTGTACCGGGGGGATTATCTGGCCGAGCATCACTACGACTGGGCTGAGCCAAAGCGCAAGGAGCTGCAGACCGCCTATGTGCAGATGGCTCTTCGGTCTGCCGAATATGAACTGGGTTCGGCCCGGCCGCGTGAGGCATTGGCCCGCCTGATTTCCCTGCAGGAGATTGATCCGTATTCGGAGGATATTTGCCGGCTGGTTCTGCGGAGTTATGCCGACCTGGGTGATTTTATCGGATTCAGGAAACACTACGAGAAATATAAGGCCCTGCTGCATAGCGAGCTTGGCGTCCATCCCGGCAGCCTTATAGACAGCTGGGTCCAGAAAGTGTTGTAGAATATATTGCCAATAATATTGCAAGAGCATAGAATTTAGTGGAGCCATGACAGATAATATAGATAGGAACGGAGTAAGAATGAATGACAAAGTCGTAATGCCGCTATGGACCTTCTGCCTCTTTATCGTTGTGATGAACACCACTATGTTCAATGTCTCGCTGCCCACAATTATTCAAGACCTGCATATTTCCGCCGATCTGGGATCGTGGGTGATCTCCAGCTATTCTATCGGTTATGCCTTGTCTACCGTGATCTACAGCAGACTGTCCGATCTGGTGCCCCTCCGCAGGCTGCTGACGGTTGGCCTGACTACGCTGGGTCTGGCCTCAGTAACCGGGCTGTTTGCGCACAGCTTCAATGTTCTGCTCATCACGCGGATTCTGCAATCCGCCGGCGCCGGAGTGATGGCTGGCCTTGGACTGGTGCTCGCGAGCCGGTATGTGCCCGTGGCCAGACGCGGTGCCGCCATCGCCATGATCTCTGTCGGAAGTGCTATGGCTTTCGGTCTGGGACCGATCGCAGGCGGTCTCATCAGCCAATATTTTGGCTGGAACGGGTTGTTTGGCATTACGTGTCTGGTTCTGCTGGTTCTGCCTGTGCTGCTGTATTTGCTGCCCAAGGAGCAGGCCAAGGCGGCGGCCTTTGATCTGTACGGAGCAGCGCTGACGGTTATCAATGCCGGGAGCCTGCTTGTGGCTGTAACCAGCCAATCCTACATATGGCTTGCGGTGAGTGTCGTGTCCTTTGCGATTCATGCCATCCATCTCCGCAAAGCCCGGGACTCCTTTATTAATCCCAAGCTGCTCCAGATGCCCGGGTATCTGAAGCTGACAGCCATTGGCTTCAGTATTTTGGTGCTGAATCTGGGTAATTTATTCCTGATGCCGCTTGCACTGTCCAATCTGTTCCATCAATCTGCGCTGATGATCGGCCTGTTTATTGCGCCCGGTGCCATTTTATCGGCATTTCTGACCCGTTTTGTCGGCCGCTGGATTGACCGGTACGGAAATTTGCGTTTTCTGCTGATTGGCCACGGGGTGCTGGCCGCTGTGATGGCTGTCTTTGCACTGGGGCTGCAGCTATCCCCGCTCGTGCTCTTGTTCGGGTATCTGTGCTTCTCGCCGGCTTTTTCGGCAACCATGGCTTCCCTGAATAATGAGGCCTCTGGCATATTGCCGCGCAACTGGATCGGGTCAGGGATGGGGCTGCTGCAGCTGATCCAGTTCTTCGGCGGGTCGGTCTCTGTTGCCGTATGCGGATTGCTGCTGCACGCCCAGCGGACACTGGCACCATCGAGCGCTTACCGGAATGTCTATGGACTCCTGCTTGCGGTAAGTCTGTGTTCCTTGAGCCTGGTGCTTTTATACCGGCGCTCCCGGGGGATGGAGTTGAAACGAAATGGCGCTAAGAGCGTATCAGAAGCATAATAGTGATCAGGAAGGATGAGGAGAAAGTGGATAATGGGATGAATGTCATTCTGTTTGAAAAGATGCCGGAAGGCGAACTGCGTGTCATTGAGGAGCGCACCTGGAGCATGAACATGATTGCGGCTCTGGAGCATGTCAATTATATCGTGGTCGGCAGCCGGGAGTACGAAGCCGTGGAAGGGCGGCTGAATGTGGATGCGGGAAAGCTTGAGCTCCTGCTCGTCCCTATGCGAACAGAAGAATAATGTCAGGAGAGGAGGATCTCAAATTGGCACAAGATGAACAGGCAAAAGAACCAGTGAAAGGACCTGTGAAAGAACCAGTGAAAGAATCAGCGGCATCCAGACTATTCACCCCGGACGGCAAACCGATCCGGGTATTGTCTACGTCGCTGGGCATTGCCCTGCTGGCCAATGCCTTATTTATTCCGGGGGGAGCCGGCGCCGCAAGCGGCAGTTCTGAGGAACCGACACTGGTATCCTGGTCCACCGAAGAAGTTAAGGCTTATTTTGACAAAAATGTGGACTGGAATATCCCTTACCCGGAAGAAAATGCCAAAGAGGTGCTGCAGGAAGGACAAGGGGTAGTCACCTCAGGCGGAACAACGGTTATTAACAATTATGGCGGCTATAATTCCGGCTTCGGCTGGGACGATCTGCTGCTGTATCACATGCTGTTCAACAGCGGCTCATTTTACTCATCAAGAGGCTGGTACAACGACCGCCCCACTTATTATGGCGGCACACGGACTAAGTACAAGGCACCAAGCTATAACAGCGGCAGCTTTCAGAACAAGCCTGTAGCCGGTTCAGTGGTTAAGCCCCGTACCTCCACCTCGTCCACCGGGTCGATCACCAGAAGGAACACTTCGAGCAAGGCAGGCGGAGTTGGCGGCAAATCCAGCGGTCTGGGCTCGTCCAAGAGCGGCAGTTCCAGCGGCAAATCAGGCTCTGTCTCAAGATCAGGCTCCGGCAAAAGCGGTTTTGGCGGATGAGCCCTGCAGACAGCGTCTTTGAATACCTTGACCAGTCGGGGCTGGAACGGGCACCCCGTGTAGAACAGCTGCATAAGCTTGGATTTACCTGGGCTGACCTGGAAGATGAGGAGTACTGGCTCGATGCGGTTGCCGTGATGCGCGGCGAGACTTATAAGGAGCTGGAAGATGCTTCCGTTAAGCTCTGGGGCATTCTCGATAAGGCCGTCCGCTATCTGCACCGGCGGCATGATTTGTATGATTTACTGGGCATTCCTCCGGTACTGTGGCAGATGCTGGACGACACTCCGCTGCCGGAGCCGGGGCTGATCAGCCGGTACGCCAGATTCGATTTCGCCGTAGCCGGCGACGGCACGATCAAGCTGCTGGAGCTGAATGCGGATACACCAACCGGCTATGTGGAAGCATCGATTGCTACGCCGTGGATTTGCGGGCAAGCCGGTATTCCAAGCCGGAATAACGGGATGAAGGAACGGTTGGCCGCTGCCTGGAGCATCGAAAGGCCGGATACGGCAGCTTGTGTCGCTTACGGAACCCATCAGGAGGATTCCGGAACGATTGAGGCGCTGGTGGCGCACAGCGGACTGGATATCCGCTGCGTCGACTGTCTGGATCTGTGGATCGACGAAGGAACGGTCAGAGATGCGGAGGACCGGATCATCAAGCGGATGTTCGCCCTCTATCCGAAGGAATGGATGGCAGTGGACGATGGCGGAGAGGCGCTTGCCTATGCTATTGAGAGCGGACAGCTTCAGCTGTTCAACGGTCCGCACAGCATCCTGCTGCAGTCCAAGGGGCTGATTGCCGCCGTATGGGGGATGTATGAGCTGGGGCTGCTTTTCAGCGAGGAGGAACGCCTGGCGATAGCCAGCTACATTCTTCCAACCTACAACAAGCCGGTATTCTCCGGCAGCTTCGTGTCCAAGTCCGTCTTCGGACGTGAAGGCGGTTCGGTGCGGATCTTCGATGACAGCGGGTCGCTGGAGCTTGCCGATGAGGACGGCTTCGACAGCAGCGTGCTGTTCCCGACGGTATATCAGAAGCGGGCTGAGCTGGCCCGTATCCAAACCCCGGAAGGGGAGCTTCACCTGCTGACCGGCATGTTCGTGATCAACGGCGTGCCTTGCGGGCTTTTGGGCCGTGCAGGCGGACCGATTACAGGCAACGCCAGCCATTTTATCGCGCTAGGAGTGAGGGAGCTTGAAGATGAACAAGGATAGAAACCGCTGGAGCGGGAGGTACAGCAAGGTTCGTGCCGGAGCCGTGCTTGGGATGCTGTTGATGGCAGTGCTGCTGCTTGGCGCGTGTTCCGGCAACACGGACAGTGTATTTCATACGGATACGGAGACGACCGACAGCGTATCGCGCGTACCGTGGGACTACCGGGTGGTGGAAGGTACGGTGGGTGATCTTATCGGCAGCGACATGACGGTACTTCCGGACAATGAGCTGCTTCCGAACGACGGCAATTATGCTACAGGCGACAAGATATGGACCCTGCAGTTTATGGATGCCGAATTGGTAACGGATGCGGATCAGAAGAACGATATCCGCCTGTCCTCCTGGGCCACGATCAAATCGTATGCCGACCAGAAGGCGGCTGCCGAAGATTTGGCCCGTCTGAAGGTATCCATTACGACCGATGTGGATCTTGTCGGCGTATACAAGACAGAGTACAAGAACAAAACCAGAAATTTTGCCGTGGTTGAGCTGCCTTCCGGCAACCGGATCAAGCAGCCGATCGACGATAAGCGGTATAAGGCGCTGGAGAAACAAAAGAAAGCCTCCGTGGTGCTGGAGGAAGTGCATGATTTCGCCGATTATGATTCGGCCTACGCAAAATTCCGGGGGTGGGCAAATTGACGATTGTTATTAATCTGGTAGTGAGTGTGTTGACGATTATTCTGCTGCAGGTGCTCGGGATGGTTGTATTTACCCTGATGACTCCATTCAAGGACATGGAAGAGTTGAAGAAAGGCAATGTGGCTGTAGCGCTGGCTCTTGGCGGCAAGTTTCTGGCTACGGCGATTATCCTTGGTGTGGCGGCATATACAAATACCTCGATCTGGTTCATGATGCTCTGGTTCGCGGTGGGTTATGTCTGCCTGATTGCCGCCTACTGGATCTTCGAGCTGTTCACGCCGGGGTTCAAGATCTCTGATCATCTGAAGCAGGGGAACGTCGCTGTAGGCGTGATGCTCTGCCTGGTGTTCGTCGGCACGGCGTTTGCCGTTAGCAGTCTGATCATTTAAGCCGATGCATTTTCTACTGCGTTTGTCCGGCAAGCTGATGCGTCTGAGGAAAAGGTCCATTGGGCTGATCATCCTGGCTTTTGTTGTGATTAGCGCAACTATTGCCTTTGTATTGGAGCCGGGAACCTTCAGTAACTGGTTTAATGCTTTTTACTGGGTCATGACAACGATGTCCACCGTGGGCTACGGCGACTTTTTTGCCGCCACGGTGGCAGGTAAGCTGTTTACCATGTTCCTGTATGTTTTTGGCATAGGACTGCTCAGTTTGGTTATCGGGAAAGTTATTGATGCCATGGGGGAACTGCAAAGAAGGAGAGGAGCCGGGACGTTGAGCTTTCACGGGAAAGACCATGTGGTACTGATCAATTGGAACCGCAAAACGCAAGCCGCTGTTGACGAGATTCTCTGCTATACGCCGGACTGCCGGATTGTCATTATTGACGAGAGCGGCCAGCATCCGCTGCAGCAGCTGGAGCATGTCCACTTCATCAGCGGCGACCCTTCCAGCGACGACATCCTGCTGAAGGCAAATATTCAAGGAGCCAAGGCTGCCATAGTATTCGGGGATACGCGAATCGACGAAGCTTCCCTGACGGATGGCAAAACCCTGCTGATCGCCTCCAGTATTGAGCGTATTGCCCCGCAGGTACATACCACTGTTGAGATTATGCAGGAAAAGAACATCCAAAACTTCCGCCATGTCCATGTCAATGAGTTCGTGCTGTCGCATGATGCCATTTCAAGACTGGCTGTCCGTTCCGCGCTGCAGGAAGGGAACTCCGAGGTCATTACCCAGCTCCTCAGCCGGGAGCATGGGGATGACATCTATGAAATTCCGCGGGATGCCGCCTGGCATACCTATGGCGATGCCTTTCAGGCACTGCTGCGCCGGGGGGCGACGCTGCTGTCAGACCGGGGAGATCTCGGCATCAACCGCAAGCTGGACCAGCCGATCCCGCAGGACGCCAGGCTCTATATCGTGTCGGATGAGGAGACTTACCGGCAGATTAAGGGCTAGGAGATAGGCCTTCATATCCGTATCTTATCAATTAAAGATTAAAGAGCTGCACGGGTCGTTCAGGACCGTTGTGCAGCTCTTTTTATTACAAATTATCTTTAAATGTCCAAGAATAGTTACTTAGTTGCACTTGTAATTATTGAAATTTCACCGGAAGAATAACCCAGAAAATAAGCGGTTTGTGTTTTTAAATTATAAAATAAAAATTTCGTACTACCATTTTCAGGCCAATCCTGATTAATTAAAATTTTATTTCCATTTTGAGAAAACAAGGACCAAGTATGTTCTAATAAATTCCCCACAAACAATTGACCATTAATTAACTCTGTTCTCCACCCGGAAAGGTCACCCTCTTCTTTAAAAACATCTTTTATTGAAAATGTTTCCTTGCCGGTTGAATTATCTATTAACCGAAATATTTTTTGGGAATCATTGGTTAAAGGGCGAACTGCATTTCCTGGAACTGCTTGATAGGTGTAGGATGTAAATATAGCCAAATTATTCCCAGTATATTTAAGTTTAAGGTCAGTATTAAAGTCCTTGAATAAAGTTTCATTCTTTGTATATAGATTGACTGTTTTCACAAAAAAATCATCACTCATAATACCTTGTGCCTGATACTTTATAGCTAAATTAGGATATCCTTCAAAAGCCCAATCCATCACAGATATACTTTCATATCCTTTATCAACAATCTTAGCATTATAACTTACACTTGGTTTAATCCAAGGATATTGGTAGAGTTTAAAGGAATTATTTGATTGAACCATTATTCGTTCGTTAACTTTACCAGTAGGAGCAACCCATTTAATTTTACCCCCCGTATTTTGGAGAGCTATTTCAGTCTTACTAATAGGGTTTCCATTATAAGCAAGCACTGTTTTTGATATTTTTTGTTCAGTCACCTTTTTTAGCAGGATTATTTTTTGAGGGCTTTTCATAATGCTCACATCTAAAATAGTATTTGTATCATTTGAAATATTTGTGACCCTATTTGTTATTAGATCGACTAAATCTACTTTATTATTAATATGGTCAACCAATGCCATTACACTATCGCTAACATAGACCACATCCGTTTGATCAATACTTGGTATTATATTAGTTTGATTTGCATATATCTGATCATCTGATACCACTAATCCCATAACTATAGCGAAAATAATGATTAACTTCTTCATCATAGATTTTTCCCCTTTTATACAATTTTTCAATCTTTTATAAGACGTTGCTATAAAGAAAAAGTTGCAGAAAAGTTAAACTTTTCTGCAACTATCTACTCTATATAGAAACTGAAATCAATAGATTCTGTATTGCTCGTCTCTATCATTATCACTTATAACATTTTTAATGTAATCTATTACACCTCCATGGCTCCATGTATTTTCAACCAGACCACTAATAAGACCCGGGTAATCGAAAGAGGATCCATTTTGTTTTAAGAATCTATAGTTCCCCCAATTAGCATAAGATGTGAATCCATTTCTAAATTTCCCCGAAGCCCCTTTTGGCATAGCTATAGCTGTTACACGCTTTACAGCTTTATTAGCTGAATTGTACCCATCAAACCGAACGACATATATTGTGCTATAGCCCAATTGGTAAGTGATGGTTAGAGTGCTATCGGTAGTTTTGTAGTAAACCTTGTAGCCAGTAATGCTTCTGTTCCCAGTTCCATAGTTTTTAGTATAATCGAAATAATATTCTGCATCATTACCTACAGTCCCTGGTTGTGTGATTACAGAATGAGCAGCCCTAGCATGAAAAAGTGGGAACCATCCTTGCCCCTTTGACCCGTTGTATGTACCAAAACCAACTTCAGCTATTCCTACACCGTTCTGATCAATCCCAGTATACATATATGCGGACTCTCCATCAGCGTTAGTTACACTATAGCCAGGTAAAGTAACATCGTCCGCTACCCCACCTGTATAATTCAGGGAACTAGTACTCGTTGGAGTTGTTAATCTATGAAATGCGCCTGTATCTGCCCCTGCTGGTGTTGGAACAGTATCGCCTAGTATAGATTGAATCGAAACATTAGATCTGGTAGCCAATGATGTTTCCCCGAAGTTTTTACTAGTTATCGCCTCTGCTTCGAGTTGTAATTCTTGTGCATCGCCATCATTTTCCCGTGTTTCTTTTACAAAGCGGTTAATGGCGTCACCACTCTCTGAGCTTTCTGCAGATGCAAGTGATCCTAAATCATTAAAGTTCATAATTACTATTTCGGCATTTTTTAGTTGTTCAATATGTTGACTAGTAACTTCATCGATTGTATTTGGCAGTGAAGATCGTGCAGCATTTAGAGCAGAATAACCATGTTGAATTAATTCTTGATTAATAGCATCAGATCTGTAAGCATCAAACTCGTTAGAAACTCTCTCAGTTGCAAACACACTGACAGGGGATACAGATACTAGTAATGCTGCTGCCACAGAAATCTTTAAAATTTTCTTAAACAAGATAAATAACTCCTTATATGGTTTTTAGTTACATAAATTTTTATACCATATATGGGCTTTATTTCATATAAGCACTTACTTAGTCTTTTTTGTTGTAAAATGAGAAATAACGAAGAAAAGTAGATTAAAAAGATATATTATGTAGAACTTTGTAGTTTATTATTAAAAATTCACCAAACGTTCATATCATTTTAACTTTGGAAATTGAACTAACTTCAGAGATTAGAAATATTACGACATTTCCGGTAAGAGGAATTTGCAGAATTGCGGAACTACCTAATCCCCTTCTCAGAACCAATAAATATACTTTTTCTTTGTATGCAATCGCAATTTTAGCAAGCCTAGCATCCCGAATATAGAAGTTTCTCCATGATCAAGACAATTAACCCGACTGCCAAGTTGTAATACATATAAGCTTTTTATGTATGTCAAACCTCAATCATATTAATAGGATAAACACTTTCCTTTTAAATTTGACACATAATGATCAATTGTATGGTTAATTATGTGACTTATATTACCGTTATATTATTATAGATGACACATGGTTTTTCTTGAGGATGTGATGGATTGACAAGCAAACGCAGCGCAGTAACCCTACTTGTACTCTCTCTGCTGCTGGTTTCCTGCAGCGGCAAAGAAGCAGCTACCGGCCCCACCGCTACAGCGGGTGAGACGGTAACTGCACCGCCATCTCCATCGGCCATTACCGGCCGAAGTATGGATAACCGGAAAGAGCGGCAGGAGCTAAGCACATTTATTGCGAAACGGCTTACCGGTCCCTACGGCGTGTATACCAATCTGCTGGAGACAGATGAATCCGGGGAAGCAGCCACCGGTCATGAGGTGCTGAGCGAGTCTGCCTCGCTCCTGATGAGCGCAGCTGTGCTTGCCGGCGATAAGGAGCAGTTTGCCGGCCAGTGGGCGTTGGCGCAGCAAACCTTTGACATGGAAGGCGGCTTCAGCTACCGCTACAGCCCTAAGCAACAGAAGCGGTATCCCGTGAATGCTGCGGTGGATGACCTGCGGCTGATTGGCGCCCTGTATGAGGCGGGAGAGGTTTTTGATGAACCGGCTTATACGAAGCAGGCAGAAAAGTACGGTCAGCGTTTTTATGAGAATAATGTAAAAAAAGGATATATGTATGATTTTTACGACAATAGTTACAAAACTACGAACAACTTCGTAACTTTGTGTTATATTGATTTGGGCACATTGCGAAAACTATCGATATCCAGCGAATTACGCGGTATATTATTGCATAACATGGATGGAATTGTGAAGGAAGGCTACCTCTCGGATTCGTTCCCTTTCTATGAGACAAGATACGATTATCATGCGGGAGCCTACAGCTCCGAAAATATCAATACGGTGGAGTCGCTGCTCAGCATTCTGCATTTGGCGGAGACGGGTGAGCATAAGCCTGCGAGCATCCGCTACATCAAAGAACAGGTCACAGCCGGAACCCTGTACGGGCAATATTCCCGTGACGGGAAGCCGCTGAACGATATCCGTTCTACAGCGATCTACGCCCTGGCAGCCATGATCGGTGCTGAGGCGGGAGACGATTCACTCTATCAAGCAGCTATTGCGAGAATGAACGAATTCCAGATCCGGGATGCGGGCAGTCCGCTATTCGGGGGATTCGGCAATACGGATACCGGACAGGCGTATTCTTTTGACAATCTTATGGCTTTGTTGGCCTATTCTTATTTACACTAAACCACAGTAACGAAGGTGACCCGCATGATCGACGACAACATGGTAAAAACAACGCTGCGGCAGCATTTGATGCCCGCCGGACTGCGGGTTACGCCCGCTTTTGCAGCAGCCTTCGGTGTACTGCTGGTTACGGTGATTGCTTTGTTTACGGCTCCTTACATAGGAATGGCCGACAACGGCGACTTTTTCCGCAACATATACAGCAATGGCCTTTATTTCAACCTGCCTGACTATGACAGCAAGTATTTTGGCTATTTCGTGAAGCATTTTGGAATCTATCAGTACTATAACGAGAATGGCGCGACCCTGGATTCCTCCCAGTCCTTGTTCATCAAGCTGGCTATGGGTCTGAATAAGCTGATCTTCAGCAGCACCGTGTTCGATATCCGTTTTCAGGCAGCCATTTACACGGTTCTTTATGTTGCCGCCATCTATCTTTTAATCGAGGCGGTCACCTGCAAAATGTCACGCAAGCAAGGCATGATTATTGCCGTTATTGCCATTTTGGTGTTCGGAGATACGGGATACACCGCCTATTTCAACTCTTTTTACAGTGAAAGTGTCGTTATGATCATGATGATCTTCGTTTTCGCCTCCTGGCTGCTGCTCTACCGCAAAAAATACAACGACTATGCCCTTCTCGGCCTGTTCGTCCTCAGCAGCATCATTCTGACGACCTCGAAGCAGCAGAATGCCCCGGTGGGGATGATTATCGCTGTGCTCGGAGTATCGCTCGTCTGGATCCGGCGGGACCGTCTGTTCCGCAGCCTGACGCTTGTCTCCATGGCGCTGCTGATGTTGGCCGGAATAGCTACCTACCTGAACATCTCCAAAGAATTTGTGAATATCAACCAGTACCATGCCATGACCCGGGGTGTGCTGAAAGAATCCTCCAATCCGGAAACAACGCTGAAATCATTCGGAATCAATGAGCAGTACGCCATTCTAAAGGACAGCATTTATTACGAGCAATACGGGACGGTAGATGTGAATTCGCCGATTCTGGAAAAGGATTTCTACAGCCGCTACGGCTTTGGCTCTATTCTCAAACACTATGTGACGAATCCCGACCAGCTTGGTTCCATCCTGAATGTGGCGGCCCGCAGCGCTTTTTCGATCAAGCCTGCGGCGATGGGCAATTATGAAGAGTCGGCAGGCAAGGCTTTCCGGGCCCAAAGCCATTTTTTTACGGCCTACAGTCTGCTTAAGCAACAGCTCGCCCCCAAAACCTTTGGTTTCATCCTGCTCTGGATGGCGCTGGTTATCGGTCTCTACATGCCATCCTGCGTGGAGGCGGTCAAAGCCCGCAATATGCGGGCTTTACAGCGGATGGTGCTGATTCTGGCCAGCATGGGAGTCGGCCTGTCGGGGATTTTTGTCTCGATTATCGGAGCGGGGGACGCCGACATTTCGAAGCATGAATTCCTGTTCACCTTATGCTTCGATTTGGTCACCTTCATGCTGGCGGCTGACGTGATTGGCCGCAGGATGTTCGTCAGACGCCAGCCCGCTGCGAGCAAGGCAGGACAATATCCTGAGGTGCAGAAGGGTGTGAGCGCTTGAACCAACGGAGGGCTACCAGTCTGCTGCTGCCGCTGATCATTACTGTTCTTGTATTGCTGTCTGCCGCTCCGCCGGTACAGGCCCAGGCTGGGCAGGACGCCTCCGCTCCACAGAGGGTGCTGCTTCTGTACGACAGCCTGGCCAAAGGCACTGTCCGCGAAGGCAATGTAAGTGAGCTGCAGCGGCTGCTGTCAGCCATGGGCAGCCAGGTAACACTTCTAAGCCTGGATCATTACGAGCCGGGGACCATGGATTCTTTTGCCCGGGTCATCACCGTAATGAATGCTGCAGATCTTGCTCCTGCGAACCGGAGTTATCTTGAGGATACGGAGCGCTATACGGGGCAGGCACTGTATGTGGGCTATCATCCTCCCGCCAGGCTGTTGAAGGACATGCAGCTGACTACGGGAACTGCAGATGAAGACCTTGCCGATCTCACGGTTGGTGAGTTCACTGCTTCTAATCTTCAGGTAAGGGATATGGCTTATATTGCCGCCGTGAAGGCGGAACGCACCTACGGCAGCTTTACCCTGAAGAGCAGCGGCCGGAAGCTGCCTTTCGCGGCGTCGGCCGGAAGCTATACGTATGTCCCTTATCTGGAGCGAGACAATGCCAGTGTAGTGGGCATGTCCTATGTGCTTAGGGAATGGCTGGGAGGCAAGACTGTACCACAGACCTTTCTTGTCCTGAAAGAGATCTATCCGTTCTCCGACCTTGACCTGCTGGAAGAAACCGCGGACCGTCTGTACAAGGCGGGCATTCCGTTTATCGCCAGCGTCCGTCCGGTGTTCAGCAATACCGGTTTTCCGGCGATGCAGCGCTACCTGGACGCCCTGAAGGTGGTTCAGTCGCGGAATGGCAGCATCCTGGTGAATGCACCGGAGGTGATGCCGTCCATTAACAGCAATGACCATACGCTTGGGCAGAAGATGGGCGGATTTGTGAATCTGCTGGTGAAAAACGGCATTGCGCCGCTTGGCATCGGTGCGAACCTATACTGGTCGTATGACAGGGAGTATGCGGAAGCGGGAATGGACTTTTTCGACTCTGCTGTGCTGTTCCCGGACAAGACCGTCCTGCACATGGAACCTTCGAATGTCTCCAAGGCATTCCCTTCCTCTCTCTACAGTCTGACACCGGAGTTCCTCCAGGAACTGCATTACTCTTCCCATGCCATGCCGCAGCTGCCGCTGAATACAGCAATAACTGCAGAGCTCCCGGAAGATGAAGCCGGCCTGGATGCCCTGCTGGAGACGCTGGAACGGCAGTGGGTCTCTTTTGCCGATTATAAGCAGGGGCTGCACAAGACCGTTACGGATGAGAATACGGTGGTCTCGGAGGATGGAGTGGTCCTGGTGAACGGTGCTCCCCTGAATGTCGGTTATGCCCCGGAGGCCGTAAGCAGTGATTACCAATACAAAGAAGAGCAGGTCCGCAGCTTCACGAAGCTGTTCAGTGTGCAGAGCAAATTTTTTATCATAGTGATTATAGTGGCCCTGCTGCTGTTTGGAGCCCTGATGACTGTCGGGTACAGGCTGTACCGGAAGAAGTATTTGAAATCATGAAAAGTAGATCCAAATAATGCGAAATTGAATAAGGAATATGAAGGATGAAGTGACCCCCTGTAGTGACGACCATAACCAAAATATAAAGATCTCAAATTCAGTTTATGTAGGAGAACAACATGACGATCTCAGATGTGCTGATGGTAATTGCGGTGATCTGCATCTGGTCCCTGCTGCTGGTCAATGTGGCTCTAATTATAGCGGGCTATCTGTATTATATTAAAACCGAAAATGAGGACGTTCCGGAGATTAAGGGCGAATATCCTTTCGTTACGATCATGGTGCCTGCGCACAACGAGGGCGTTGTCATCAGCAAAACCGTCGAATCCCTGCTGGCGCTGGATTACCCGCATGACCGGTACGAGATTATTGTGATCAATGACAACTCCTCCGACAACAGCACTGAGCTGCTGAGCCGTATTCAGAGCCGCCAGCCGGAGCGCAATCTGATTATCATCAACACGGATGCGTTCACGGGAGGCAAAGGAAAGTCCAATGCGCTGAACATCGGCTTCACCCGCAGCAGAGGCGAATTGATTGCAATCTATGATGCGGACAATACGCCGGAGCGGACCGCGCTGAGGTATCTGGTCGCCGAGATTATGAATGATGCCACGCTTGGTGCGGTGATCGGTAAATTCCGGACCCGCAACCGTGATGCGAGCCTGCTCACCCGGTTTATTAATATTGAGACGCTGTCGTTTCAATGGATGGCCCAGGCCGGGCGCTGGAAGCTGTTCAAGCTGTGCACGATTCCCGGCACCAACTTCATTATGCGCAGGTCGATTGTAGAGAGCATCGGCGGCTGGGACGTCAAAGCGATCGCCGAGGATACGGAGATCAGCTTCCGCATTTACATGATGGGCTACCGGCTCAAGTTCCAGCCGAAATCCGTCACCTGGGAGCAGGAGCCGCAGACGGTGAAGGTCTGGTTCAAGCAGCGAACGCGCTGGGCCAAGGGGAATATCTATGTCATTGTCAAAAACATTCCGCTGCTGTTCGACCGCTCGGCGGCCAAAATCCGCTTTGATATCCTGTACTATCTGTCCATCTACTTCCTGCTGCTGATATCGCTGGTCACCTCCGACCTGCTGCTCGTGCTGCATGCGATGGGCTATGTGCATACCACCATTGCCGGACTAAGCAGCTTCTTGTGGCTGCTTGCTATCATCCTGTTTGTAGTGGGCATCTTCGTCACACTGACGACGGAGAAGGGCGAGATGAGCCTGTCCAATCTCTGGATCATTCTGCTGATGTATGTATCCTATTGCCAGCTGTGGATGGTCGTTGCCGCTTACGGGCTGTTTAACTATCTCAAAGACGTCATCTTCAAACGGGAAGCCAAATGGTACAAGACGGAACGCTATTAGGCCGCTGTAGGCCAAGAAATCAGTGAAACAGGAGACACGGACAATGAACAAAAAACAGATCATGATGTGGGCGCTCTGCCTCTCCCTTTTCCTGATCCCGCTCCAGGCGGCTTCTGCGGCAGCGGCGGTTCCGGGTGACGGAAGGAAGACGTACGAGACAACATTTACCGGCAGCGACAGTTCACTTACGGGAACAAGCTCGCAGCAGCAGTATTTTACGGTGATGGATTACTGGAATGTGCAGGACCTTCAGGTCAATCTGCATTTTCAGATTTCGCAAATCACTGAGGATCAGATTTCCAGTGTCACCCTCTCCCTGAATGGGAGCCCTTTCTACTCCTTCAGGCCTTCTTTGCAGAACAACGGGGAGCAAAGTGTGACCATTCCGGCACCAAAGGGCTTTTTGAAGCAAGGAGTAAATACGCTGAGCATTCAGGGCTATCTGCGGACAGCCGGGGAGAATAACCAGGTCTGCTATGTGGACAACACACCTGATAATTGGCTGCATCTGTTCAACACCTCCAGTGTGGCGGTAGCCTATACGCCGAAGGCTTTGAGCGGCGGCATCAGCGATTTCAGCGAGCGCTTCTCCGGGATGGATTATGTGAAAAGAGGTCAAAGCCTCCTGAGTGTGCCGGAACATGCCAGCGGTTCTGAACTGGAGGCGGCCACCTATGCTTTATCGGGCTTCGCCAAGGCCAATACCTTGGCCGGCACAACGCTTCCCCTGCTGCCCTACAGTGAAGAAGCTGTCAAGGACAAGGAGCTTGTAGTTTTGGTCGCCCTGGCGGACCATGTGCCGGGCGAGCTTAAGCCGCTGCTTGATGCTTCCGTGGACCTGAACGGGCAGGCTCTCCTCCAGCTGGTGAACAAGGACAGCCAGCCTACGCTGGTTGTCACTTCCAAAGATGAGAGCCTGCTGATCAAGGCCGGACGGCTGCTCGCCAGCCGCCAGCTGGTCAGCCAGATCAGCAGCGGCAAGAAGGTCATCGATGATGCCACCGATGTGTCATCACCGGCTTTTGCGATCAGCTCCAATGTGACCTTTACAGAAACCGGAGATAAGCTGACTGGTCCGAACCATCAGGAACAGACCTACTTCGTCACACTGCCTTCGAACCGTTCGATTGCCGATTCCGGCAAAATCAGCCTGGATTTCCGCTATGCGGAGAATCTGGACTTTGGCCGCTCGCTGGTGACGGTAAGCATCAACGATACACCAATCGGCAGCAAGAGGCTGACCAAGGAGCTGGCAAACGGCGATATACTCAACCTGGCGATTCCGCAGAGCCTGAATATCTCCGGCAACTTCTCGGTGACCGTGGCATTCGATCTGGAAATGAACAATGCCATCTGTACCCCGAATACGGGGCAAATGCCCTGGGCTTATATCAGTAAAGAAACAGCGATGCAATTGAACACCAAGGACCGCACGGATTTGCTGTTCAACAATTATCCGTATCCGTTCCTTCGGGATGAAATCTACAACCATGTGGCGGTAGTGCTTCCGCAAAAAATGGACAACTACACATACCAGAGCCTGGCGAATATTTTCAACTTGTTGGGTCAATATGCAGGCGGCAATACAGGGGATATCCACTACTACACTGATGCTGTCAGTCCAGAGAATCTGAAGAACAACAATATCATCGCCATTGGTTCCTATAAGGATAACAAGGTGATCCGTGACAACAATGACAAGCTGTACTTCCGGTACAATAAAGATGGGGACACGATCCTCTCCAATGAGAAGGTCAGCATCGATGAACAGTATGGGGCGGAGATCGGCACGCTGCAGCTGCTGGATTCCCCGTATGAGAGCGGGCGGGGCTTCATGGCAGTGACTGGAGTCAGCACAGAGGATATGTATCTGGTCTCCAAGCTGATTGCGAGCGATAAGGACAAATGGAAGGTATATGGCGACGGGGTGACCGCCGACAAGGACGGCAACGTCAGTGCGTACCGCTTCAAAAAAATTGCAGGAGCCGACAAGGACTCTGTGATCGGGCAAATCACGGAACGCAGCGATGTGCTGGGCTTCGTGGTGGCGGTTGTGCTTGCAGTTACGCTGGTGATTGTCTCGCTGCTTCTGCTGTTCCGCAAACATATGAAGAAACGGGGGGATAAGCGTGAGACGTAACCGCAGCAGCCTTTTTTCCGATCTCGCTTTTCTGGTATTCCTGGTGCTGAACTTCATATGTATCGTCTTTATCGCAGGTTCGCCCGATCATTACATCCAGAACATAATTATTTTGAATATTGCTTTTCTGCTGGCGCTGGTTACCTATTTCACTACCGTGACTGCTGGGCTGGTGCTGAATCTGGCTTTTATCTTCGGTTACGGCTTCTTCGTCCTCTACCAGACAGTGTCCGAGGGCGGGACTATCGGCGTCAATACGTATTTTTGGCTGATTATGACCCCGCTGCTCACAGTAGTAATCTGGGTGTTTACATCCAGAACCCGGGAGCTTCAGATCGAGAATGAGCTGCTGGAGAAAAAAACGGCAACCCTCGCCACTGTCGACGAGAACACCGATCTGCGGAACATCATTTCTTTTCAGAAGGATGCCAGTTTGTTCACGGGAATCTCCACACGCTACAGCATTCCGCTTACGCTGCTGGTGGTCAAGGTGAAATACTGGAGTGAAATCCGCCGTCTGATCCCGGAGGAGCAGCTGTCTGAGGCGATCTATGATGTGTCCCAGCTTAGCCAATCCAGTATCCGCACCAACGATGCGCTGTATTTGCTGGATAAGGAGGATGCCACTTGGGGGCTGCTGCTGTTCACGGACCGGGAGGGGGCCAAGATTGTCATCGAGCGGATCAAACTCAAGCTGCAGGAATTGAATGATACGGAATTCTCGGCTAAATATAAGGTGAATCTGGGCCTCAAAATCGGCGCTGTACAATATGAGGCGGAAACGGTGGAGAATCCGTTTGATTTTATTTTGCAGGCCAAGAAGCAGTTGGAATACGACGTGTAGCCTTCCCATGGAGGGCCGTCTGTAACTATAGATAGCGATGGGCGCGCTTGCGTGCTCATCGCTGTTTGGCTTGGGACGCCCGTCGGGCCGGTTGGCGGGGAAACAACGGCAGAAATGCCGTTGTTGGAGGTTCGCGGGGCGGTTGGCGGGGAAACAACGGCAGAAACGCCGTTGTTTGAGGTTCGCGGGCCGGTTGGCGGGGAAACAACGGCAGAAGTGCCGTTGTTAGAGGTCCGTCGGCCGGTTGGCGGGGAAACAACAGCGGAAATGCCGTTGTTGAGGGTCGTGGGCCGGTTGGTACGGAAACAACGGCAGAAACGTCGTTGTTGGAGGTCCGTCGGCCGGTTGGCGGGGAAACAACGGCAGAAATGCCGTTGTTGAGGGTCTGTGGGCCGGTCTGTCCTTGACGGGGGAGAGAATGCTCATCCAGACTCTGCCTGAATGTGTCATAGCATTGCCACAGCATCCCGCTACGTCCCGATACATTGCCACAGCATCCCGCTGCGTCCCGATACATTACCACAGCATCCCGCTGCGTCCCGATACATTGCCACAGCATCCCGCCGCGTCCCGATACATTGCCACAGCATCCCGCCGCGTCCCGATACATTGCCACAGCATCCCGCTACGTCCCGATACATTGCCACAGCATCCCGCTACGTCCTGATACATTGCCAGAGCATCCCGCTGCGTCCCGATACATTACCACAGCATCCCGCTGCGTCCGATACATTGCCAGAGCATCCCGCCGCGTTCCGATACATTGCCAGAGCATCCCGCTGCGTCCCGATACATTGCCAGAGCATCCCGCCGCGTTCCGATACATTGCCACAGCATCCCGCTGCGTCCCGATACATTGCCAGAGCATCCCGCCGCGTTCCGATACATTGCCACAGCATCCCGCTGCGTCCCGATACATTGCCACAGCATCCCGCCGCGTCCCGATACATTGCCACAGCATCCCGCTGCGTCCCGATACATTGCCACAGCATCCCGCCGCGTTCCGATACATTGCCAGAGCATCCCGCTGCGTCCCGATACATTGCCGCTGCATCCCGCTACGTCCCAATATACCGCCCCATTGCCATGCTCCAGATAAGGCCGGGAGTCTGGACCCGGGGCCCGGGCTGTACTAAAATTAGTCTATCCGCTGCTGATTATTGGCAGCATGGGTACTAACACTACCGGAACTACAGTACGGAAACCTGAGCTTCGGCTGCGGTAAGCTTCATTCAGGCAACCGGGCCCGGGGTGCCGGAACAAGGAGGCGTAGAGAATGGATTTGGGTCTTACAGGGAAATCGGTATTTGTCGCAGCAGCCAGCAAGGGGCTGGGACTAGCGACCGCGCTGGAATTCGCACGCGAAGGCGCGAAGGTGACCATCGCCAGCCGGAATCTGGAGCAGCTTGAAGCGGCCCGGCGGACCATTGCAGAGGCAACCGGGCATGAGGTAGCCGCGGTGCAGATGGATGTGAACCGCCCGGAGGAGATCGGGCGGGCGATTGAAGCCGCCGCCGAATATGGGGGCGGGCTGGATGTGCTGGTCACCAATGCCGGAGGCCCTCCGGGTGGAGGCTTTGAGGAGATGATCGACGCGGACTGGAACGGCGGCTATGAGCTTACGCTGATGGGCACGGTGCGCATGATCCGGGAGGCGCTGCCTTACTTGCGCTCAAGCGGCGGGGGCCGCATCGTGGGCGTCAGCTCGGTCTCGATCAAGCAGCCGATTGGCGGCCTGATCCTCTCCAATGTTTTCCGGGCGGGGGTGAGCGCGCTGTTCAAGACGCTTGCGGCCGAGCTTGCTCCGGAGGGCATCCTGATTAACTCGCTTGCACCCGGCCGCATCAGCACCGACCGGATTCTGCAGCTGGACGGCAAGCGGGCGGATGCCCGCGGCATCTCCCGCGAGCAGGTCGAGCAGGAGGCGCTGGCCCAGATTCCGGCCGGACGAAGCGGAACGCCGGAGGAGTTCGGCAAAGCAGCCGTGTTCCTGGGCTCTTTTGCCAATACCTATATTACCGGCCAGTCTCTGCTGATCGACGGCGGGATGGTGAAGTCCCTGTAATGGTTACGTTTAGAACATTGGGCGAAATTCCTCTGCAGGACACGCTCGCTGCCTGGAATGCAGGGTTCCAGGATTACTATGCGAATTTGCAGATGGACTGCCGGACGTTCCTGGGCAGGTTTCACCGGGAGGATCTGCTGCCGGAAGAATCCATCATGCTCTATGCGGACGGGCAGGCGGTAGGCTTCACCCTGAACGGGCTCCGTACGGTAAACGGGGAGATAATGGCCTGGAATGGAGGGACTGCCGTCCTTCCGGCCCACAGGGGCCAGGGAATGGGCAGACATCTGCTGGAAGAGAACATACGCAGATACAGGCTCGCCGGAGCGAAGACAGCAACGCTGGAAGCCTTTGTGCAGAACGAGCCTGCGATTGCCTTATATGAAAAGTATGGCTACCGAGGGCAAGGAACGACGCTGTTCTACGCATTGGACGGTGGGTTTGCCGTTCCAGCGGAGCCTGAACAAGCTTCCGGGGATTATAATGAATCCGGTCTGCAGATTCGTGAGGGTGCAGCTGCAGAGGCGGCAGCGCTGCCCTTCTACGACTATTCCGGTCCCTGGCAGACCCACTGGCCCAGCCTCAAGGACGGACGCTGTCTGATTGCTGAGCAGAACGGAGCCGCACTGGGGTACGTCCAGTTCCGGCGGGTATATTCGGGGACGGGGCAGCTCAGCGGGATTCAGCTGTATCCAGGCAAGCTGCGCGAGGATCTCCCTGCCGGGGGGAGGCTTATCCATCTGCTGCTTAGCCGTATCTTCAGCTATAGCGGAAGCGGGGTCAGCCTGAGCACGGTGCATACCCCGTCTTCAGACGATAGAACACGCAGCTGGCTGGAAGCTGCCGGGTTCAGCGTGCGGAGTGAGCTTTTACACATGCAGCGGATATTGGATTAATTTAGGTGATTGACTCAGCGCTCCCGATAGCGTATGATAGTATGGCGTGTAAATCTGTGGATTTAGTTATCTCCCAAGAGATCGCTTCATTTTGCCATAGAGATTGTATATGTACGGGAAGGAGGTTACTACAATGAAAGAAGGCATACACCCTAAATTCAACCAGGTGATTTTTCTGGATGCCAGCGTAGGTTTCAAATTCCTGAGCTCGTCCACCAAATCGTCCAATGAAACTATGGAATGGGAAGACGGCAACACTTATCCAGTGATCCGTGTGGACTCCAGCTCCGCATCCCACCCGTTCTACACTGGTAAACAAAGAGATACCGAAACTGGCGGCCGTGTGGATAAGTTCAAACAACGGTTGGCGCAGAAGAAATAATAGTTTTACCGCACAGAGGATATTCCGCAGCCATGCAGATGGTATCGGGAAGTCCTCTTTTTTTTTGTACAGGCTGCTTACTTCGCACGGATAAAGGGTAATAATAAACAGGTGGGAAGTGGAAGGTGTCAATTATAGCGATTGGAACGGCATGTAATGTGTATTCCGAAAGGTAGTTGATTTCACCCATGTACTATCTGAAAGGCAAAAACAAATCGAGATGGCGTCGATTGTTTACCGGAAAAGTACCCTAGCCTGTGGAACCTGGCATAACTAAATATTCACTTCTCACCTTTTGAAGACTCTGCGGGCTGCCTGCAGGGTCTTCGCTGTGTCGGAGCCGGGCCAAGTGCGGTTCAACACAGTAAAACAGCCGCGCCCCCGATTTTGCAGGGCCGCGGCTGTTTTATTAATAAAAATCTGGAGCCTTTCTTAAAGCTTATCGGCCTTCAGAACCACCTTCAAAGCTGTGCCTGATGGAGGCAGGCTGCGGGTCAGCAAGGGGCTGTAGAAGCTGATCACTTCGGCTCCCTGGATCACATCGGCGGAGGACGCTGCCTCACCATTCTCATTAATGATGACCGTGTCCTTCGCCAGGCGAAGAACAACCTCGTTTTGCGACTTCTCGCTCAGTGCACTGCCGCGGATGCGAATGCTGGCCGTGCCATCCTCCGCTGTAGTGACTTGCTGGACCGTGCCTGCCGTGCCAAGCAGCTCTTCCCCTGTCTCCCCGTCCAGTACAGTGATCTGGTAGGCCGGTGTTTGCGGGGGGAGGCTGCGGGTGGAAATCAGAGAGTGCTGCGCTTCTATAGTCATGCCGATATGAAGCTCGCTGAAGGCCAGCTCAGAACCGTCTTGGCGGGTAAGCTTGGTATCCTTCCCCACGTTCAGAATCATTCCTTCGGTGCCGATACCCCGGATACGTACCGACTGGTAGCTGCCGGCATCGGTAATGGCTGTGATGACACCGGTCTCACTGATATGCTCTGCTGCCGGGTTGACCACGATCTGCTGTCCCTCCATGCTAATCGATTGACGCAGCACTTTGCTTACAAAAGAGGCGGGGACATACAGCTTGTTCTGCTTCGTTTGCGGAGCAGTTCCGAGCTGGATATACATCTTATTGACGGCATAGCGGTCCTTGCCGCTTTGTACGCTGGTGAAAATGCTGCCTTTATGCAGGTCAACGGCTTTCGTCTGCGCATTCCAGGCCACGGTGAAGCCGAGTGCATCGGCAACGGCGCGCAGAGGAAGCAGCGGCTCTTTGCTGCCGGGAGACTGGAAGCCGGGCTCGGAAAGAGCAGAACCATTTACGGATATGGAGAGTTTTGCAGCCGCAGCAGAGGGTGACTGTACGGTGCCGTGATTAGATGCCGATGCAGCGCTAGGGGCTGCCGAGACTCCTCCAGTTGTAAGAGCAAGTGAAAGGGTTAGCAGGATTGCACTTGTTTTCAGGGCAGCGTTCATAGGTATACTCCTTTGATTTAATTCTCGGGTACCGATTCTATTAACTTCTAAACGTCATGAATCGCGAAATTGTTGCATAAACCATGGATCGGTTTACAATGAAAATATTGGCAACAGCTTCAGAAACGGTCAGGAGGGAAAGTATGTATCAGACTTACATTTTTGATCTGTATGGCACACTGATTGATATTGAAACGGATGAGGAGCGGCCGGAAATCTGGGAGCGGCTGTCGCTCCATTTCAGTTATCATGGGCTGAATATTTCCGGAGTGGAGCTGCAGCAGCGTTTTCTGCAGGAGCGGGACCGGCAGTTGGCTGCAGCTGCACAGCACTGTGCGTATCCGGACTTCGTGATGGAAGAGGTGTTCCGTGCGGTGGCCCGCGATTTGGGCGGTAATCCGGGACAGGCCTGGCTGCATGAAACTGTAAGATGGCTGCGCACCTTGTCGATGATTAAGATCTCCCTATATAGCGGGGTGGAGGGAATTCTTCGGCGCTTAAGATCAAGCGGCAAAAAGGTATTTCTCCTCTCCAACGGCCAGAAAACCTTCATTGAAGCCGAACTCACCATGCTGGGCATCCTGCATTTATTCGACGGTGTGGCGATTTCGTCAGAGGCAGGGATCAGCAAGCCGGACCCGCTGTTCTACCGCTACCTGACGGAGAAATATGGGGCGGATCTAAGCTCTGCGATCATGATCGGCAACGATCCGCGTACGGATATGGCCGGTGCGGCGGCGGTGGGGATAGACTCCTGTTATATCCGCACAGCCTCCTCTCCGGCTGATGTGCCGGTACAGAGCACCGTCCAGATCTGGGACGGCGATCTGCGCAAAATTCCCGGCTGGAATTTGTAGCCTTCACAGTGAGTTAGCGCGCAACATTTGCCCCGCCGGCCTGGACCGCTTTATAATATGTCCATGATCTTACTATGCCGGAGAGAAGGCTGGACCATGACCTTAATTATGATCGCTGTATCCCTTGTGGTGCTGGCCGCAGCGGCTTACATTGTAATGACCTTTTATCCCGCTTTTGGACGACGGGCTTCCAGAAAGGAAAAGCAAATCATAAGCCGCTCGCTGAACTATAAGGATGGCAAATTTGTCTATCCGGCTGCAACTGCGATGATGGAGAACAGCGCGGGAAGCAGCTTTTCCATTCTCAAGGATTTCATCAAAGGCAACCCCCGCTCACGGCCTCCGCAGCCCCTGATTCCTGAGAAGCTGCTGCCCGGTTCAATTCAGGAGAGCGGGGATACCCGTGTGACCTGGTTCGGGCATTCCGCGGTGCTGCTGGAGATGGACGGAGTGACCTTGTTCCTGGACCCTATGCTCGGCCGCTCGCCTTCCCCATTTCCGTTCGTTGGCGGCAGGCGTTACAGCAAGCAGCTGCCGGTTGAGATTTCGGAGCTTCCCCGCATAGATGCTGTGCTGCTCTCCCATGACCATTATGACCACCTCGATTATGGCTCGATCAAGCAGTTAAAGGACAAGGTAGGCATGTTCATTGTACCGCTTGGCGTCGGCGCCCATCTGCAGCGCTGGGGAGTGAGCCGGGAGAAGATCCGTGAACAGGACTGGTGGGATGAGATCCAGTATGCGGGGCTTACTCTGACCAGTGCTCCGGCACGGCACTTTTCCGGACGCAGCCTCCTGGACCGCAACTCCACGCTCTGGTGCTCCTGGATTATCCGGGGAGCAGAGACGAAGATCTTTTTTAGCGGCGACAGCGGTTATGGCCCCCATTTTGCCGAAATTGGCGAGAAATATGGCCCTTTCGATCTGACACTGATGGAATGCGGCCAATATGATCCCCGATGGGCGGATATTCATATGCTTCCGGAGCAGACGGTTCAGGCGCATCTGGATGTTCGCGGGGCACTGATGATCCCCATTCACTGGGCGGCATTTACCCTGTCGATGCATGACTGGACCGATCCGGTGGAGCGGGTCTTCTCAGCGGCTAAGGCACACGGCGTTCGACTGGCGACACCGCGCATCGGCGAGCCGGTCTATGCCGGTTCGGCAGAGGTTCCCTCACTTGCGTGGTGGAAGTGAGAGATGCGGCTGAGCCGGGAGTTAGGGTACAATAACATCCATGCCGCTCTTTCGTCGGCATCATCGATGATGGGATTTTCCAGAAGGGGCTTAAGTTTGGTTTCGCCAAACTTGCGGCTTCCATGACAATGTCGTAAGAATCGGAGATCGTTATTTCGGGTTAGCAGCATAAATGCCGAGGAGCTGAAGAAATAGTATGAGTGATCAAGTAAATGAGCAGGAATTGGTGGATGTATTGGCTGCACAGACGAACGTGGACCCCAAGCTGATCCGGCTAGTGCTCAAGCATGAACAGACCTTTATTAATAAGGCCAAGGCAAATGCCAAAGGCGAGGTGGACATCGACAATGATGATCTGGTGGACTATGTCGTCGCCCAGCGTGATGTAAAGCTGGATGAACTGACCGTGGAGAGCATTCTCGATGCGGAAATGGATTATTTAATGGATAAAGGGCTGGCTGGATATATCGACTAATCCTTGCAGCTGCCCGGTTTAGGCCATAGTGGAGGTTCAGCGACCGGGCAGAATATTTTTATTTTTAGTTATTTCTTTGCTTTTGAAGAATTAGTGTGCTACAATGAATTTAAACATAAAGTTAAACCTTAATTCACATATTGTAAAGGGTTATCATTTGTGCTTATGAATCCTTTTACAATGTGTGAATTTTTATTTGTTCGTACAATACGTAGGAATAAAAGGACATGTGTTAAATAAAATTTTGGAGGTAATATCATGCAAACAGGTACAGTTAAATGGTTCAACGCAGACAAAGGTTTCGGTTTTATCGAGGTTGAAGGCGGAAGCGACGTATTCGTACACTTCTCCGCAATCACTGGCGACGGTTTCAAGTCTTTGGACGAAGGCCAACGCGTTGAGTTCAACGTAACTCAAGGCGCTCGTGGACCCCAAGCCGAAAACGTTGTAAAACTGTAATGTGAAATCAAAGCTGCCCTTAACACAAGTTGAGGGCAGCTTTTTTTTTAACCTCAGCCGCTGGCCCGCCACAACGCCTCTTCAGGGGGGCGGAAATCTTCTCAATTCGAACCAAGGAGGGGTACTTATGTATTTTCGTAAAAAAGCACTGGAGGATCTTCCCCAGGAAGACACAGCCATTTGGTCTTGCACCAAAGAGGGTTGCACAGGATGGATGCGCGATAATTTTGCCTTTCAATATGTGCCTACCTGCTGGCAATGCAACTCTCCGATGACTAGAAGCATGAAGATACTGCCTATGCTTGTGAACACGAATTCGGACATGAAGGCAATTAAGAAGGGGATCACCATTACGTAATCCGCCGTTTCTGACAGCCACCTTATAAATCTGGGCTTGCACCAGCGAATATCCTTTAGCAGTCGGCTTCTTTTACGGAGCGGGCTATTTTTTTGTGCTTTGCGGATTGACAAATATCTTGAAGAAGCAGATATTATATTCATGATAATTTATATACATAAACTAGGAATTCACCGTGGCTCTGGATAAAGGGCGGATCACACCGTTCCTGTTCATCTGATCCAAGCGATGGCCCTTAACGTAACCCATTCAAGGGATGCTTGGGGGCTTTTTACCGTGCCTGGCTAAGGGAAGCTAATTCGTCTTGACCATCGGCTGAACTTTTGGAGAATAAGGTTGGAAACGCTGCCATGGGGAAGGGGGTATCCGAAGTGTATGGGAAAATTAAAGAATTGAATACGCTGCGCAATCAAATATTCATTGGCTTCCTGCTTGTCATGCTGATTATTATTGCTGTGTCCGGTGCATTCGTGTACAACAGGGTCTCCTATTTGCTGAAAAATAATGCGGAACGGCATATCCAGCAGACTGCGGTGCAGGCGAACGGCAGACTCGATGCATTGATCGGCCAAATCGACAGCCTGATGGAGCAGGTGGCGAATCATCCGACCATTCAACAGCTGCTGACGGAAGAGCTTGACGGCAAATCCGTTACCTTCAATCAGCGGCAGTCTCTGCTGCAGATTATCTCCAGCTATCAGGCATACATGCCAAGCGTGGGTTCTCTGGAGCTGTACACAGCAGATTACCGGCTGCTGTTCCCTATCAAGGACGGCAGCCTGGAGACAAGGATCAATAATGCCTATATCACCGCAGCCAATACCCAAAAGGGCAGACTGGTGTGGATTGGAGTCGACCCAAACGACGAAGAGAGCCTGCTGGCCATCCGCCAGGTCAGCCTGATGGACCGCTGGTTCTCGCGGGGGGGCTATTTAATGGCCCGTATCCAGCGCAGCTATTTCCAGCTTGATGATCCGCTGTCCGGCAGCGACGGGGGCGAGTCTGTGCTGTTGGTGAATAACGAAGGCGAGCTGCTCGGCAGCAGTGAGGAACCGCAGGCGGAGCTGCTGCCGCTGCTTGCCAGCAAGGACCAGACGGTCAGCTTCCGGGGCAAGGAATACGTGCAGGTGAAGCTGCGCTCAGACAAGACTAACTGGACGCTGCTCGTGCTCACTCCGGTAAGTTATGTTACCAAAGGCCTCTCTGTTCTGAGGACTGTACTGCTCGTCTCGGGGGGGTTCGGAACCCTGCTCTTTTTGATTATGTCTTTTGTGCTGTCCACCATGATCACGAGGCCGATTATCCAGCTGATCCGGGCGATGCGCAAGTCCAGGCTTGGGGTGCTAACGCCTAACCCGGAGTCGGTATCCACAATAGAGCTTAGAGAGCTGAATAATACCTATAACGGCATGATCGCCAATATGAATGATCTGATCCGGGTCGTGTATGAAAAGGAAGTGCTGCAGAGCCGGACGGAGCTAAAGGCGCTCCAGGCGCAGATCAATCCCCATTTCCTGTTCAATACGCTGGAGGCCTTCAACTGGTCCCTTGAGGAGAAGGGCGAAGAGGAGCTGGCCGGGCTTGTTGTCGTCATGTCGAGACTGTTCCGGTACATTATCGGAAACCCGAACAAGGATGAGTGGGTTACATTAGGGGAAGAAATGGAACAAGTACAGCGGTATCTGAAAATTATGGAGATGCGGATGGGGGACCGCTTATCCTGGAATATTCAGCTTGGTCCCGAGGAGGCTGCTGTACCGGTGCCTAAGCTGCTTATTCAGCCCATTGTCGAAAACGCCATTCTCCATGGGGTGGAGAGCCGGGTAGGCAGCGGAACGGTTAGTGTCAGGGTTGCCCCGGCCAAGCGTAAAGGCTGGACGCAAATCACCGTTCAGGACAACGGGCCAGGGATGGATGCAGATACCCTGCAGTCCCTGTACAGTGCGCTTGAAGGCGGCCCATCCATCTCCGCTAAGGGAACGGGAATAGGACTTGTGAACGTACAGCGCCGGCTCAAGCTGTATTATGAAGCGGAAGGAACAGGCGTGGAAGGTTTGAACATTGAGAGCAAACTTTCCGAGGGCACGGTGATTACTTTTGAAATTCCGGACAATGGAGGGCATACCTATGAACCTGGGCAATAGGACGATTCTGGTTGTGGACGATGAGCCGAGAACGCGGCAGGGCATCAGGCAGACACTGGAGGTGTGGGCGGCTGGCCGGTATATCGTCGAAACGGCGGATAATGGAATCGATGCGCGTGAGCGGCTGCTGCATGGGCGGGTGCATCTGCTGATTACGGATGTCCGCATGCCTGAGGTCAGTGGACTGGATCTGATCCGCTCGCTGGAGGGGCAAGTGCGGAAGCCGGTCATTATTGTCATCTCCGGTTATGCTGAATTCGATTATGTGCAGCAGGCGCTCAGGCTGGGGGCGGTCAATTATCTGCTGAAGCCGCTGGACAAGGAGGAACTGGTGCAGGTGGTCGAAGCCGCTCTGAAGCAGGAAGAAGAGCAGCAGCGCCGCGAGAAGCTGGAAAAGCTGGTGGACCACAAGCTGATGGAGATCGATCCGGATACGGCGGGTATGGGAGAGCCGGTAAAAGAAGCCCTGGCTTATGTGGAGCAGCATCTGCATGAGCAGCTGACCATGGCTGAAGTGGCCGGCAGGATTCACTTAAATGCCAGCTACTTCAGCGTGCTTTTCAAGGAGCAGACCGGAGTGCCGTTCAGCGAATATTTATCCCGCCTGAGAATTCAGCGGGCCAAGGAGCTGCTGCTGCAGACAAGCCTGCCGATTGTAGAGATCGGTGAACGGGTGGGCTACCGTACGGATAAATATTTCATCAAGGTGTTCAAGTCCCTGGAAGACATGAGTCCCAGCCGTTACCGCCATCAAATGAAGAATGGGCGCAGCGAAATCTAATAAAAGTGGAATTATAACCAATAATCGTGATCTTATCGTCCTCCGGCCGCGATGCTAAAATGTAAATGATGGCGTTTACATTAACCGTATAAAAAAATATGGAGGTTGTAGGAATGCCAAGGAACAAGATAACCAAAAACCTGGTATTGACGTCTATGCTGGGACTCGTTCTGTCAGGCTGCGGCGGGAACGGGATCAGCACAGGTTCCCCGGCCAATGCCTTGGCATCCACTGGTACACAGGCACAGAAAGTTACCATCACAATGATGCATCTATGGCCGGCGGGAATCTCGGCCCAGCAGAATAAACTGGTTGGACAGATCATTGACGATTACCAAAAGGATTATCCGAACGTCACGATCAAACAGGAAGTCTTAGAGAACGAGCAGTACAAGAACAAGCTGAAGGTGCTGTCGGCCTCCAACGAGCTGCCGGATGTAGGCATCACCTGGGCGGCAGGCTTCATGGAGCCTTATGTAAAAGGCGGATTGTTCGCCCCGCTGGATGATGTCCTGGGCGGTGAACCACTTAAGGATAAATTCGTTCCCGGTACTACCGAAGCTTACGTGGTGGATGGCAAAACCTATGCTCTGCCCATTGAACTGAATATCTCGCCGGTTTATTATAACAAAGACATTTTTGCTAAATATAATCTGCAAGTACCGACAACCTATGATGAATTCAAGCATGTTGTGAAAACGCTCTCCGATAACGGTATAGCCCCGATCGCCTTGGGCAACAAAGACCGCTGGACCGGCTCGCTGTGGTACATGTATCTGGCTGACCGGATCGCAGGAAGCAATACCTTGAAGAAAGCGACGAATGGGACAGGCTCATTTGACGATCCGGGGCTGATCCGGGCGGCGGTGGAGGTGCAGACGCTGGTGGATTTGAACGCCTTCAATAAGGGCTTTAACGGATTATCCAACGATGAAGGCAAGTCGGAGTTCGTGAATGAACAAGCGGCCATGTATCTGACGGGAACTTGGGAGCTGCCTAACTTTACCACCAATCCGGATATCCGGCAGGAGTTCAAGGACAAGGTTAAATTCTTCAAGTTCCCTACTGTAGACGGCGGCAAGGGGGACATCAACAGTTGGGTAGGCGGACCCGGTGTGGGCCTGTTCGTAGCAGAATCCTCCAAGGTCAAGGAAGAAGCCAAAGCATTTGTCGAGTACTTTGTAGCCAAGTGGGGACAGGATTCTGTAACCACCGCAGGCGTTATTCCGGCAACAAAAGTCGATACTTCAAATTCAGAGCTGCCGCACCTCTACGTGGATCTGCTTAACGAGCTCAATCATGCCAGCAGCCTCACCTTGTTTGCGGATGTGCAGATGAAGCCGGGCGCCGCACAGATCCACCTGGATATGATTCAGGCGCTGTTTGGTAAGGCGGTAACGCCGGAGCAGTTCGCCGCCAAGCATAAAGAAGCGATAGAGAAAGGAAACTGAGGGATTCAGGCGAATTGCTCTATGGGCTCCATCAACTGAATAAAGCGGACAGAGAAGACGCTAGTTTGCGAAATAGTCTGCTTTCCGGGCTGGCTCGGACGCCGGAGCCGTTACAGTATTCGTTAGAAATTTGTTATTAAAGTGATTTTGTTCTTGTTGTTTAGGAAAATTATGATTTTCGTTCATTGTGGATAAGTTGTGTATAATTTGGGGGATAAAGGCTGTATAAAAAGACCAACGCTCCCGATGTACCGGGAACGCCGATCGGTAGGCCTGCGGACTTTGGTGAAAACGAAGGGCAGTGAAAACAACTGGAATCAAATCATTGCTGCACAGTAAACTTTAGCCACCACCATAACCGTGCCCCATGGTTTGAACCAACATTTGATTACTACTGATTGCTATGGAGTCAATAGTACCGACAGGTAGAATAATTGCAACAGCCAGACTAAAGGAAGCTAGAAGAATAATGAGTTTTCTTTTCATGTGAGTCCTGCACCTTTCTAATCAGAAGTTTGTATTGCTCCTTCTCTTCTTCATCTGCGAGATGCCGATGCTGTTCGAATAGATCGACACATTTGATGACCGTGCCTTCGTTATTGATTCTAGCAGATGATTCCAAACTTTGCAGGATGAAGTTAATCCCTTCTTTGCACTTATTATGTAAATAATAAACTGCCAGTTCAACGAGGAATCGGTTGTGTTGATCTGACATAACCTGCTGATTGTATTCGCCAAATTCTGTAGAATATGTCTGATAGGGGATATAGGCAGCAAACCGCTCCAGAATGTAATCAACATTCCAATCATAGCGGTTAGCCGATAAGATAATGTTGTATAAAGCAATAAATATCTCATCTGTACGGAGGGAGATATATTCGACATATTCAGAGAGCGCCTCATATTGTCCTGCCAACACTCGATAGAGCAGGCTGTTCGCGGTGCCCCACTCCTGAAACTGAGCTATAGTTCGCTTCACTTCTTCATTGTCTTCTTGTATCCAGCTTCCATCCATATAGAGGGACACCCAATCTAATGCTGATTTGTAGTCTCCAAATTCCTCACATACAGTTGAACGGATAAGCTGCGCGTACAGAATATAGAAGTAGAGGGGTTTCTCGGGGGTTTTCTCGTTAATCTCTCTACGGTCCGACCGGCGCTGGAGATTATAACGGATAGTTGCTAATCGCAGCATCTCCTTCGCTAGTTCATCCACCTTATGCCACCGACGCATTGAACCATAGACATGGCCCAAATGTTTCAAACCATCCAATTGATCCGCTTCATCCAGCCGGTCCAGGTAACATTCGAAGAGGAGAGCCGCCTGCAAATTCTGGGTCTGATCGTCGCCAAGGGCAATCCGAAACAAACGGAATTGACACACCGCCAGCCGTTCGGAATTCTGATATTTCTCGCTGGCGCTCACATTCTTATATAATAACTCTGCAGCCTGCCACAGCCCCTCCAGAAACAGCCCTTCCGCCACTTCGAACAGCATAGGGGCATAAGTTAGATTCTCTAGCAAATTCTGAACGACCTGTTCGATGCAATCGAGACGTCCCAACTCTGCTGAACGTAAAAGAAATGGCCGCAGACGCCGCCAAGTTGGTGACGAATAATAGAAGCATTCGTCCACGTATAAGGTGTAGAAATGGTCCTCCGGAAGCTCCATCCCCTTGGTAATCCGCTCCAGGTGACTCATGGCAATCGGCTGCTGACCTTTAAGCACCCGGCTGAGCGTACCTGAATTTATTCCGGCTTGTCCGGCAAATTGATGAATGGACATCCCCTGCTGCGACAGATACGTCGCTAGGGCATCGCGAATCGTGGCTGTAGTAGGAATCATGTAAAAACCACCTAACTGTATTCCCAGAACTATAATTTTGTTATATTGATGTAATAATATTCTATAATATTCCAATGGTCAATATTTCAGATTAGTAGAAACAGTGAACTGGGGCAAGGATTGCAACTTGTTCCTTGTGCTGATTGAAGAAATCAAA
Organism: Paenibacillus graminis; assembly: GCF_000758705.1. NCBI lineage: Bacteria > Bacillati > Bacillota > Bacilli > Caryophanales > Paenibacillaceae > Paenibacillus > Paenibacillus graminis. The sequence goes on along the minus strand of NZ_CP009287.1, from coordinate 6,853,655 downwards.
CAGCTGTCGTTCCCTGGCCAATCTGCACCTGAACTACGGTAGCTAGGTTCTCCTGAATGCTGGTCAGGAATCCAGGATCGCCCGGTTTGATTTTATAACTTTTTGGATTCTCGTGTGTCTGAATTATAGGAGTGAATGACTAAAAATGGAATAAGAAAAGAGGGTAATAGAACATGGAAAAGTGTTTGAAAACGGGCGTCATTGGATGGCTCACCGCATCCCTGCTGATCGCTGGAAGCGCCCTGACCATCGGAACAGCTTCAGCGGCCCCTTCAATATTGAAGTTAGGATGAATAACCATTCAATGGATACGTATATGGCCCCGTATATTTACCAATAGAGTAACCATGGTTCCTTTGCAGGTGGTCCAAAAAATACCTGGCATCTCGGTACAATGGAATAACTTGTCCAAAACCGTCACCATTACCCGGGAAGCGAAACTATCACCTTAGTTGCTGGTCAAAAAACGGCACAGGTAGGAAATAAAGAAGAAAATTGGAGAGTGGTCTCGGCCCTAAAACAAGGCCGTGTTATGGTTCCCTTGCGTTATTGGGAGCTGTATTGGAGGAAGAGCCTTAGTGGAGAATCACACCGGTGCCGGAGGCTACGTCCAGGAGGCTCTGTCCGCTTTGTATACCAAGGACGTTGACTGCCTTTTCGGCCTGCCGTATCGCTTCATCACTGTTGCTCCAGCCGGAAGCAAGGGTATTGAACCGCTCAGACTGTGTTTCTTTCGATTCATCCATTCTCATCGTGACCTTCACCCTTCTCTGTTATCAATTGGAACTTGCTATGTAAAAGAAGAGCGGTTCACCGGATCTGAAGAGATCAGGTTGAACCGCTTTTTCGTTCCCGCAGATCAATGTGCCGTTGCGGCGGCTGGGACAGCAGGCTCAGCCGTCTCGTGTTCAATCAGGCTATGCTTCTCCCAGGCCCGGCTCTTCCAGCGGAAATACATAATTACTGCCCTGAGCCATTCGTCAAAAGCAGTAGCCAGCCAGACGCCGGCCAGGCCCAGATGAAGCTGGAATACCAGGACATAGCCAAGCGGAAGACTGATGCAGACCATCGAAATGAGGCCCATATAGACAGGGAACTTGGCATCGCCCGAGGCCCGCAGCGAGTTGATAATGACCAGGTTGCAGGTTCGCCCGGTTTCCAGGAAAATACTGAGCAGAATCACCTGGGCGCCCATCGCGACGATATCCAGGTTATCCGTGAATAGTCCCATTAGCGGCACGCGGAAGAAAATGACGGCAGCATCAATGATGACCGTGACAAGCAGTGCCCATTTCACACTGCTGAACACCCGCTTGTAGGCTTCCTCCGGCCGTCTCGCACCCACGAGATGTCCGACAATAATCGAGGTGCCCATCGACACGGCTACGCTGAACAAAAAAATATAGCTGGAGATATTCAGGGCGTATTGGCGGGTAGCCATGGCCTCTGCGCCCAGATACGTAATATATAAGGTAAAAATCAGCTGGCAGGATTGATAGATCACCGATTCAAAAGCCGACGGGATGCCGATCTTGAGAATTTGCAGCACATATTTTTTGGAAAGATGAATGTAATAAGTCAGTTTCACCCGCACCTCCATAATTCTATAGAGCAGCAGGAAAAAAATAACGAGGCAGATCAAACGGCTGGCTACAGTAGAAATCGCCGCTCCCTGCACACCCAGCGCAGGCAAACCGAAATGTCCGAAAATCAGCAGATAGTTGCCGGCTACGTGAATAAGGTTCATCAGCAGGGAAACCATCATGGTCTGTTTGGTGAAACCGTAGGTTCGTATGGTCGTCGCCAAGGCATTGATCAGCGCCTGCAGGAAAATCCCGCCTCCGACAATATGAATATAAATTTTGGCATGTACAAGAATATCCCCTGTCACATTCAGCGCCCCCAGCAGCGCTCCCCCGAAGATCAGCATGGCTGTACTAAGAATAATGCCTACGGCCAGATTGAGTGTAACGGCATTGCCCGTGACCTCCGCCGCCTCCTTGGGCTTCTTGGATCCGAGATATTGCGAAACGACAATGGCCGCCCCGTTGCCGATCACGCTGAGCACGAGTATAGCCATAGTTATAATCTGATTGGCCGCCCCCACGCCGGACACCGCATCATCAGACACGGAGCTGATCATGAACGTATCGACACTTCCCATTAGCATGAACAGAAACAGCTCTAGAAAAATAGGCCAGGTCAGCCTAACCAAATTAAACTCCTGGTGTTCCGTTTGGTTCATTGCACACCTCTTTTAGTGATTTCATGTTGTTCCAATCTGTAAACAAGGTGTATGTTAGCATAGCTTTAATGAAAATGCAGTATTTTTACGAAAATTGCGAAAAAAACCGACATGATTTTCTGAATGCCTTCCCCTTAGGCAGTCCTGTACCCGCACAATAGTATCCTTCAGGTAACTACAATACGGCAAAGTGCCTACTTCCCTTGCTAAAGTTATGAACCTACAATAGGTGAAGCACTTACTTAAAACTATTGAAAAGGGGCTTGAATAGATGAAGCTGCAATTAGCGCTGGACCTTGTAAATATTGATGGAGCCAAGGAAATTGTCTCGGAAGTCGCCGGATTTATTGATATCGTGGAGATCGGCACACCGATTGTCATTAATGAAGGCCTGCATGCTGTGAAGGCAATTAAGGAAGCCTTTCCGGCCCTGACCGTGCTGGCTGACCTGAAAATAATGGATGCCGGCGGGTACGAGGTGATGAAGGCGGCTGAAGCAGGCGCAGACATCGTAACCGTACTCGGTGTGTCCGATGACTCGACGATTAAAGGGGCCGTTGAGGAAGCGAAGAAAAGCGGGCGGGAGATTCTGGTGGACCTGATCAACGTCAAGGACATTGCGGCCAGAGCTGCCGAAGTAGACGCCCTCGGTGTGGATTATGTCTGCGTGCATTCCGGTTATGACCATCAGGCGGAGGGGAAAAACTCTTTTGCTGATTTGCAGGCAATCAAAAGTGTAGTGAAACAGGCCAAAACAGCGATTGCCGGCGGCATCAAGCTGAACACATTGCCTGAAGTGATTGCAGCCGGTCCTGATCTGGTCATCGTTGGCGGCGGGATTACCGGCGAAAGCGATCAGAAGGCAGCGGCGGCGGAAATGAAGCGCCTGGTCAGCCAAGCCTGAGCCGCTTATGAATACATTCAGCTATGCGCAGGAAATTGTGAATGAGCTGCAGCGGTCGGTTGCGCAGCTCGGAGCAGGGGAGGCTGAGCAGATGGCGGAGCTGCTGCTGCGCTCCGGCCGGGTTTTTGTCGCCGGCGCCGGCCGCTCCGGGCTCATGGGCCGGGCCTTCGCCATGCGGCTGATGCATGCCGGAAAGGATGCCTATGTAGTCGGCGAAACGGTAACGCCGGGGATTGGGCCGGGCGATGTGCTTGTGCTGGGCACCGGGTCCGGCGAGACGGCAAGCCTGCTGTCTATGGCAGTGAAGGCCCGGGCTGTGGGAGCCGCCGTAGTGGCGGTGACCCTCTCCCCGGAGTCGTCCATCGGACTGCTGGCCGATCATGTCGTCAAGCTGCCGGGTGCGCCCAAGGAGCAGGCGGATGGAGGCCGGATTACCATCCAGCCAATGGCCTCGCTGTTTGAGCAGACTCTGCTGCTCTTCTATGATGCCGTGATTCTGCGGATGATGGAAGAGACCGGCCAGACCTCTACCCGGATGTTCGGCAACCATGCGAATCTGGAATAACCAAGCACCGCCTGCCCGGGAGACCGGACGGGCGGTGCTTATTGTACAGCGGTTGGCAGGATTCCTCATTAATCTGAGATCAGCCCTTCTAGCGCTTAAGCAAATCTTCACGGATAGGCGTGAAGGCATCGAGCAGTGCTGAGTCTGCTTCCAGTGTGGTTACGCCATGTTTGGCGTTAGGCGGTATGGCAATACTCTCGCCTGCGCTCACCTTATACTTTTTACCGTCAATACGGAATTCGAAACTTCCGCGCAGACAGTAGCTCATCTGCTCATGGGGATGGCTATGCTCATACCCCTCGGCTCCCTCTTCGAAATGAACCTCCATCATCATCAGGCTGCCTGCCGCATTCAGGATACAGCGTTTGACTCCCGGTTCTGAAAAGGTGAAGTTCCCCCAACGGTGGCGGAGAGGGTGGAAGACGCCAAGAATATTATAGCAGCGGGAAAAGATACCGGTGCTTACGGCTTCGCCGGAAATTTCGAAAGCTCTTCGGCTTCGCCTGCCATGTGCGTTTCGCCGGTGTTCTGTAGTATGATTAAGGAGGGAAGGGGGCTGATTCAGATTGGCAACGGAGATTAAGGACCGCATTAACCTGAAGGAAATTAACTGTGAGAAGGAACTTACGCTTGCTGTCATCGGCGGGAAGTGGAAGCTGATTATTCTGTGGCATCTGGGCCTGGAAGGGACGAAACGCTTCAGTGAGCTGAAAAAGCTGATTCCCCATATCACCCAAAAAATGCTGACCAACCAGCTCCGCGAACTGGAGGAAGACCAGCTTGTATTCAGGAAAGTGTATGCGGAGGTTCCCCCGAGAGTAGAATACTCCTTGACGGAATATGGCCAAAGTCTGTTGCCAGTGCTGCGTATGATGTATGACTGGGGCAAAAACTATGGCGAGAATGTAATCTGGAAGGACATCCCTCCCGGTGACCGGTAGCAACCTGCTGATACTAAACAGCCCTTTCAATAAAACATTAAATATTGGAGGAATCTATTAGCCATGTCCACAACAGATTACAGCCCGCTGCTTGCGCCATTCCGGTTCGCAAGCAGCTTTTCCTTGAAAAACCGTGTAGTTATGGCGCCGATGACGAACTTCTCCTCGAATGAGGATGGGACGGTATCCGGGCCGGAGATTGATTATTATATCCGCCGCTCCAAGGGGGCGGGAATGGTCATCACCGCCTGTGTATACGTATCGCGCGGAGGCAAAGGCTTCGCAGGCGAATTTGGTGCTGACCGGGATGAGCTGATCCCGAGTCTGCGCCAACTGGCAGAAGCCATTAAGGGAGAAGGCGCGAAAGCGGTTCTGCAGATTTTTCACGGCGGACGCCAATGCCCGCCGGAGCAGCTGCCGGACGGACAGCCTGTCAGCGCAGGCAATGTGCCGTCGGAGCTTCCGGGCGGTGGTCATGGGCCTGTGCCGCGTGCGCTGACCGATAATGAAATTGAAGGCATCATCGCCGATTTCGGAGCAGCTGCGCGCCGGGCCATCGAAGCCGGATTTGACGGCGTGGAGATTCACGGTGCAAACGGATATCTGCTGCAGCAGTTTTTCTCGCCGCATTCCAATACGCGCGATGACCGCTGGGGCGGAGATCTGCAGAAACGCCTGGCATTTCCGCTGGCTGTTCTGCGCGCGGTAAAAAGCGCGGTAAACGAACAGGCATCGTCGCCGTTCCTGGTCGGCTACCGCTTCTCCCCCGAAGAACCGGAAACACCGGGGATTACAATGGCTGAGACTTTCGCGCTTATCGATGCGTTGAAGAAAGAGGGACTGGATTATCTGCACGTCTCCCAGATGGATTTGTGGTCGCTGCCGCACCGTGGAACCGAGGATAGCCGTCCGCGGATTGAACAGATCGTTGATCGTGCAGGCAGCGGACTGCCGGTAATCGGTGTCGGTTCTCTGTACAGTGCTGAAGATGCATTGAAGAGCCTGTCCAGCGGAATCAGTCTGGTGGCTCTGGGCCGCCCGCTGCTGATTGAACCGGACTGGGTGCAGAAGGTGGCGGAAGGCCGTGCCGATGAAATAGAGACGGAACTGGACCCTGCTGCCCAAGACGCGCTAGTCATCCCCGATCCGCTCTGGAGAGCGCTGATTCATACGCCGGGCTGGCTTCCGGTTAAGTCTTAATCAGGAAGCTGGCCCGAAACCTGCCTGTTCACAACCTCCCGCTGCCGCCCAAATGGAGCAGTGAGAGGTTATTTGCTTAGTTTCCAAGTATATGTGATACAATTGTATTAATTAGCGATATACATAATTTGGGCGAAGGGGACCACAGCTTATGAATGTACAGCGGAGCAGCGGAGCATCCATCTCGAATGACGGCCAGGGATCACTTCAGAGCACGCTGGATCTGATAAGCGGCAAGTGGAAGGGGATTCTTCTCTATCAACTAATCAGCGGAACGAAGCGGTTCAATGAACTCCGCAGGCTCTGCCCCGAAATCACCCAGCGGATGCTGACGCTCCAGCTAAGAAAGCTGGAGCGGGATGGACTCGTTCACCGCAAGGTGTATCCACAGGCACCGAGGAAGGTGGAGTACTCCTTGACGGAGTGGGGCAGAGGTCTGGAGACAGCCCTCCTAAGCATCAAAAGCTGGGGGGAAGCTTACCGTGGGGAATTCTGCATGGAGCATCCTCAACTGCCGGAGTACCCGGCACCAGCCACTCCGGATGCAGAATGGGTCAGTGAAACGAACACAAATATCCCCGGCTAGGGCTTCTGCTTAGCTAGCCGGGGAATATTTGTTGTCTTATGCGGACTTGTGCAACGCGGAATCTGCAGTAGTTAAGCCTTCTGTTCGGTCAGCTTAGCAATCTCGACTATAACCTGAACGGCTTTCAGCATTACATCTACCGAGGCATATTCGAATTTCCCGTGGAAATTCTCGCCGCCAGTGAAAATATTCGGTGTAGGCAGCCCCATATAGGACAACTGCGAACCGTCCGTACCGCCGCGGATCGGGCGGATCACCGGTGTAATGCCGAGGTTCTCCATGGCTTCCTGGGCGATGTCGACGATGTGGCGCACCAGCTCGATTTTTTCGCGCATATTATAGTATTGATCCTTCATTTCCAGCACTATATTCTCCGCTCCATACGTAGACTGGAATTCCTCTACAATAGCAGCAATATACGCCTTGCGGTTCTCGAAGGCCTCGCGCTCAAAGTCGCGGATGATATACTGCAGCTTGCTCTGCTCCGCTGTACCCTGCATGGAGATCAGATGGTAAAAGCCCTCATAGCCCTCAGTGAATTCCGGGGCCTCACCGGACGGCAGTCTGAGATGGAACGCCATGGCGATTTTGGCGGAATGGATCATTTTGCCCTTGGCGGTTCCGGGATGCACATTCACCCCTTTGAAGCTGATTTTGACTCCGGCAGCGTTGAAGCTTTCGTACTCCAATTCCCCGAGTGGTCCACCGTCCACGGTGTAGGCATGGGAAGCACCGAAGCGTGCGACATCGAATTTATGCGGTCCGCGCCCAATTTCCTCATCGGGGGTAAAAGCCACCCGGATCTTGCCGTGTTTGATTTCCGGATGCTCCAGCAGATAGGCCATGGCGGTCATAATCTCAGCGATTCCCGCTTTGTTGTCCGCCCCCAGAAGGGTTGTCCCGTCCGTGGTAATCAGCGTGTGGCCTTTATATCCGGCCAGCTCGGGGAAGCTCTCTGTGGAGAGCACGATGCCCTGTGCTTCATTGAGGACAATATCCTTGCCATCATAATTCTCGACAAGCTGCGGCTTCACCCCCGCACCGGTGAAATCTGTCGCGGTATCCAGATGCGCGAGAAAACCAATGGCGGGAACCTCCTTGTCCGTATTGGCAGGCAAGGTAGCCATGACATAAGCATGCTCGTCCACGGTGACCTCCACCAGCCCCAGCTCTTGCAGCTCAGCTACCAGCTTGCGGGCCAGCTCCATCTGTCCGGGTGTGGAAGGGCAGGCTTCATTGTCATCATTCGATTGGGTATCCATTTGAGCATACGAAATAAACCGCTCTATCAGCTTTTCTTTCATTCAATAGGTCATCTCCTCTGTGTCATCATATGTCTATAGTATCACTTTCTATACAATGTCTCATCCTTAAGCAGAGCCGCTGAGAGCAGATAGCGGTCCGGTGCGGAGCCGACATAAGTAAACGGATAGCAGGTAATGAGCGTGAGCACGGCCTCATCGCTCTGCTTGATAACCCCTCTGGCGTCCCCGTCTACAATCGTGCTGGCTGTAACGCTATAGATGAATTTACCTTCAGCAGTCTCCACCTCAATCCGGTCATCTTTCTGCAAAGCACCGAGTCCCCGGAACACCGTGTCACGGTGGCCGGCCAGCACACTGTTGCCGGCAGCGCCGATTGGAGCACTGTTCTTATCATGTCCGGCACCCTTTTTCAGCTGCGGGCGTTCTGTGCCCTCCACAATGGCAATCCGCTTATCCAGCCTGGGCAGATAAATTTCCCCGATAATATCACCCGCAGTGTAGGCTGGCTTGAACGGGTGGGTTCCCTCTGGTGGAGAGACCATTCCGTCAGGCAGGGGTGTTTCTTCTCCCTTATGGTATATACTGGGAGCTTCCTCCCTCTTTTTCTCCCATATCTGCAGGGCTTGACGCGCTTCCACCGGTGCTTTGAGGATTTGGAAGGCTGAATAGAGCAGTACACACAAAGAGAGTACGAAGACCAGCTTCACGGCAATGACCAGTCCGGAACGCTTCTTCATACTCTCTCCTCCAACCTGTGATGTAATGAGCTTATTTCTTCGAGTTCAGCCTGCGCAGGATAATCACGCTCACAACCGCTGCGGCCAAACTGAGCAGAACCAGGTTATACCACGGCTCAGCAGTGTCCGGCAGCTTATCGCCGCCATCCGGCCCCCCAAGCGGAAGCTCATTGTCGGGCAGCGATGCTTCAGGGTCCGCTGATGGGGCGGCTTCAGTTCCGGTTCCCGTGCTGCCGGTACCCGGTGAAGCTGAAGGTGTATTGCCCCCGCTGCTGTTGTGGCCTCCGAGTGGAACCGGCGGATCGGTTACAGTAGCCTCATTCGGGCCCGGTGATGCGGTTGCCGAAGGTGCAGCGGACGGTGTGACGATGGTTCCCGGCACCGAACTTCCAGTTGGTGTGGCCGTTGGGTCCATCGGAGGATTCGGTGTAGCAGAAGCGGAAGGTGCAGCGCTAGGATCAGCCGACGGATTCGGTGTAGCGGAAGCCGAAGGCGTAGCGCTAGGATCAGCCGACGGATTCGGTGTAGCAGAAGCGGAAGGCGTAGCGCTTGGCTCTGCTGATGGTCCGGGCTCACCGGAAGCGGTGAACACAAAGGCTACACTGGCCGTTGTCGCCTGATATTCATTGCCCGCCTCATACGGAAAAGTTACATCCATTTGAATGGCTTCCTGGCCTCCACCGGCCAATGTTCCCACAGCCACTCGCCCCTCTGCCTTGCTCATCACCCCGGAATAGAGAATGACTCCCTCTTTTTGCAGGGTCATTTGCAGAATATCGTACAATTCGCGGTCTCCGGACATGAATTTGAAATCCACATAGTAATTGAACGGTTCATTGCCCTCATTAATCACGGTATAGTCAGAAGTGGTTACATCTCCCGGCTGCATATTGGCCATCTTTGCCATGCTGGTTGTGTGCGAATTCACCGTAAGCTTTATCGTGTCCTCTGCACTTACTCCCCCGGCGTGCCAGACTACCCCGGCCAGAACGATCAGAATATACAAGCCTAGTATTGCCTTGTGGTATTTTTTCTTCACTTGCCCGCTCCTTTCCTTATGGGAAGTCAATTCTGACACCGGGGAAATCCGGCACCATCTCTGCTTTATTCAGTAATTTGCTCAAATCTTGTCGAAAAGAGTGGTTTTTTAGAGAACTACTAACCTTAGAGCAGGCAGTCAGGAATGAGTGGAGTGGATAAGGATTATGTATGTTCGTTATAACGAATAATATCAGTATAATCAAATTATAAGATAAATAAAAACGGGGAAAATCGCCTTTAACGATTTTATAGGGGCAAATAGTTGATTTAATATATAATTATTTACGTATAACTCCGCATTGCTGATTATTTCTCGATATTACGGAAAAGAAGTTGTATTTTATAAAGAACAAATAGGTATTCTTTCGGCTTTAGGGTATGCTTCACCTGGAGTATTGGCGTCAATATTAACTCTATGTAGATTGAACTTGAAAAATCGAAGAAGAGGGCTAGCCACTGTATTTGGGGAAAGGTATCACTAAACGATTGGCTTTTGGAGTATCCTATGTTGGAAAAAGTATCACTAAACGGACCCATTCGGCTTATGGAGTATCCTATGTTAGAAAAAGTATCACTAAACGGACCCATTTGGCTTATGGAGTATCTTATGTTGGAAAATGTATCACTAATCCAGCTGAAATCGGCCATATGGGATCAATATGCACGAATTAGGTGTACAAAATCCCACTAAAACCTTCTGCAGCCCGGTTTTCAGCGAATTAGTTTTACTTTTTCCACCTAGCTTCAGCCGCTTATGAGCTTCATTGTGTTCCCCGAGGTTTCTGATTCTCCGGAGCAATCCATAACGCAGCGGGAAGAGATAGAGAGTTGAATATACAGCTGGAGCTGTTTGATCGCAAATAGTGTTTCATTGAGTAAACCGTGACTGGTCTGCTCGTTGGGTAAAGGTGCAAAAAAAGAGATTGCACAGTCAGGAACGAATGCTTCCCTGACCGGTGCAATCCCCTTGCTCCATTCTAACATTGCACAGACTAGCTTCCCTTAACCAGCTCGGCAACAAGCTCATAAGAATGCAAGCGTGCAGTATGGTCGTAGATTTGCGAGGCGACAATGAATTCGTCAGCCTGCGTTTCTTCCACGATCTGCAGCAGTCTTTCCTTAATTGCCGTTTGGTCTCCGGCGATGGAGTACAGCTGCTTGCTGAGCAGCATGGCTTTTTCCTGAGGGGACCATAGTCCCTCCATGCTGTCTACCGGCGGCTGCAGCTTGCCGGTACGGCCACGGATAATGTTGAGGAACTGCTGCTGCTGCGAGGTGGCCAGCCAGCGGGCCTGTTCTGTGGTTTCCGCTGCCGTGATGCCAAGTCCCACCATTACATGAGGTTTATCGAGCACCGCCGACGGCTTGAAGCTGGTGCGGTACAGGTGAAGAGCAGGCAGCAGATAATCGGGTGCGAAATGGCTGGCAAAAGCGAAGGGCAACCCGAGCTGCCCCGCCAATTGGGCGCTGAAGCCGCTGGAGCCGAGCAGCCAGATGGGCACATTCAGCCCTTCGCCGGGTACCGCGCGCACGCCAAGCGGACGTGAGCCGGCACCCTCCGGATCGAAGTAAGCTCTTAGCTCGCTGAGCTGCTCAGGGAATTCACTGCCGTCCTGGCCCAGTCCGCGGCGCATGGCCCGGGCCGCAGCCTGGTCAGAGCCGGGAGCCCGGCCCAGCCCGAGGTCGATGCGGCCGGGATAGAGGGATTCGAGTGTGCCGAATTGCTCGGCAATCATCAGCGGCGCATGATTGGAGAGCATGATGCCTCCTGACCCTACGCGGATACTCTTGGTGCCTGCCGCCACGTGGCCAATCACCAGCGAAGTGGCGGAGCTGGCAATGCCCGGCATATTATGATGCTCTGCGAGCCAGTAGCGGTGGTAGCCCCAAGCTTCAGCATGGCGGGCCAGATCAAGCGTGTTATGAAAAGAGTCCGCTGCCGTTCCCCCCTCCACAATTGGAGCCAGATCCAGCACGGAAAACGGAATGTCCTGCAGTTTGTTCACGAATAATCCCTCCCAAATAAATATTTCTATTAATAACCAGTATTTGCAGTGCGGAAGTAATCTACCCGGCAATTATAACATGAAATAATATTATTTACACACTTTAAGTAAGCAAATATCACCAAGAAGGCAGTTTCCTTTAGGTATCTAGGTTTGCTTAGGGGATGGAGTTCGCAAGTCAGTAAGTTAGTGGAGAATAAGAAGGACTGGTAAGGTTTTCAAAATTGGCACTCCACCTGCTGTCTTAACTTTCCGGTGGAATCATATAACGTGTGAAATAGGGTGGGCTGGTGTAAAATGAGCGTCTGTTGGCTAGAATTCCTGAATGTAAGCGTTTTAAAAAATATCTTGTCAAAGTTGTGAACCCTTGCTATAATCGCTTTGAAAAGCTTTTCTACACAAAGGAAGTCACTCAAATGAAGCCAACAATCAGAGATGTCGCCAAAATGGCAGAGGTGTCAATCAGCACCGTGTCACGTGTAATGAATGCACCCCATACTGTAATTGAGAGCAAGCGCAGCCGTGTAATTGAAGCCATTGAGAAGCTGCAGTATCAGCCGAATGCTTTTGCCAGGGGGTTGATTTACAAGAAATCCAATACACTGGGACTGCTTATACCTGATATTGAGAACCTTTACTTTGCCGGAGTGATCCGGGGGATGCAAGATGCCTGCATTAAGCTGGGTTATAGTCTGATGATCTGCAATACGGACCGTGACAAGGAACGGATGCTGAGCTACATTGACACGTTTCATGAGAAGCAGGTGGATGGAATCGTATACGCCAGTGATGTTCTGTATCCGGAATGTTATGAGAAGCTGACGGGCTGCAGAATTCCCTTTGTACTGGTATCTTCCCATTCGGAAGAATTCGATGTGCCCTCAGTGGAAGTTGATGATGAGAAAGCGGCATATGACGCCGTGAAGTTCCTGATTGAACTGGGGCATACCGAGATCGGGATGATCGGGTTCAATCATGACAACTCCGTATCCGGCCCGCCGCGTTATGAAGGATTTGTAAGAGCGCTGAATGAAGCCGGGCTTGAGCACAGTGTAGAGAAGGTCAGATACGCCAATCACCGCTTTGAGCATGCCTATCAGGCAGCGCATGAGCTGTTTACAGATTATCCGCAAGTGACAGCCCTGTTCTGTGTAGCCGATGAGTTCGCGATGGGAGCCATTTCGTATCTGAAGGACCGCAATATTCTGGTGCCGGGGCAGGTATCCGTCATCGGGTTCGACAATCTGCGGATGTCGGGTATGTACATTCCGAAGCTGACGACCATTGCACAGCCGATCTATCAACTGGGCTACCGGGCAGCGGAGAAGCTGCATGAACTGCTGACCACTGGGAAGGTAGAAGTTCCTACGGAAAAGATGGAGCATAAGCTGATTGTAAGGGAATCCTCACGGGAAAGATGAGCACGGCTTATTTTCCAACATTCTGAAAAGCTTTTCAAATCATGTGCAACGACTCTGAAAATGTTGTAGCTATACGCTGGAAAACTTCATTTGAACAATTTAGCAGCATAAATAACCTCCAGCAGACATAGCCATTAAAATATTGGAAACGCATACAAGCAGTATGAGATTATAGATCGCTATTTTTTTGAAAAGCTTTGCAAGGAGGTGATCCCGCAGGCAAGCGGAGGCAACACCCGGAAGAAGGCATAAGGAATGCAGTCTCTAAAACCATAATTAAAGGGGATGTATGACGAAATGAAAAAGGCTACGGGACGAAAACTGTCACTCGCCATGGTGCTGTGTCTATCCTTCACCATGATGCTTAGCGGATGCGGCGGAAATAATAATACTAATAATGCGGCCAAGACCGATCCGCCAGCGGCTACAGAAGCACCGGCTGCATCTAACAGCCAAGCTTCACCGGAAGCTTCGGAGGCCGCAGGGGCGGGCTCACCGCTGGATTTGGCTATGAAAGGTGAATATAAAGGCACCAAGGTAACCATGTTCGGACCGTTCGTGGATGCCGACCAGGTGAAGTTTGAGAGCAGCATTAAGGAGTTTGAGGAAAAAACCGGCATCGATATTCAATATGAAGGCTCCAAGGAATTCGAAGCGACGATCAACATCCGTGTTGACGGCGGCAATGCGCCGGATATCGCCGACTTCCCGCAGCCGGGCCTCTTGGCCTCCATTGCCAAAACCGGCAAGGTGGTTGATCTGACCGGGGTGCTGGACCAGGAGAAGCTGAAAGCGAACTACAACAAAAGCTGGCTGGATATGTCCACCATGGACGGAAAAGACGGCAAGATCATGGCCGGGATCTGGAACCGCAGCAATGTGAAAAGTCTGGTCTGGTATCCCAAGAAGCAATTTGACGATGCCGGTTATACGGTTCCTGAAACCTGGGATGACATGATGGCGCTGACCGAGCAAATTGCCAAGGACGGCGATCCGGCCTGGACTATTGGAATTGAGAGCGGTGCGGCAACGGGCTGGGCGGCAACCGACTGGATAGAGAACATTATGCTGCGTACTACTACGCCTGAGAACTATGATAAATGGGTTAAAGGCGAGCTGCCGTTCACCTCGCCGGAAGTGAAGAATGCCGTAGAAGTGATGTCCAAGATCTGGCTCAATAAGGATTACGTCTATGGCGGAACCAAATCGATTGTAACCACTGCTTTCGGGGATGCGCCAAAGCCAATGTTCGAGAACCCGCCAAAAGCCTGGTTCAATCTGATGGGGAACTTCATTACCAGCTTCTTCCCGGAAACGGCCAAGGTGGATCAGGATTACGACTGGTTCTATCTGCCGCCGATTGATCCGCAATACGGCAAGCCGGTGCTGGTAGCGGGCGATATCTATGCTATGTTCAATGACCGTCCGGAAGTGCGTGCAGTCATGGAGTTCTTCACCACAGGCGAATCGATCAAAACCTGGGTACAGTCCGGCGGCGTGATTGCCCCAATGAATGATGCCTCCCTGGATTGGTACACCTCCGAATCTGACCGCCGGATGGCGAAGCTGGTACAGGATGCTTCCACACTGCGCTTCGACGGCTCTGACCTGATGCCGGGCAAAGTGGGTGCAGGCACGTTCTGGAAAGGCATGACCGACTATGTAAGCGGAACAGCTACACTGGATAAGGCCCTCGAGCAGATTCAGTCAGGCTGGAACAATTAAGCTTGGACTTTTTTAAGTCATAAGATTCATCCGAAAAAGCGGGGCAGTGAGCAGCGAGTATAGCCTGTCCCGCTTTTTGCCTGTCCAAGGCGCGGTGACTGCCTGAATGGACGGTCTGCAAGGCTTACGAAGGGTTTTGCTGCGCAAAACCTAAGCGTATGCTTACGAAAAAAGTTTTGCGCACAAAACTTAAGCCTATGCTTCCGAAGCCAGTTTTGTACGAAACGGTTCGGATGATGCTTAAGCTCACAAAGCTTTTAGGAGGAGCTAATATGGATGCACAAATAAAGCCGAAATCCAGTGACCCCGGTGCACAAGCGAAACGGACCATCAGCATCAAGGCGGTGCTTCTGTCCCTTGGGGTTCTGCTTGCCAACATCGTGATTAATGGCCTGATTTTTTTGTTTTTCCGGGATTCTGCGCTGAATCCGCTGCTGACTGCGGTTCTTGCCGTACTGTGGGGCGTGCTTGGCGTGTATCTGATTTACTATACGCTGACCTGGGCGGTGGAGCAGTATCCTGACCATATCCGCAGGAGGGTGCTGCCGTATGTTTTTATCGGGCCGGCGGTTATCATTCTGGGCTGGCTGCTGGTGCTGCCTGCGCTGCGGACGCTGTATCTGAGCTTTTTTAATGCTTCCTCGGAGAAATTTGTCGGACTCAGCAACTATGCCGCGATCTTCAGCGACCACCTCATGGCGACCGCGCTGCGTAACAATCTGCTATGGGTATTCGTCGGAACGCTGGCCTGTGTCTGCTTCGGGCTGCTGATCGCCATTCTTGCCGACCGCAGCAGCTACGAAAAAATCGCCAAGTCGATCATCTTCATGCCCATGGCTATATCGTTTGTAGCCGCAGGAGTCATTTGGAAATTTGTCTATTATTATCAGCCGGGCGACGAGCAAATCGGGCTGCTGAACGCGATTGTGACCTATTTTGGCGGCGAACCGCAGGCTTGGACGAGTATGCTGCAGCCCTGGAATAACTTTTTTCTCATTGTGATTTTGATCTGGATGCAGACGGGGTTTGCGATGGTGATCTTCTCCGCCGCAATTAAAGGGGTTCCCGACGATATTCTGGAGGCCGCGCGTGTGGATGGTGCAGGTGAGGTGAAGATTTTCTTCGGCATTATGATTCCGTTCATCTCCGCGACGATTCTGACCGTTACAACCACCATTATCGTCTTTACATTGAAAATATTTGACGTCGTCATGGTGATGACAGGAGGTCAATACGATACAGAAGTGGTAGCGACACAGTTCTACCGGCAGTTCTTTATGTACCGTAATTTCGGGTACGGCTCAACGCTGGCTATTGTGCTCCTGATTGCAGTCTTGCCTGTAATTCTTATCAATCTGCGGCAGTTCCGTAAACAGGGGGGATTCTAAATGGCCGGCAAAAAGAAAAGAAAAGGCGGCAAAACCATCGTCAATCTCGTGCTGGGCGTCATTTGCTTCATTTGGCTGCTCCCGACGCTGGGTCTCTTTATTTCCTCGTTCCGTCCGGCAGCGGATATTCTGCAAACCGGCTGGTGGAAGGTATTTCCCCATCAGGAGTGGACGCAAGGCGAGACGCTGCAGCTGTCTAAGGATACCGATCTGCGCCAGCCGATTGAGGTGAACGGCCAGGCCTACACGGATGACCAGCTGAAGGCGGGCGTGGAGGTGGACGACAGCCGCCTGATGTGGGAGAACCGCAGAGCGCGCACGGTCAATATGCAGGAGCAGGGCTGGAAGACTACCCCTGATCTTACTTTGGATAATTACAGCAATGTGCTGTCCGGCAAAGAGTACAAACTCACGGAAGCCGACGGCAGTGAAACGGTGCAAAAGGGTACGGGGCTGTCCCAAGCCTTCTGGAATACGCTGACGATTGCGGTTCCGGCTACGGTCATTCCGGTGCTGATCGCCTCTTTTGCCGCATATGCCTTTGCTTGGCTGCGGTTCCCGGGGCGCAAAACCCTGTTCGTCATCATTATCGCCATGCTCGTGATCCCGATTCAAGTCGCATTGATTCCTGTGCTTAAGGACTATACTTCGCTTGGTCTGAACGGAAGTTATCTGGGGATCTGGCTGGCGCATACCGCCTTTGGCCTGCCGCTGGTTACCTACTTCATGTACAACTTCATCAGCCAGCTTCCCAAGGATCTGTTCGAATCGGCCTTTATTGACGGCGCGAGCCATTTCACGATCTTCAGCAGACTGATTCTGCCGCTGTCTGTGCCTGCTCTCGCCTCCATCGGAATCTTCCAGTTCCTCTGGGTGTGGAATGATTACCTGGTGTCGCTGATTTTTATCGGCAACCAGCCTTCGGTGCAGGTCATGTCGATGAAGATTGCCGACCTGGTCGGCTCGCGCGGCAACGACTGGCATCTGCTGACCTCCGCAGCTTTTATATCGATGCTGATGCCGCTGGCGATCTTCTTCCTGCTGCAAAAGTACTTTGTCCGGGGGCTTATGGGCGGTTCGGTAAAGGGCTGACGGTTGGCCGGACCGGTGTGCTGGCAACGCCGGTTCGGGCGGCAAATCTATAAAGCGGAGGTCTGGACCGCTGAAGCGGGCCGGTCCGGAAGAAGTCCGCGATGAGAAGGAGACTTAGCGATGAAAATGAAGCCCTATGAGCATCCGCCGGCGCTGTATCCATACCGGGACTGGAGTATTGACGAGGATATCTATAAGGAGGAGCACAACCAGAGGAGCGAGAGCGTGTTCGCACTGGGCAATGGATATATCGGCATGCGCGGCAATTTCGAGGAAGGTTACCACGGCCATGCCGGAACTTCGGTTGCGGGGAACTATCTGAATGGTTTCTTTGATTCTGAGCCGATTGTGTATCCCGAAGGGGCTTACGGGTATCCAGGCCGCAACCAGGCGATGCTGAATGTGACCGATGCCCGGATCATTGAGCTGAGTGTTGAGGGCCATGCCTTCCATCTGAACAGTGGTACGGTACACCGCTACGAGCGCAGGCTGGATATGAAAAGCGGCATTCTTCACCGTGAAGTGGAATGGGAATCGCCTGCGGGCCACCGGGTGCTGCTGCAAATCCGGCGGATGGTTGCCTTGCAGCATAAGCATCTTGCCGCCATCGAATACCGGGTAACGGCGCTGAACTTCGGCGGCACGTTGAAGTTGGAGTCCGCCATGGATGGGAAGATCGTCCGGCCGGAGGCAAGCGGTGATCCCCGGTTAGGGGCGGGCAGCACGGAGCCCAGCCTGCTGCTGGAAGACACAGGGGATGAGGGTGCCGGCGGCTTTCTGTGGATGAAGCAGCGGACGCGGCATACCGGGTTCGCGCTGGTGACGGCAATGGGTCATGCGCTGCAGGCGGAGACGGGCCGCGAGATGGGACGCCAGCTGGCCGGGCAGCGGGTCTCGGTGTGTTATGCCGCTGCCGTCCGCAGCGGAGAGAGCGTCACGCTGAGCAAATATATCACGTATCATACCTCCAAGGATTATGACGAGGAGGAGCTCTTTAGCCGGAGCGCCTCTGTGCTGGATATGGCGGGAAGATGCGGTTTTGCCGGGCTGGCTGCTGAACAGCAGGCCTACCTGGATACTTTCTGGAGTCATACGGATGTAGAGATTACCGGTGACCCGGCGCTGCAGCAGGGAATCCGCTTCAATGCTTTTCAGCTGCTGCAGTCTGCCGGCCGTGACGGGGTAACGAATATCGGCGCCAAAGGCCTGACCGGTGAAGGGTATGAAGGCCATTATTTCTGGGATACCGAAATGTATATGCTGCCGTTCTTTACCTACACCCAGCCTGCAGTCAGCCGGGCGCTGCTGGAGTTCCGTTATGCCACACTCGGCAAAGCGCGGGAACGGGCGGCGGTGATGTCGCAGAAGGGGGCGCTATATCCGTGGCGCACCATCGACGGTGCCGAGAACTCGGCCTATTTCCCGGCAGGCACGGCCCAGGCCCATATCAATGCCGATATTGCCTATGGCATCAAGCAGTATGTGCAGGCGACCGGTGATGAAGAGTTTCTCGCCGCGAAGGGTGCGGAAATTCTGTTCGAAACGTCGCGCTTCTGGGCGGACCTTGGCCATTACAATCCTGCACGCGGCGGGGCCTTCTGCATTGACGCCGTAACCGGGCCTGATGAATATACGGCCATTGTGAACAATAATGCCTATACGAACCTTATGGTGCGGGATCAGCTACTGTATGCCTATGAGACGGCGGACTGGCTCCGCCGCGAATATCCCGGTGATTATACACGGCTGCAGCATGGGATGGGGCTAAGTGCGGAGGAGGCAGACGGCTGGCTGGAAGCTGCGGAGAAGATGTTTATTCCTTTTGACAAGGCTTTGGGCATTTATGCGCAGGATGATACATTTCTGAGCAAGCAGAAATGGGATTTCGAGCAGACTCCGGCCGATAAATACCCGCTGCTGCTGAACTATCACCCGCTGGTCATCTACCGCCACCAGGTGCTGAAGCAGGCCGATCTGGTCATGGCCTTGTTCCTGCTCGGCGATCAATTCACCCTGGCCGATAAAATCCGCAATTATCAGTATTATGAGCCGCTGACGACTCACGATTCTTCCCTGTCGCCGTGCATTCACAGTATTGTCTCCGCCGAAATCGGCGATTTGGCCGGAGCCTATGCCTACTTCGACCGTACGGTACGGATGGATCTGGATGATATCAACCGCAACGCCAAGGACGGGCTGCACATGGCCGCAATGGCAGGCTCCTGGATGTCGATTGTGAACGGCTTCGGCGGAATGCGCCAATATAACGGACAACTATGCTTTAGTCCCGCGCTGCCGGAGCAGTGGGAGAGCTACCGCTTCAAAATCACGTACAGCGGACAACTGCTGGACATCTATGTCAGCCGAGAGGCAGCAGTGTATACGCTGCTTGAGGGGGAAGGTCTTGAGATCCGGCACAAGGAGGAGTCGCTGCGCCTGTCTCCGCAGGAGCCGGTGCGGGTTCCGCTTGCGAAGCGACTGGAAGCGGTGATCTTCGATCTGGACGGCGTGATCACCGACACGGCCGAATATCACTATCTGGCCTGGCAGGCGCTGGCCGATGAGCTGGGCGTACCCTTCAGCAGGGAGAAGAATGAACGGCTGAAAGGCGTCAGCCGCATGGAGTCGCTGGACATCGTGCTGGAGGACAGCGGCCTCGGCCTCCCGGAAGCCGCGAAGCTGCGGCTGGCGGAGCAGAAGAACGATCATTACAGGGAAATGATCGGGCGCATCACTCCGGCGGATCTGCTGCCGGGGATCCCGGAGCTGCTGGATTCCCTCCGGAAGGGGGGAATCCTGGTGGGACTGGCCTCGGCGAGCCTGAACGCTCCGGTCATTCTGGAGCGTCTTGGCGCAGCCCATTGGTTCCAGGCGGCCGCCGACCCGGCCAGTCTCCGGAAGGGCAAGCCCGATCCGGAGATTTTCCTGCAGGCGGCGGAGCTGCTTGGGGTCACGCCGGGCAATTGCATCGGCGTGGAGGACGCGGCGGCGGGCATCGCCGCGATTAAGGCGGCGGGCATGAAGGCCGTAGGCATCGGAAGCCCGGCGCAGCTGGGCGATGCCGATCTGCTGCTGCCCCGGACCGTGGAGCTGAGCGTAGAGAAGCTGCTGGAGCTGCTCCGGCAATAAGACAACACCCCGACTCTCCTTCATTGCTGGAGAGCCGGGGTGTTTGCATTTAGGACTACGTCCAGAGGAACTGTTCCGTATGATGCTTCGTGTGATTCAAAGTGACTGCAGAGACTCGCCCGGGAAGATCTGCCCCAAATGATGCTTCATGTGCTCCAGGTAATCCTCAATCAGCCATTGCAGGGTGACAGTTTCGCCGCTTTCCTGCAGGAATACAAGTTGAAGCTGGTCTCGGGTGAGGCTGGAAATGACCCGCAGAACGGCCTGGTTAAGGCTGACCCAGAGGGCTAATACTTCCTCTTGGGCGGCGCTGCCGTACTGCTGGGCGGCCATCCACTCGTTTTGGTCATAAAGGGCGAGACGCAGCGGCTGCGGTTCGTACTGCACCTTGATGAAGCGCGACATATTGTTGATAGCGGAGTCGCACAGATGTCCAAGCAGCTGGAGCTTGGACCATTTGCCTCCCGGACGCGGCGTTGCAGCTTCTTCGGGAGAAATAGAGATGAACGCCGCAGGAACCTCCTTCAAGAGTGATTGCAGACCCAAAATTGTGGTCTGTACCATTCGCCTTCACTGCCTTTCGATTGTATTTAGAAATGCCGGAATGCCTGAACGCCCGGAATAGGGGGGCGATTTTACGTGATGACAGTTGCGTCAGGGGTAGTTTTATTTTGTACAACTAAAATGCAGGATTTCTTCTTAGTACTAGTTTAATTGTATTCTGTCTTTGAAAAAGCCGACTTGGAGGGGAAACTGATCTTTAATAATGCGAAATACACTTATTGCTCATTTTGGAGCTCATTTGTTCCGAATAATTGTATAAAGTGCAGTTAGCGCAGAGATCTCTCTCAATTAGGCTGGGCCTAAGAGCAGCTGCAAGGCAAGGGAATGGAGGAAGCGGAGTAGAGGACTGCCGCACGCATAGCCGTCTGCCTGGGCTGCTGCCGAAGAGCCGCCTGCCGCGCCGCGTGCATAGCCGTCTGTCTGGGCTGCTGCCGAAGAGCCGCCTGCCTGCGCTGCCGCGTGCATAGCCGCCTGCGCTGCCGCTGTACGCGCAGCACCACGCATTGACCGTACCGCCGGTCGCCCCTGCTCTCCGCGCGTTAGGTCGTAGAGCCTTCCTGCAGCTTCACCGGCAGAATATTAGCAGGGGAGACGCTGACGCCTTCCACCTGCTTCAGGATAAGCTCCACTGCGAGCCTGCCCATCTCTTCCATTGGCTGCCGGATTGTGGTGATGGACGGATGATTCAGGCTGCACAGTGCGGTGCCGTCATAGCCGATAATCCGCACATCCGCCGGCACGCGCCGCCCGCTCTCGCGGCAGGCCTTCAGCGCGTAGGCAGCGATCAGATCGCTGCCGGCGAAGATGCCGTCAATCCCGGGATGTTCCCGGAACAGCTGCTCCAGCAGCCGTTCATACGCCTGAACATCGAAGCTGTTATTGTCCGTATGCAGGGAGGTCTGCCATATACCCGCCCTACGGGCGGTATCTGCGAAACCCTCATATCTGAGATGGGACAAGAGATTCAGCTCCGGGTGGCCGCCGATATGGGCGAGCTTCCGGCAGCCTTTTTCAATTAATAATGTGGTTGCCAATTGTCCTCCGGCATAGTTGTCCGAACAGACATATGGAATAGCCGGGGAGATTTGCCGGTCAAAGGTGACCAGGGGCAGGTTCATCTGCCGGTAGGCTTCAACCTCCAGCGTATGACTGCCCATAATGATGCCGTCGACCCGACTGGAACGCAGCATATCGATATATTCCAGCTCTTTATTTTTGTCCTGTTGCGAGTTGCAGAGCAGCAGCTTGTATCCGTTCAGGTAGGCATGCTCCTCAATATGGCCGGTTAATTCACTGAAAAAGGGAAGCGAGACAAGGGGGATGATCAGTCCAATGATATTGGATCTGGAACGGCTGAGTGAACGGGCCAGCTCATTGGGCCTGTAGTTCAGCTCCTCCATCGCGGTATAGACCCTCTGCTTCAGCGCTTCGCTTAAATAACCCCTGTTGTTCAGCACTCTGGATACTGTTGTGGCCGAAACGCCGGCTTTGAGTGCTACGTCTTTTATGGTAGGCATAATAAAGCTCTCCTGTCTAAGCGTTTCCTGCAAATTTATTCTATCCCGTATGACCTGAGCTGTCCACAAAGCCGGTTTTACCTGTTGACCGATGGTCTGATTAAGGATGTTCCCCATATAATTCAGTGAAAATCGATCTATAAAGAGGGAAGCGGAAGACAGTCAACGAATTAATATATTGTCGAAACTCCCCGGATATTTTTTGGTCCATAAATAAGAGGTTTTCGCTATTAAGAGTGGTGGGGCAGACTTTGAGATAGATGCATGGGGGTATGCTAATGGTCGCAGGGAGATTTGATCTCAAAGTGTTACGAAGCTGGCGGATGCCTCTTCTTCTGGTTGCTATGCTGAGCGCATTCCTCTTTCCGGTGTTGACGGTCAAAGCCGAGGGTGCGCCTCCGCAGAATGTGCTGGTGCTCCACTCCTACCAGAAGGGCTTTGCATGGACGGATGAGCAAAGCGACGGCATTGAAGAACGTCTCAAAGGTGCGGAGAATGCCCCGGTGATTTATACGGAGTATATGGATTGGAAACGTTATCCTAACCAGGAGAACCTCAAGCAACTGTATCAGACGATTAAGCTCAAATATCATAACATCCATGTGGATGCCATCATCACCACGGATGATGCCGCACTCAGCTTCGCTCTGAAATACCGGCAGGAAATCCTGGACGACGCGCCTATTATATTCAGCGGAGTCAATGAACTGGGGGTGGACAACATCCCGGACAAGCGCAATATAACCGGTGTGACGGAAAAGATCGACCCCACCCGCACCATACAAATGGCACTGCAAATTAATCCTTCAATCCGCAAAGTGTATGTTGTATTCGACAATTCTGAAAGCGGACTCTCTACAGGCAAGCTGGTAATGGACCGGATTGCCTCGCTGAATCAGAGGCTTGAGCTCATCCCGCTGAACCGTCTCTCCAGTGAACAGATTGTTCAAAACGTCTCGGGTCTCTCATCAGACAGTATTGTGCTCATGACTACATACTTTAGCGATTCCACCGGTAGAATTGTCGAATTTGAACGGTTCGCAAGCGAGCTGGGAAAAAGAAGCAGTGTCCCGGTCTATCATATATATGATTTTGCCCTTAACCACAGGGCCTTTGGCGGAAGCCTGATCAGCGGCAAAATTCAGGGCCAGACCTCGGCTGGACTGGCGCTGCGTGTTTTGCAGGGGGAACGCGCCGATGGACTGCCGATCGTTACGGACAGCACGATTCGCAATGTGTTCGACTATAATGAGCTCCAGCATTTTGGGATTCCCCTGAACAAGCTGCCCAAAGGCAGCGAGGTGATCAACAAGCCCTTTTCCTTCTACGAAACCTATAGGACGCTGGTGCTGGGCACCATTGCAGCTTTTGCCGTTCTGCTGGTTTTGATCCTCATTTTATTGTTCTATGTGCAGCTGGTGAAACGGATGCGAAGCAATCTGGAAATAAGCAATGAGCGCTTCAGTCTGGCGGCTTATGGCTCCGATGCGGTGATCTGGGATGTAGATATGTCCTCGATGGTCTACTATTTCTCGGACAGCTGGTACGAGCTGCTGGGCTACGAACGGGGTGAGATCAATGAGAGCCATGGCGGGTGGAGGGAGATTGTTCATCCGGAGGATGCCGAGCAGGAAAACATGCTGCGCACACAGCATCTGGAGGGGCGTTCTTCTTATTATTATGCAGAGTACCGGATGTGCAGCAAATCGGGGGAATACTTATGGTTTCAAGCCCGGGGCAAGGTGCTGCGCAGTGCTGGCGGGGGATATATCCGTTTTGCGGGATCAATGGTGGACGTGACGGACCGCAAGGGTTACGAGAGCAAGCTGCAGATGAGCTACCAGGAGCTGGAGTCCACCTATGAGGAGCTGACCGCCCTGCAGGATGAGCTTATGGAGCAGTATAAGAAGGTTGTGGAGAATCAGGAGCTGCTGCAGGCCAGTGAAGAAAAATACCGGCTGCTGGCCTATAACGACGTTCTCAGCGGTCTGCCGAACCGGCTGTCGCTGTCCGAGGAGCTGACGGATTTTATTGAAGAGCATCCGGGCGGGCAGGCCGCACTCTTTTTCCTGGATATCGATAACTTCAAATATATTAATGACACGATGGGCCATACGTTCGGCGATGAACTGCTGGTGAAGGCTGGTGAACGGCTGCTGAAATTGTCAGACGGGCGGTGCAGGCATTTCCGTTTTGGAGGGGATGAGTTTGTCATTTTGATTAAGGATGTGGAAGGATATGCTGAGGTAATTTACTATGCGGAGTCTCTGGTTCAGGGCTTCAGTGAGCCGTTTGAGCTTAATGCCAGCAGTGTACATATCTCGATTAGTATCGGAATTTCCAGTTATCCGGAGAATGGGACGAATGCCGAGGAACTGCTGAAGAATGCTGATATTGCGATGTATAAGGCGAAGGAGGCAGGTAAAGGCACCTATGTCGTCTATGGAGAAGAGATGCAGCAGCATTTTGATGAACGGATGATTGTTGAACATCATCTAAGGAATGCGATTGCGAACAATGAATTGTCGCTGCAATACCAGCCGCTGGTGGATACCGGCTCAGGCCGGATATGGGGTTTTGAGGCCCTGATCCGCTGGAACAGTCCGGTGCTTGGCTTTGTGTCTCCGCTGTCGTTTATCACCATCGCCGAGGATTGCCGCCTGATTGTTCCGATTGGGGAATGGGTGCTGCGCAAGGCCTGCCGTTTCATGAGGGAATTGCAGGCACAGGGATACGAGGGCTATCACATTTCGGTTAATATTTCAGTGGTCCAATTGATGCTTGATGACTTCACGGATATGGTGCTGACTGTACTGGGGGATACCGGACTTGCACCGGAGTACCTGGAATTGGAGATTACAGAGTCGATCTTTATGGAATCCTTCGAGGCGGTCAGTTCCAAGCTGGAGCCCCTTAAGCAGAGAGGAATCGGCATTGCGCTTGACGACTTCGGGACAGGTTACTCTTCGCTAAGCTATCTGAAGCAGCTGCCAATTACCACGCTGAAGATCGATAAATCCTTTATCGACAGTATTGATACACCGAACAACATGTCGCTGGCCAGCTCCATTGTGACGATTGGCCATGACATGGGGCTGAATGTAACCGCCGAAGGTGTAGAGACGCAGGAACAGCTTGCCTTTTTGGAGCGGACAAGCTGCGACAAGATTCAAGGCTACTTCATTAGCAGACCGATCCCGGAAAAAGAGGTAGCCGGCTGGATTTCCGGCAGACCGGCGGGCTGAGCTGGAGTTTAGTTTGGGCTATTGGCGAAATGAGAGGTAAAAATACCTCTGATTAGGCCGGAAGTAGGCCGAAGGGGTGAAATGAGAGGTAAAAATACCTCTGAATTGGCCAGAAGTAGGCCCGCAGGGTGAAATGAAAGGTATAAATACCTCTGATTAGGCTAGAAGTAGGCCCGCAGGGTGAAATGAGAGGTAAAAATATCTCTGATTAGGCCAGAAGTGGTTCGTTGAGCCAGATGAGAGGTAAAAGTACCTCTGATTCCAGCGCATACAGAGCGCTGGCGAAACAACGGCAGAAATGCCGTTGTTAGAGCACCGTAGGCCGGTTTGCTCCGCAACAACGGCAGAAATGCCGTTGTTAGAGCACCGCAGGCCGGTTTGCTCCGCAACAACGGCAGAAACGCCGTTGTTAGAACGCCGCAGGCGTGTTTGCTCCGCAACAACGGCGGAAATGCAGGAACAGGTTTACGGTGCGATAGCCTCTACTTCGATTTCAATGAGCAGGTCGGGGGCGATCAGCGCTTTTACCTCAACCATTGTCGCAACAGGCTGGATATCCTTGAAAAACTCTCCATGGGCCTTTCCGAATTCCTCCCATTTGGAAATGTCCGTGACGAACATTCTTGTTCTTATAACATTCTCCAGGCCTGCACCCAGTTCCCCAAGCGCCTTCTCAATGACCTGCAGAATAAACCGGGTTTGCTCATAAGGGTTGCCTTTGCCAAAAACTACGCCGTCCTTCATCGCTGTCGTTCCTGCTACCTCAATCCGGTCGCCAACACGGATGGCCCGGCAGTATCCCACGGTTGACTCCCACGGTGAGCCTGTAAACACTTGTTTTCGTTCCGCCACAGAACCCTCTCCTATCCATCTGATCCTATTTTACGTTATGTTTGTGTTCCTGAATCCTAACCGCTGCTACTTCAGCAGCTTCCGCGCCAGCTTGACTTTATTGCCATAAGGCGGATAGACAATGCCGAAGTCGATTCGGGTGCTCCGCTTTACGATGCTTTTCCGGTGGGAGAAAACATCAAAGCTGTGCTCGCCGTGATACCCGCCAATCCCGGAGCCGCCGACGCCGCCGAACGGCAGGTGGCTGCTGGCTACGTGGGTGATGGTATCATTTACGCAGCCGCCGCCGAACGAAACGCGCCCAAGCACCTCGCGCTCCACCTGCTTATCCTCTGTGAATAAGTAGAGCGCCAGCGGTTTGGGGTGTTCATTCACCGATTGAATGGCCTCTTCCAGGCGGCTGTATTCCATAATGGGCAGGACAGGTCCAAAGATCTCATCCGCCATGGAGGCGTCGCTCCAGGCAGCCGGGTGGATCAAGGTGGGCTCAATGTACAGATCTTCGGGCAAAACCTTGCCGCCCAGAACAATCTTAGCCTGGTCCTTCTCCAACATTCCGCGAATCCGCTGCAGCTGCCGTTCATTGACGATCCGGCCGTAATCCGGGCTGCGCTGAATATCGCTGCCGTAAAAAACAGTAATATAATGTTTGATCCGGCGGATCAGCTCGGCTGCGACGCTGTGGTGGACCAGCATGTAATCCGGGGCGATGCAGGTCTGCCCCACATTGATCAGCTTTCCCCAGACGATCCGCTTGGCCGCCGCCTCCAGATCGGCCGTCTTATCGACGATGACCGGGCTTTTACCGCCGAGCTCCAGCGTGACCGGGACCAGATTTTTGGCGGCGGCTTCCATCACGATTTTGCCGACAGGGACACTTCCCGTAAAGAAAATATAATCGAACTTGGCCTGGATCAGCTGAGTGGTCATCTCTTTCTCGCCTTGGACTACCCGGATATAAGCCGGTTCGAACGTCTCCCGGATCATGTCTTCTATAACTCCCGAGACAGCGGGAGTACTCTCCGAAGGCTTCAGCACAGCGCAATTCCCGGCGGCGATAGCGCCGATCAGCGGCTCAATCAGCAGCTGGAACGGATAATTGAAAGGTCCGATAATCAGCACGGTCCCGTAGGGCTCGCTGAGAATCAGGCTTTTGGCCGGGAACATATGCAGCGGGGACTTTACTTTGACGGGCTTTGCCCAGCGTTTCAGGTGCTTCATCATGTACCCGATGCTGTCGAGCGTGAAGCCGATCTCCGTAGCATAGGCTTCGAATTCGCTTTTGTGCAGGTCCTTATTCAGAGCGGCAATAATCCGTGTTTCGTAGCGTTTGATGGCATTCTTCAGCTTCCGCAGCTGCTCCAGCCGGAAGGCAACAGCCCTTGTAGCTCCGGTGTGGAAAAATTCACAGGTGTCCCCCAACATTTGTTCTACGTTCTGCGACGTTGCTTCGAGCATCCTCGACCCTTCCTCCATAATTAGTCATCTGCTTCAGCTCTTGCCCCCGGAATCAGCTTCGACACTGTGAATGTAATCCTTCATCTGATCCATGTCCAGAAGGGTGATTTCCCTCCCCTTGAAAAGAATCCAGCCCTGGTCGCGCAGAATTCCCATTTCACGGGAAAGCGAAGGCCGTGCCGTATTCAAATGCTCGGCCCATTCCTTTCTGCTGAAAGGAAGCCGGACAGTAGCGGAGGACTGCAGCTCCGCCTGCTCCAGCAGAAAATCGACAATGCGCCGCCGCAGCGGTCCGGCTGAGAGTATTTCAATTTTCCGGTTGACCAGCACCAGCCGCTCGGACAGATTCTCAATGAAACGGGTCAACAGGTCTGTATCTGCCGTAAACATCCGCAGCAGCTCCTGCTTGCCAATGAACATGACGGTGCAGGGATCAGAGGCGGTAACCGTTGCGGGAACACTGTTGTTTCTGCGGAACAGCACGGCTTCGCCAATGGTCTGGCCTTGATTCAGATGGGCAATGGTTACACCGCTGCCCGTGGGATGGTTCTTCTGCACTTCCACCCGTCCCGAGAGCACGATACCGAGGCGGTCGGCCTTGTCGCCTTCAGCGAGGATTACTGTTTTTCTCGGAAACTCGCTGACAGTGTAGATCATCTTGTGCAGCAGAGATTCAATCTCTTCCACAGACCGTCCCCGAAACAGCAGACAGGCCTGCAGCACGGCAGGGTCAGGTTTCATAGATTTCCTCCAGAATTTAAATATTCGGTAACATCCGTTACCGATTGTTCGACGAAAGTCTACTACAATTACTGGTAACTGTAAAGGCGGGACGAGGAATGTCCTGTCCAGTATCCAAGAACCCATAAGGAGTGAACGGGAAATGAGCGAAATGTTCTGTTTTCAATGTCAGGAGGCGGCGAAGGGATCAGGCTGCACCATCCAGGGAGTCTGCGGTAAAACCAGCGAGGTGGCGAATCTCCAGGATCTGCTGCTGTATACGCTGAAAGGCATTTCAATCTTTGCACAGCGGGGCCGCGAGCTTGGCATCACTGATCCGGCCACAGAGAAGTTTATAACCGGAAGCATGTTCGCGACCATTACCAATGCAAACTTCACCCCGGAGCATTTCACAACACGCATTAGAGAAGGACTTGCACTTCGTGACCAGTGGAGAAACCGGCTGAACTCCGCAGGGGCAGAGGCTGCCCTGTCCGGTCATGATGCAGCCCTCTGGACTGCCGGTACAGATGAGGAGCTGCAGCTAAAAGCACAGGAAGTAGGTGTTCTTGCCACAGAACATGAGGATATCCGTTCGCTGCGCGAGCTGCTGACCTACGGACTCAAAGGGATGGCGGCTTATATGGAGCATGCGGCGGTACTGGGCTATTATGAGCCTAATGCTCAGGCTTTTATGGAAAAAGGTTTGGCGGCAGTGCTGGATGACACGCTCAGCGGCGACGAACTGACTGCGCTGGTGCTGGAATGCGGGAAGCTGGGTGTAGAGGTCATGGCGCTGCTGGACCGGGCGAATACATCGACATACGGCAACCCGGAAATTACCAAAGTGAACATCGGTGTGGGAACCCGTCCGGGGATTCTGATCAGCGGGCATGACCTGAAGGATATGGATTCGCTGCTCAAGCAGACGGAAGGAACCGGAGTGGATGTGTATACACACAGCGAGATGCTGCCGGCCCACTATTATCCTGCATTCAAAAAATACAGCCATTTCGTAGGCAATTACGGCAACGCCTGGTGGAAGCAAAATGAGGAATTTGCGAGCTTTAACGGTCCGATTCTGATGACTACGAACTGCATTGTACCTCCTAAGGACAGCTATATTCACCGTCTGTACACCACCGGCCATACGGGTTTCCCTGGGGTACAGCATATTGCGGCCGGTGAGAACGGGGAGAAGGATTTCTCTGCAATCATCGAGCAGGCCAAGAGTTGCGAGGCACCAACTGAAATTGAAACCGGAGAAATTGTTGGCGGCTTCGCCCATGCTGCGGTAATGAATGTGGCCGATCAGGTGGTAGAGGCTGTGCAGAGCGGCGCAATCAAGCAGTTCTTTGTGATGGCAGGCTGCGACGGCCGGATGAAGAGCCGGAATTACTACACGGAATTTGCCGCTGAGCTGCCGGGAGATACCGTTATTCTGACGGCGGGTTGTGCGAAGTATAAATACAACAAGCTGGCGCTTGGGGAGGTCGGCGGGATTCCCCGCGTACTGGATGCCGGACAATGCAACGACTCCTATTCCCTAGTCGTGATTGCGCTGAAGCTCAAGGAGGTATTCGGACTGGAGGACATCAATGATCTGCCGATTGCCTACAATATTGCCTGGTACGAGCAAAAAGCGGTCATTGTGCTGCTGGCCCTGCTGCATCTCGGTGTCAAGAATATTCATCTTGGCCCGACACTGCCGGCCTTCCTCTCTCCGAATGTAGCCAAAGTGCTGGTAGACACCTTCGGCATTAGCGGCATTACCAGTGTACAAGAGGATATGGAGCATTTTATCGCTGCGGTCTAACACAGACAGGTTAAAATTAAGCCGGACGCTGCCCCCTGAAGGGGATAGCGTCCGGCTTATTGGCGTCTAAGATGGATAGGCTCGACACACAGATGGCTGAGGACGGAGTATCCCTGCTGCAAGCCCTCACCATTGCGTCCAGTCCGCTTAAGGCAAGGCGATTTCTCTGTTGGATTCCGGCCGATGACCGGGCTGAGACCAGTGAAGGGTTTGAATAATAGAGGGAATTGGGTTACAATGTCGAACCACAACGATTATGGCACCGTACAGGTATAACTGGCTAAGCAAGAGGTGGAGGTTTGGGGATGGCAACGATATTGGTGGTTGAGGATGAGAAGCCGATCAGCGATCTGATTACGATGAATTTAAAGCTGGTTGGCCATCGGTTTTTTAAAGCCTTTGATGGAGCGCAGATGCAGCAGATTCTGGAGCAGGAGAAGATCGATCTTATTTTGCTGGATGTGATGCTGCCGGTGATGGATGGATTTGAATGGATGAGGCGGCACCGCCATCCGGGTGTTCCGGTTATTTTTATTACCGCCAAGGATTCTTTGGCTGACCGCATCACCGGCTTTGAGCTGGGTGCGGATGATTATATCATTAAACCGTTTGAGATTTTGGAGCTGCTGGCCCGCATCAACGTTGTTTTGCGCCGGAATATCAAGGAAGAAGAGGGATTTACCGCAGGAGATGTAGACATCCGTTTGGCGGCCCGGCAGATCTATAGGAGCGGACAGCTTGTCGAACTAACGGCCAGAGAATTTGAATTGCTGGAGGTTCTGATTCAGAACCAGAATATTGCCTTATCCCGGGAGAAACTGCTGGAGCTGGCCTGGGGTTATGAATTTGAAGGAGATACCCGGACGGTGGATGTGCATATCCGGCAACTGCGCAAAAAACTGGGCTGGGAAGAACGTATCAGAACGGTGTACAAGCTGGGTTACCGTCTGGAAGCGGAGAGGTGAGCGATGAGATTCTGGCAGAAAACGCTGGTGCTGATGCTCGTCTTGTTCGTTGTAGTCCTGGATGTGAGCGTCATTATGATTATGAACAAAAGCTGGCGGCTGAATATGAACAGGGAACAGCAGCGGGCGGCAAGTGACCATGCTCTGATTGCCAACAGTATCTATGAAAATCTAAATTCCATAAAATCACGGGGGATGCGGATTAACGATACGATTCTGCTGGATGTTGCCCGTTCCTATGGAGAGTATTACCGGGAGCGGGGCATATCTCTGCAATTATCCAATCAGGATGCCCCCGTGTATGCGGAGCCATCGGAGCCGTCCGCCCGCCATATCAGCGTAACGAATGAGCTGCCGGCGCCTTACGGGTATTTGCAGCTAACTTACCGGCGGGATATTGAAGCACTGTATGCCGGCCAGGATGAGCTGAATCGTTATTTTGTCTATATCAACTGTATTTCGATTCCTGTTCTTGCTGCACTCATGTATGTGCTGATCCGCAAGCTGACGAAACCTCTGCAATCATTGGCGGACAGCACCAAAAGTATAGCCGAAGGGAACTATGGCCAACGGGTGCAGCTTAAGAACAGGGATGAATTCGGGGAGCTGGCGCAGCACTTTAACCGCATGGCAGATGCTGTGGAAAGGCAGGTCACGGACCTCTCCGCCATGGCTGAGGAGAAACAGCGGATGGTGGATAACCTGGCTCATGAGCTGAGAACGCCGCTGACCAGTCTGCAGGGATTCGCCCAGTATTTGAATGCCGCCCATATTGATGAGGAAGAGCGGATAACAGCGAGCGGGTATCTCTGGAGCGAGACGCTGCGCCTGAAGAATCTGGTTTTCAAGCTGCTGGATCTATCCATTCTCAGCCATCAGCCGGTGAAACGGAGCAGGATACCGGTTGTGGAACTGTTCGAATCCGTGCGCCGGATGGAACAGGCTAATCTGGATGCGGCAGGGATTGAGCTGATTCTAGATGCAGATATTCCCGCGGTATGGGGCGACCGGGAACTGCTCGAATCGTTTCTGGTGAATTGCCTGGAGAACTCGATCCATGCTTCAACCCCGGGTTTGGAGATCAAGCTGGCGGCGTATGAACAGGATGCTGCGGCGGTTTTGGAGGTGACAGACTCCGGCAGAGGCATGAGCGCCGCACATTTGGAGCGGGTATTTGAGCCGTTCTACCGGGTGGATCATGCGCGATCCAGAGAACATGGCGGGGCCGGACTCGGTCTGGCCCTGTGCCGCCAGATTGCAGAAGCGCATCAGGCGCAGCTGTCTCTGAAGTCGGAGGAGCAGAAGGGTACGACCATACAGCTTATTTTACAACTCCATAACAACGGGCCTCTTACTTTATAACATCTTTATCTTACAGTAAGGCTAAGACAAGCCCACTTACACATTGGAGGTAGTGAAGATGAACAGAAATGACGTTAAATCGGCCCTTGGAGTGATATTCATAGCGGGAGGACTGCTGGGTCTCAGTGCTTTTGCGGTACCGCAAATTGTTGCTTACACAGAAATGAGCCGCCAGATGCCGGAAGCGAATGTATCCTACACACAGCAGCAAACCGGGAAGCCTGCGGTTCAACTGGCGAGCGGCCAGATTCCGGTGCTGAAGATCGAGGCGAAGGCTCCGGTCTCGACGATCCAGACGTATTTGGAGCTCACGGTCACTGAAGAGGAAATCAAGGAGTCCAATGCGTACGCCGAAAAGCTTAGATTTATGGATCATGAAATATTCACCCGGGAGATGACCGAGCAAGAAATCAAACGGCGGCTTATCCTGGACGATCAATATCGGTTCGATGGCCTGCG
Source organism: Paenibacillus graminis (assembly GCF_000758705.1). Taxonomy (NCBI): domain Bacteria; kingdom Bacillati; phylum Bacillota; class Bacilli; order Caryophanales; family Paenibacillaceae; genus Paenibacillus; species Paenibacillus graminis. The sequence goes on along the minus strand of NZ_CP009287.1, from coordinate 6,820,452 downwards.
TCCCAAGCAGAAGCTGCCCATGAAAGCCGGGAACCACGAGTTTTATCTGGATCAGAGCAAAGCTACTTATGTATTCCCCAAGCGTGCCCTTACGGATGAGGAAATGCTGCAGTTTATCGATTGGAATTATCGCTTCAATTATGTGTTGAGCCTGACCTATGTAAAACCGCAGCCTGATCAGAAGGACATCGGCGAGGCCGAAACCCTCAGCAAAGCAAGAGAGAGTGTGATCCGTCTATTCGATGTGGATCTGTCCAAGCTAGAGGCCACAGCGTTATACAATAAATGGGGTCCTGAGCAAAAGGGAGAGTGGTCCGTCGATTTCCATCCTTACCGAGAAGGGACGCTCCGAGCTCAAGGAAGACCCTATCTCACGTATAATGTACTCATTGATTCGCTGAGCGGAACGGTCCTGGATACGACCATTGTGGAACGGGATTATAAGAGAACGCCAATCACAGCAGAGATGAACGGGCGGATCAGACAGGATTCCAGCTGGCTCCAGACCGCGCGCACCATTGTTGCAGACAAACAGGGTGACACCCGTGAGATTGTCGGCACTTCTATTATTAAGGACAGCATATATGACAAACGCGGGGTTGTAGCAGTTTTGGTTAAACTGAAAGACGGAAGCTCCTATACAGCAGAGCTTCGTTATCCCGGGAAGACCCTGCGCTGCCTGATTTATACGCCGGCCTCCAAGTCATAAAGACCGTTATAGGCTATAGATATGAAGCGCAGAACGCGATTTTGGCAGGAACAGCGGATGCTGAGTCCGCGAAGCTGCCGGCTTGTGCACATGCGTTCGAGGAACAGCAATCAGCCGCTGCCATTCACAAAAGGCAGCGGCTTCGCTGTTTACGGCAGACGGTAGTATGCGAACGGCTCGCCGTGCCGGAAGGCCCGGCTGGCTTCGTCCAGCCGGTGCAGGCTATCGGCATCCAGAGCCAGCGTAACGCTCTGGATGCTTTCTTGCAGTTGCGCGGCCTTCGTAGCGCCGACAATGACGGTGGAGACGGCAGGCTGGTGCATCAGCCAGGCCAGCGACAGCACGGTGGGGGAGGCCGCCAGCTCAGCGGCGATGGCTCCCGCCGCATCGCCAAGGGCGATCCGGTCCTTGCTCAGGAAGCGGCTGAAGTTCGGATCCGTCTGCGCTCTGGAGCCGGCGGGCGGGGCGTCGCTGCCGCCGTATTTGCCTGTGAGGATGCCTCCAGCCAGCGGGAAATAGGGAATGATGCCGATTCCCTGATCCAGGCAGAGCGGGAGCAGCTGGGTCTCGGGTGTCCGGTCAGCAAGAGAATAGCTACACTGGATGGAGACATACTTGGCCAGATTGCGCAATTCGCTGATTCCCAGCGCTTTCATCAGCTCCCAGGCTGCATAATTGGAAGCGCCGATATAGCGGACCTTGCCTGCGGATACCATATCATCCAGTGTCCGCAAGGTCTCTTCCAGCGGCGTATAGGGATCGAAGGTATGTATCTGATAGAGATCCACATAATCCGTCTTCAAGCGGCGCAAGCTGCCTTCAAGCTCCTGTATCAGATGACGGCGCGAAGAGCCGCTGCCTCCGGGCCCTTCGTGTACCGGCAGGCCTGCCTTGGTAGCCAGAACGGCTTCCTGCCGCCTGCCTTCAAGTGCCAGCCCAATGATTCGCTCGGACTCGGAGCCGGCGTAGATATTGGCAGTATCTATGAAGTTGATTCCATGGTCCAGCGCGGCATGAACAATATCAATCGAGGCCTGCTGGCCGGCCCTCTTTCCGAACGCGTTGGTCCCGAGGCCCAGCGCAGACACCTGCAGTCCGCTGTTGCCCAAACGGTTATATTTCACTTCGATTCCCTCCTTATATAGTTCAATCTCCCCGGCTATACTTGCCCGGCCTGAATTCCGGGCGATCCTGCAGTATCCGGACTGGCGGTCAGCTGCAGGGCCGTATCCATGAACAGCCTGACGGCAATCGACACCTCGGCAAGCGAGTTCACCGCTAGATGAATATCACGGTAGGCATCAGGAGCCAGCTCCCGGATGATCACGCCGGGAGGAAGCGACAGCAGCGAGAGCTGGGACATCACGCCCACAGCCAGCCCTTCCTTGACCATATTGAGGGCAGTCAGATAGCTGCTGACCTCATATTTCACATTCAGCTTGCTGCCGCCTCTCTTGAATAAATCGACTACCGGCGGTTCATAGCCGGATCTGCAGATCAGCATCGGCTCATCTTCCAGGTCCTTCACACAAATAACATCCTTGTGCCGGAGCGGGTGGTCGTCCTGCAGCACGGCATACAGCTTTTCCCGGAAGAGTGGAACGGTGTCGAAGTTTCCATCCGGAGGAATGATCAGCCCCACGTCAATGAACCGCGCGTCCAGCCATTCTTTCACCTCGTCGACCGTCCCTTCGTACAGCCTGATCTCGATCTCAGGGTAGCTTGAGGCGATAGAGCGGATAATCTTGGGGACCAGATGCGCCGAAGCCACCGGAAACGCCCCGACACGGATCAGTCCCTTCTCCAGCCCCTTTTCGGCGGCAATCTCCTGCTCCACTTTGTCATACCCGATCAGGATCTCCCGGAAAATAACAAGGATACGCTTGCCGATATCGGTGAGCATCAGCCCGCTGCGGCGGTCGCGCAGCAGCAGCTTCACCGCAAGCTCCGCCTCCAGCGCGGAGATGGCCCGGCTGACTGCAGGCTGGGTCATATTCATTTCCAGTCCGGCTTTCGTGAAGCTGCCGCTCTCGGCAATGCTGACAAACAAACGGATCTGATTGTTGTTCATAACAGTTTTGGTATGCCCCTTATAATAATAATTCATTTCAATTATAACTAATTTTACTGTATCATTGGTATGAAAATAGAACAAGAGGTGAATAAATGCAGCAGCAGAGAAAAACCATAGCTTTGCTTATCTTTCTGGTCATTGTCTGGGGCATTAATTGGCCTCTTTCCAAAATTGCTTTACACTACGCTCCGCCGCTGTTGTTTGCCGGGATACGCACCGTAATCGCCGGTGTAATTCTGATCGCCGCCGCCCTTCCGAAGCTGAAGGAGCTTCAGTTCAAGCGGCTGTGGCCGGTGTATCTGGTGTCGGCTTTTCTCAGTATCGTCTTCTATTATGGCTTCCAGACCATTGGCCTGCAGTATGTGCCTTCCGGCCTGTTCTCCGCCATTGTTTTTCTGCAGCCGGTGCTGCTTGGCATTTTCGCCTGGCTCTGGCTGGGTGAGAGCATGTATGGGCTGAAGCTGGCCGGTCTCGTGCTCGGATTCCTCGGTGTAGCCTCACTCAGTATCGGCGGCTTCACCGGGAGCATCTCTGTTCAGGGCATTGTGCTCGCTCTGGCCAGTGCGCTCAGCTGGGCTTTTGCCACCGTCTATACGAAGCGTAATGCGGCCCGGGTGGATATGCTGTGGATGACAGCCATGCAGATCATGATTGGGGGCCTTGTCCTGCTGGGAGCCGGGTCAGTAATTGAGAGCTGGGCGGATATAACCTGGAACACGGCTTTTATCATGAACACCCTGTTCATTTCTGTATTCGTGATCGCCTTGGGCTGGATGGTGTATTTCAGTCTCATCAAGGAAGGGGAGGCCGGCAAGGTCGGTTCCTTCACCTTTCTGATTCCGCTGATCTCCATCGGTTCAAGTGTAGTGCTGCTGCATGAGCGGATCACGCTTAATCTGGTGGTCGGCCTGCTGCTTATTGTGGGCAGCATCGTTTTGGTCAACCTCAAGCAGAAACGGCAACACCGCCCTTTAAAGGGACAGTGAAGTTTCAGCGGAAATCGAAGGATAATGGATAGCTTGAAACTATACATTTTCTATTTTAGAATAAGCCCTTAAGCCCTTACCTTAGGCGTTCAACACATTGCATGGAGGTGTTTTTATGTATATCGCTGCTTCAGCACAATCGGCGCATGACAATTACAAGCTTCTGATCGGAAGCATTATCCCCCGGCCGATTGCTTTTGTAACCTCAATAAATGAACAAGGCGTGGTGAATGCCGCGCCGTTCAGTTTTTTCAATATTGTGAATGATGAACCGCCGATGATTATGTTTTCCTGTGTGCGCAAGGCAACCGGAGAGATGAAGCACACGGCAAGCAACATTTTGCGCAATGGAGAGTTTGTGGTGCATATCGTGGACGAGGATAATGTGGCTGCGATTAACCACACCTCAATCAACGCCCCGGAAGGCGTCAGCGAGCTGGAATTGGCCGGACTAACGCCGGTGCCCGGACAAATGATCCGGGTTCCGCGTATAGCGGAATGCAGGATTGCCATGGAGTGCCGGCTTACGCGGCATGTGGAGCTGGGACACTGCGATATGATGATCGGAGAAGTGCTGTGCTTCTATGTAGAGGATGAACTGATTCATAACGGACGCATTGATGCGGCCAAGCTGAAGCCGGTAAGCCGTCTCGCGGGAGCTTCGTATGCAGCGGTTGGCCGGACGTTCGACATGGAGAGACCGCAATACGAGTCTTAAAAAGCCCGTGAAAGACCCTGCCGGCACGCAGCCCGGCAGGGTCTTTCTGTATGTGTACCTTTTGCCGGTAAGGCTATATGTAAGGGATACCGCTGATTACTCGCTTGAAGAGGAGGGGACTCCCCCGTATTCCTGTTTTAGGCTTTTGGCCGTAAATGCGATACTTTCAATCGGGTCAGTAATCTCTAAAGAATACCCGCCTACTGCCACAGAAGCATTCCTGATGGTATGGGCAATGATTTGTTGGCCTGCAACCAGCAGTGTTGTGCCAATGGATTCCCCGCCAACGCTGCGTGCATTAATCGTTCCGGCTGCCTCCATGGTGGAGTCGGAAGACATGGAGCTATACTTCGCAAAATAAATATCTCCAGAGGAATACAGGCTGCTCTGGGAAACTCCATCTCCATGAATATGGACATCCCCGCCGGATTTTATAACACTGTCATGTGACCCGGCAATATCGATCCGGACCCGTTCCTCCTGCATCTGGTAGATGCTATGGGCCAGGTTCTTCAGCAGACTCAGAAAAGAGCCTATTCCCGCATCCGTAATTTGGTCGGTAAATTGTCCGGGATTTAGAAAAAACTTCATCATATGTTTCAGGATCTTGGTATCCTGAGGATAATCAGTACTCATACCTGATAACAGCTCCTGCATGTCACGGAACATACGGGGAAGATGGGCATATTTACTTTCCAGCAGAAGCATGATGACCAACCCGTATTTCACTGTCTGCATCGTTGACTCGACCGTCTCGGCAAGATGTCTGGCAGCCTCTCTCAGTCTCGAAACCTCTTTCGCCACCAGTTCGGTGAAGCTGCACAGGCGGTTATGTGTGGCCCCGTATCCCCCGGCGTACAGCTCACTCCCTACAACATTGCCGCTGATAAATATGCTGCCTGTAGCAGCGATCCGGGAATTGCGCACATCACCAAAAATATAAACATTGCCCAAAGCCTCGATAACTGTATTCTTGCTTAAATAACGAGTTGCGATAACATCACCAGGGAACATGAGGGTACCCCCGGCCTCATTGTCACTATGCGGAACGAAGAACGTTTGGGGAAAATCAATCGTTCTAACAAAGGTTCCGCTTCCGGTTATGCGTGGTCTGCCTTTGCGGCAGGCCTTGATCTCCCCGCCCGGAAGCAGCGCTGCGTAAGGGGATGAGAACAGGGTAAGGTCCTGCGGCGGCGGCGGCGGAAGTACACCGCCATACACATCAAAGCCGGGCAGGCCTTCTTTGGGGGGCAGCTTCTTCGCAAATACTTCGCCTTCCTGCACCATAAAGAATTCCAGGCAGCTTGTTTCTTGGGCGGAATCGTCCATAGACTTGAACTCAGTCTCTATTTTCTGTTGAAACAGCAGTTCGAGACTCGCATTGGTCCCTGGCACAGGAGCCTTGCCTTCAGCAATACATACCGGAAGGTAGGTAGGGTTATTCAGCTCCTCGTAGAGCGCAGGGATATTGAGACTGCTGACTATAGGGCTTTTCTCAAAACCGGCCATAATCCGTTCTATGGAGAGGGTGGATAAGAGCATTTCCCTGTTCATCTCCGCACGGACAGTGACAAAGGCTGAGGCCGGACTGTTGACGAGATTCCAGGCATACCTTTCAGCGCGGTAAAGGGTAAAGTACACTTTTAGCTTATCATCGGATACTGTAATCTGGTATTGCGGTTTCTCGCAAATCTCCCAGGTGAGGTCATCAGCAGAGGTAATTTGAGTTGGTCCCGTGATGACCTGACCATTAATCTTCAATACAACAGGATGCATCGCGGAGATTACAGCCGGCTTGCCGCCGGGAAGAGGCGGAGTGATGAAGATTTCGTTATTCTGGATAATGATGACACCATTCTTAGCTTCGTCTGTTCCGCCAAACGTCTGAGGATCCACAGAGTAAAGATTTAAGAGATCGGTCTTCCCAAGAAGCATGGAAGCAATGAACTCGTACCGTGAACGTTCGATGGTATGCTGCGGCATTCTCGTAACCTCACTTTTTTCGTATAATCAATGGTATCTGTACAGAAAAGAACATCATGGAGCCGTGATACTTATATCCTGGGATATCCGACCAAATGGCGTCTCTATTGGCAGCCTGGCGACCATAAATGCAGCAATAGCGCTCTTAGGCCCATGACTTTGCGTCCTGCCCTTTCGGGACAGTTTGCCTTTAGGAATAGATCAATGATATACACTCAGTATGAGGCGAATAAATCGACTGTAATCGACAAAAAAGTGGTCAATACTGGTATGATGTCCAAAAATAACTTCTCCAAACAAGCTTAATTCTAGTACTTAAGTAGCGAATTTTCAACTGGAATAATTGAATTTGACTATAAAAATTGAATAATGTAGGTAATTGTTGATTTTTTGTAAAAATAATGAATTTATAATTAAATTACACTTAATGAATTCCAGATTTACAGGAGAATATAGAAGGATCGGGCGGTTTATGATGGAGAGTTTGAAGCATGATGGAGGGGCTTGAAAGCGAAGGCTAACTGATAGGATGAAAGAGGAAAGCCATATATTTGAAAAGGGACGCTCCCAAGCTTAAAGCTTGTGGGAGAGTCCCTTTTGTATGAAGCGCACAGCGTGGGCGGCCCCAGCTTTGGCCTTCTGCGGCGCGGCTGACATCACTACATAGTCGGCCTGCTCAATCTCTTCCAGCACCCGGTTCAGGTGAGAGAAAACCGCGCCAAGATCGCGGATGGAGGTGAGGGAGCATTGTCCCTGCAGCTCGGAGAACCACGCCAGTTGAAGATCGCGCGCCCGGCGCAGCGATTCAGGAAGCGAACGCTGGCATTCGGCATCGGACAGGGTCTTCGTCCCGTACAGGGCGATACAGTCTGCGGTGGCTGTGACAACCTCTGCCATCCAGTCGGCTGCGGCGTAATGCGCGGGCAGTCGTTCGATTTCTGCACGGATTTCTTTTACATATGAGTGGATTTTTTTGAGATGGGCAGTGGTCTGTGTCAGTCCGCTCAGCTCGCTGCGGCAATGGTAATGTGTTAAGGTATAATGCAGCTCTTTCTGCTGAAGCTCGCTCTTCGCCAGCAGTGAAGCGGAGCGTGCCAGGGCGTCTCCCGCCTGAACGGCTTCCCGTCCGCTGCCGGCCTGGCCGCTTAGGGCATCCGCCAGCAGCAGTCCGCTTTCCAGAGTCAGGCCCTTCACCTTGACGAACCCCTTGGGCGGAACGATAATCATATTGATAATTAGGGCAATGACCACACCGATCAGCGTTTCAGCAACCCGCCACTCAATATAATGATCATTATAGAAGGTCAGTGCCAGAACAGAGGTTACACCGACTTGGGAGATCGCCTGGATATTGATCCGGCAGGCTGTGGCGACCCCGATACCGATCAGAAGCATCAGCAGAATGGAAAGGGCTCCTACATCGAAGAACCGCCCCACAATCAGGCTGACAATGCCGCCGAGCACAATGCCGGTCATGCGGTAGACCCCCTTTTCCAGGGAGGCCTTGACGCTGCCTTGTGTAATCAGAATCGCCGCCAGCGGGGCGAAGTATAAATAGCTGTCTCCATACAGCGTGTGTACTGCCAGCCAGGAGAGTGAAGCTGCAAGAGTAACCCGTATCATATATAAAGACAGTCCGAATTTCTCAAGACGGTCCTGTAATCCTTCATTCATTGGAGGTCATCTTCTTTCAGGTGTAAAAATGAAATGAATTTCAGCCGTTTTCATTATAGCACCGCAAAACAGTCCGGGAGGTTCATAAATTTTACGAACTTGTTAAGTTTCCAGACTGCTTTTAACCATGTATGCTATCGCATATATAGGACTAATCCGTTATGCTATATATTATGGAAGGTTGTCGAAGAATGGGAGGAATTGTCGCTAACACACGCTGAGCCAGCCCGCTTCGATTGTCCTCCGCAAGATGGGGGTAAAATAGATTGTATTACATAAGGTAAGGGAGGTTGTTAGCTATAGCTACCCCGGAAGGCACTATTATTTCTTTTGACCAGGTGATCAAACAATACGACGACGAAGAGCCTGTATTAAAAGGCGTCAGCTTCGAGATCGAACGCGGTAAATTCTATACCTTGCTGGGCCCTTCGGGCTGCGGCAAGACGACTATTCTGCGGCTGATTGCCGGTTTCGCCGAGCCGACTAAAGGCTCTATTTATCTCAATGGCCAAATCATCAACCACATTCCCGCCAACGAGCGGCAGGTCAATACGGTATTTCAGGACTATGCGCTGTTTCCGCACCTGAACGTATTCGAGAATGTGGCTTTCGGACTGCGCATCAAGAAGCTTAAGAAGGATGTGATCACGCACAAGGTGCAGGAAGCGCTGCGCTTCGTGAACCTTGTAGGCTACGAGCAGCGTGCTATTAATGAAATGTCAGGCGGACAAAGACAACGTGTGGCGATTGCCCGCGCCATCGTCAATGAGCCGCAGGTGCTTCTGCTGGATGAGCCGCTGTCGGCGCTGGACTTGAAGCTGCGTACAGAGATGCAGTACATCCTGCGGGAAATGCAGCAGCGGCTGGGCATTACCTTTATATTTGTGACCCATGACCAGGAAGAAGCGCTGGCGATGTCGGACTGGATCTTTGTCATGAACGGCGGACGGATCGAGCAGAGCGGCACGCCCAATGATATTTATGATGAGCCGATCAACCGCTTCGTGGCCGATTTCATCGGGGAGTCGAATATTGTGCCGGGTGTGATGATCGATGACTACCTGGTGGAGTTTAACGGACACCGGTTCGAATGTGTCGATGCCGGGCTGAAGCGCAATGAAGCGGTGGAGATTGTCATTCGTCCCGAGGATCTGGAGATTGCCGCGCTTGAACAGGGCAAGCTGCGTGTACGCGTGGATTCCCAGCTGTTCCGGGGCGTGCATTACGAGATCAGCTGCTACGATGAATCGGGCCATGAGTGGCTGGTTCATTCCACACGCAAAGCGGAGGTCGGCAGCGAAATCGGCCTGTATTTTGATCCGGAAGCGATTCATGTCATGCGGTTCGGTGAAACGGAGGAAGAATTCGACAAACGTCTGGAAGCTTACGGCGAGGTGGAGAGCCATGAAGAATAAGGGCAAGTCGTATTTTCTCATCCCTTACTACTTGTGGATCGCGCTTTTTGTCATAGCTCCGGTGCTGCTGGTGGTCTATTATTCCCTGTTTGATCTGGACGGGCATCTCACTCTGGACAATTATGTGAATTTCTTTACGCCAGTATATATGAGAATGATGCTTAACTCCTTCTGGTATGCGTTTCTGATCACACTGTTTTCGCTTCTGGTAGCCTATCCCGCAGCCTATCTGCTGACCCGGACGAAGCATAAGCAGCTGTGGCTGCTGCTGATTATTCTGCCAACATGGATCAATCTGCTGCTGAAGACATACGCTTTTATCGGCATATTTGGAACCTTCGGGCCGGTCAATAATTTCTTCGGCCTGCTTGGCATCGGGGAGCAGCAGATTCTGTTTACAGGCTTCAGTTTTGTGTTTGTGTCGGTGTACATTTTTATCCCGTTCATGATCCTGCCAATCTTCAGCGCCCTGGAAGAATTGAATCTGTCGCTGGTGGATGCCGCGCGGGATCTGGGCGCTTCCGGATGGACGACGTTCCGGCGGGTGATCTTTCCGCTAACGGTTTCCGGGGTGCGTTCCGGCTGTATGGCAGTCTTCATCCCGGCGCTGTCGCTGTTCATGATTACGCGCCTCATCGCAGGCAACCGGGTCATTACACTGGGCACTGCGATTGAGCAGCATTTTCTGGTTACGCAGGACTGGGGAATGGGCTCTACGGTTGCCGTCTTCCTGATCGTCATTATGGCGCTGTTCATGCTGCTGACGGGCGGATCGCGGAAAGGGGTGCGCCAGTGAAGAACAAAAACGGACTTACTAATCTGTATCTGGTGCTGGTCTTCGCCGTGCTGTATGCGCCGATTCTGTATCTGATGTATTACTCGTTCAACAGCGGGGGCACGATGCACAAATTCGAAGGTTTTACGCTGGATTATTACCGCGAGGTGCTTCAGGATACAAGGCTGATGATCATAGTCATCAATACGCTGGTGATTGCGCTGCTGTCTTCAGCGATTGCTACGCTGATTGCAATCATCGGCGCGCTGGCGATTCAGCGTGTCCGCAGCCGCCGGGCCAAAAACACACTGCTCTCGCTGAACAACGTGCTGATCGTCAGCCCCGATGTGATTATCGGGGCCTCGTTCCTCATCCTGTTTACGATTGTTGGCATTAAGCTGGGCTTCACATCTGTACTGCTCTCGCATGTGGCGTTCAGCGTGCCGATCGCTGTGCTGATGATCCTGCCGCATCTGCAGGAAATGAGCCCTACGCTGACCGATGCGGCCCGTGATCTGGGAGCCAGCCGCCGTGATGTGCTGACGAAGGTCATTTTGCCGATTATTAAGCCGGGGATTTTCAGCGGTTTTTTCATGGCCCTGACCTATTCGCTGGATGACTTTGCGGTAACCTTCTTCGTTACGGGGAACGGATACTCCACGCTGTCGGTGGAAATCTACTCCCGGGCACGGCAAGGCGTGTCGCTGTCGATCAATGCGCTGTCAACGCTAATCTTCCTCTTCACCATCCTGCTGGTCATCGGGTACTACTTCCTGAACCGGCGCAAGAACCGTCCGGCGGGTCCGCTTTCCGGGCCTGCCGCCGAAATGGGGGTGCCTAGATGAAGCAGCTGGTTAATGCGTTTCTGGCGATTCTTATTGTTGTTTTCGGACTGATGTTCCTCGCGTCCCGGCTCAACTCAGCCGAGGGGTACTCCGGGGGGAATACGCTGACCATCTATAACTGGGGCGATTATATTGAACCTGAACTGCTGAAGCAGTTCGAGAAAGAGACGGGAATTACGGTCATCTATCAGACCTTTGATTCCAATGAGGCTATGCTGACGAAGGTCGAACAGGGCGGAACGACCTTCGATGTTGTGGTCCCGTCCGACTATGCCATTGCCAAGATGCGGGAGGAGAACCTGCTGCTGCCGCTGGATAAAAGCAAGATTCCGAATCTGGCCAACATCGATTCCAGGTTTATGGATCTGTCGTTCGACCCGGGCAACGTCTACTCCGTGCCTTATTTCTGGGGGACGGTTGGCATTATTTTCAACCCGGACATGACCAAGGGCATGGATTTCAGCAGCTGGGATTCCCTATGGGACAACAGGCTGAAGAATAATATTTTTCTGGTGGATGGAGCCCGTGAAGTCATGGGCCTGGCGCTGAACAGCTTGCATTATTCTGTCAATGACCAGAATGAGGCGCATCTGCAGGAAGCACTGGCCAAGCTGAACAGACTTTCGCCCAATGTGAAGGCGATTGTCGGCGACGAGATCAAGATGCTGCTGGCGAATGAAGAAGCGGCTGTCGGGATTGTATGGTCAGGCGATGCTTCGGAGATCATGGATGAGAACGACAAGCTGGACTATGTGGTGCCGAAGGAAGGTTCGAACAAATGGTTCGACAACATGGTCATTCCGCGCACGGCGGTGAATGTGGAAGGAGCGCACAAATTCATTGACTTCATGCTCCGGCCAGACGTGGCAGCCAAAAATGCGGAGTACGTCGGCTATTCCACCCCCAATGTTCCGGCACTGAAGCTGCTTCCCGAAGAGATCTCCGGCGATACCCGATTCTACCCGCCCGCCGAAATTACCGACCGGCTGGAGGTCTATGACAATCTCGGCAAGCGGATGCTTGCCCACTATAACGAGCTGTTCCTGAGATTTAAAATGAATAAGAAATGAAGAATATGAATGAGATATAAATGAGATATGAGCGGGTGGGACTTCGGGGCGGGATGGAACAGACCAATACCGCTGTGTTAGCGGAGCGACGGTAACAAGTCCTGAGCCCCTCCCCTCCTCACACTCGACAGAAAAGAGCCTGATGCGGTATTTCGCTTCAGGCTCTTTTCTGTCGTCGAGGGTGGGGCCGCAAGTGGAACCGCGCGTACGAGCGCGGAGAGGAATGAGGCGTGGAGGCGAATAAGGCAAAAGGCTGGTGGTGTGCTTTTTGGCTGTAACCCCATAACCCCGTAACCCCGTAACCCGGTAACCCCGTAACCCCGTAACCCCGTAACCCCGTAACCCCGTAACCCCGTAACCCCGTAACCCCGTAACCCGGTAACCCGGTAACCCCGTGACTCTGTAGCTCCGCAACCCCGTACCTCCGTAGCTCCGTAACCCCGCCCCATTGCAGGCATATGGGTTTGAATTAGAACACACTTGCTTTGTATACACCTGATTAGTGGGAATTTCTCCACTAAAATTCTTTAGGTCACCTCTTTAGGAGGCGCGAGTGGGAAAAAGTAAACTTAAAACATGCCTAAACACAGATAATGAGTAAATTCGAGAGAAATAAATATACTTTTTCCACCTAAAAGTTCTGAAACGGTGAAAATGAACAAATTAGGTTCCCTTTTTCCACCTAATTCTGATTCGAGTGTTAGCCAAAGAACGAACGCGACCCGCAAGCAACTATTCACTTCAACAATCCGGCGACGGCAACCGCAGCAGCTTCCGCCTGACTCACAAAGCGCCTTCGGATAAACCGAAGGCACGCAGCTATTGGCACAATCATTGCGACGATCCGCAGCGTAACCCGGAATTGGTAAAGTAACTAACAAGACAACGTGGGGAGTAACAGGCAACTGCTGAATAATAAAGCAGCACAGCGAGTGTGACCGGAATTGGCATTTGATGAGCATAAATAAGCGGATCAACGGGAAACTGCCCGGTAAATGTTACTCGAAACATAGGATACTGCGATCCGCAAACTCCAGCGCAATCCGACAACGATAGGTCCACTGTTAAAAATACTTGTTTTAAAACTAACTATTAGAAGTACTCCAAAACCCCGCGCGCCAGCTCGTAACGGGCAATTCTTTGCTGTTTGGTGTCGGCGGAAGGAAGCAGCCAGCCTTTTTCGGTCAGACTGCGAAGTATTCGAATCGCTGTTTTGTAGGTGATATTGAAATGCTCCTTCACATCCTGGGGGCGGATGGGACGAGCCAGTTGAACGGCCAGCCGGACTATCTCCTGCTCCAGTAGCAGCACGCGCGACACAGGTGCCTCAGACGGTTGGAATCTGCCCAGAACCATGCGCAGCAAGGTCATGCAGAGCTCGGGACGCTGCTCCACATCATCGTAGGCAAAAGAAATCACATGATAGCCCATCGCGTACAGAAACGTTTCGCGGTTCAGCTCGCTGCAGTATTTTTGCCGGTCCATATCACGCACATGTGAGGCATAGCCCTTAATTTCGATGAGCAGCTTCACATATCCGGGCAGCCAGGCGAAGTCAGCAAAATAAGATTTCCCCCGCCAGTCGGTCACCTCATATTCGGGATGAAGTGCGGTAAAGTGTCCCCGAAGGGGCCACCAGACATTACGGAGAAATAAGGCTTCAGCGTGCTGATGGCCTCTTTCCAGCCGTCCCCGCCGCTCTCCTGCCGGTCTGTCCGCCAAATGACCATTTATAAATTGCAAATGCGCTTCTTCAAATACCATTCGGTTCACTCTCCCCGGAAAAATAGAAAACGTCCCGGCTTCCCCTTGGAGGGCAGCCGGGACGTTCTTCGTCTCGCTTCAATAATTATAAGTCAGACATGAAGTATAATCAAACACGAAGAAAGTCAAACACAAGTATGATCAAACACGAAGTATAGTAAAGTATGAAATATAGTAAAGTACGAAATATAGTGCAGTACGAAATATAGTGCAGTACGAAGTATAGTACAGTACGGAGTATGGTCAAACAGGAGTATGGTGAAACATGAAATTAATTGCCGGGGTTGCCAGTGGCAAAAGCTATTTAACGCCAACCCGCATCCGGTAGCTGATCAGCACTGGCAAGGTCCGCCCTTGAAAAAACTGCTCCACATCTGCCGTGAACCCGGCAATAGCTTGTGCCAGGGCAGCTGGATCAAGCTTAAGGACGGTTTGGATTCCGCCTTGGCTGAGCATGAGGCCCACATAACGCTGTGCATCACAGTTTTCCGTATTATGAAAAACAATTTCCCGTGCATAGGTGAAGACGCCGCAGGCCTTCATCCGGGACAAATGCCCTTCTTTATCCCATTTGCGGGCCTGCTCGGCAGCGGGCTGAAGCTCTGCTAGCATAGCTTCAGAAGCAACGATCAGATGGTTGTAGCGGGCTTCAATATCCGGCTGCAGGACCAGCGGCCAATCACAATCGTAGGCGGCGAATATTCCGCCCTGGCGGAGACAACGGGAGAATTCCTGGAGCGTACTCTCCGGGTCCATCCAATGGAACGATTGCGAGCAGGTGATGATGTCAACGCTGTCCGGTGAGAAAGGAAGCTGGTTGGAGAAGCCTTGAATAAAGGACAGGGATTGCGCCGAACCTTTCAATAGGCGCAGCTTTTCCAGCGCTTTGCCCAGCATATCAGGGTTAGGCTCCACTCCGGTTACGGTATCTGCTGCATCCTTCCAGAGAAAGGTGGACAGCCCGGTTCCGCAGCCCACATCGGCTACCAGTGAAGGCCTGCGGCCCAGGTATCGGGTAAGCAGCTCAATGACAATCGGCGGAGCTTCGGGCCGGTAGCGGTCGTACTCATCCTGGAAGCCCAGGAAACGTTCGATATTCGGCTTGCTGTTGCCGGCAGGAATCACGTCAAATCCTCCTCACTGTTCTTAATCTATCCTTCTTCCCGAAATAACGATGTCCGGACTGGGAACATTCTGTCCGGGGCCATTGTCAGCATAGTCTATTCTCAGCGTAGTCTAAGGTACAGTGCTAATCAAGTAGGGCGGGATGCTGAGCGCCAGGGGAAGAAAAAGCCGGCTCCCGGAGCGTTAGCATGTGGACCGGGAGACGGCGGGATGCTGCCTGTCCGTGTGCTACCGCAGCAGCACCGGATCAACGGCCGGAACCAGCCCTTCGGCGGCGGCACGGTTCAGAAGGGCGGAGATAGCGGCATAGCCGTCATCGCCCAGGTTCATCGTGAACTTATTGACATACAGGTCAATATGCGACTTGGCTACCTCCGGCGACAGCTCCTGGGCATGGTCCAGCACATAGTCTCTGCAATCTGTCGGGTGATCCCAGGCATATTGCAGCGAGCTGCGAATCCAGCCAGTGATGGCCTGGTGGTCCAGATCGCGGCGGGCGATGATCGCACCGAGCGGGATGGGCAGCCCGGTGTCGCTCTCCCACCAGCTGCCGAGATCAGTCAGGAGATTAAGGCCATAGGACGGATAGGTGAATCGGGCTTCATGGATGACGAGCCCTGCATCGATCTGCCCGTCCCGCACCGCAGGCATAATCTCATCGAAGGGCAGGACAACGATCTCGGCCGGGCCGCCCGGCACCTGCTGTGCCGCCCATAGCCGGAACAGCAGGTAGGCGGTCGAGCGCTCACTCGGCACGGCGATTCTTCGACCCGACAGCTCGCGCGGATGCTTGATGGCGCCCGCGCCCTTGCGGGTCAGCACCAGCGGGCCGCAGCCCCGGCCAAGCGCACCGCCGCAGGGCAGCAGCTTGTACTTTTCAAGCACCCAGGGAAGGGCGGCATAGGAGATTTTGAGCACCTCGGGTCCGGCACCGTCCGCAGCCAGGCCGTTGGTGATATCGATATCGGCAAACGTCACATTCAGCTTGGGCGCGCCCGGAACTAAGCCGTGGGCCCAGGCATGGAACACGAAAGTATCATTAGGACAAGGAGAAAAGGCAATATTCAGCTCTGTTGTCATTTACAGTACCTCCAATAGAATAGCCGCACCCGCTGTGAGGGCGTCTAAGGCTTCATTGATCTTCCACGCGGCCCGGTCGCGCGGGCCGACCGGGTTCGAGATCGCGCGCAGCTCCAGCGCCGCGATTCCCAGCGCCTGGGCGGCCACGGCAACTCCGTGGCCTTCCATCGCTTCCGCCGCCGCCTCCGGGTGGCGGGCGGCCAGGGCGGCGGCCGTCCCGGCGGTGCCGGTCGCCGTCGACACGGTAAGCACGGGTCCCGTGCTTACCGCAAGCCCGGCCGCTGCCAGCGCGGCCGCAAGGGCCTGCACCGTGCCGCGCTCCGCCGGCACGGTCACGCTGCCGAAGCCGAGCTCGGCAGCGCTGCGGAAGCCCTCCGGCGTCTCTGCGCCGAGGGCCGCGTCAGTCATCTCGCTGGCGACGACCAGCGAGCCTACGGGCGCACGGCCCGGGAAGCCGCCGCCGATCCCGGCGCTGATGACGCAGCCGTAGCTCCCGGCTGCCAGAGCGGCGGCGGTTCCCGCCGCAGCCGCAGCGGTGCCGGCGCCCGCTGCAATCACATCGAACCTGCTGCTGCCGTTCAGGCCGCGCAGGACCGCGTCCCGCTCGGCTGCGACCGCCGTCACGATGAGGACACGGGAGGATTCCGCGCCGCCGGAGGCTGTGTCATCGGCAGCAGCGGCTTGTCTATTCAATGCATCCATGAGGTAGCCTCCTTCTATATAAATATCATGTCAAAATGAAGTGCAGCTGCCAGTTAAACCACCCCTCAGCTTTCGATGAAAAGAAATGCGTGACCTCTCTTCTATATAAGGATCACTGTTATTCCCATCGGCGACTGCAAGGGATTCTGTTGCAGAAGCTGCAGCAGAATGGACGGCGCAGCCTGTAAAAAGGCAAGTCAACTGCATGTTGTGCAGCAGATTTAATGGAACGAAGCTCCAAAAAGGATTTTTGCAGGATTCAATTGTACAACGTGCGGCAGATCCGGTGTTTAGCCCTGTCTGCAGAGCATTCTGCTGCACCAAATGCAGCAGAGCCAGTCTCCAGGGATACTCCGGTTAGCTTCCGGCCACCATCTCCGTGCGCGTGCAGCCGGCTGCCGGAAAGAAAGGAGTATGCTCTCTTTTCCAAGGAAAAGGATACGCCGTTTTCTGAGGCAGGTCAAACCGCTGTGATTTTTTTAGCTGCAGGTGTTGACAATAGATATAGAATGGATTATATTTATCTTAACTTAAAGATAATTAATTTAAAGATAAATAAAAAAGCAATTGGAGGTGAACAAGGATGAGTGATATCAAGGAAACAGCAGCCACCGGCAGTCAGGATGAGGAGCAGGCAGCCTCGCTGAAATTATTCGTTGTCCTGTCCAAGGCATATAAGAGCCTTATGGATCATGCGGTGAAGGATATGAAGAGCCACGGACTTGCTTCGGCGGAGTTTATGGTGCTGGAGGTTCTGTATCACAGAACCCGGATTCCCTTGCAACAGATCGGTGAGAAGATCCTTGTTACCAGCGGCAGTATTACCTACAACATCGACAAGCTGGAGAAGAGGGGTTTGCTGAAGCGTGTTCCATGCAGTGAGGACCGTCGTGTAACTTACGCTGAGATTACGGATGCGGGGCGTGAGCTGTTCGATGATATTTTTCCCCGTCATGTAAGTTCCATTCACAGCTTGATGGGCAGTCTGAATCAGGAAGAAAAGAGTCAGGCGATCCAACTGCTGAAGAAGCTTGGCAAAGGCGTATAGAACAGAACGTCCCATGTACAAAGGTACGCCAGTTAATTCCGTCATGCCAGGTTCAGAGCGGGGTCACATCCGTTATAGAAACAAAAGCAACATCAGAGCATGGGTAAGACCCAAAAATTTTTACCTAATACCTTAACGTTAAGATAATTAAATCCAAGAGAATGAGGAGTGTTTAAAATGGTTAGTGTAGGTTTACTGTTGATGAGATTGGTGATCGGAATTGCGTTTATCGGGCATGGCTCACAGAAACTGTTTGGCTGGTTTGGCGGCTACGGTCCAAAAGGAACCGGAGGCTGGATGGAGTCGATTGGCATTAAGCCCGGTGTACTGATGGCGGTAATGGCAGGGCTGATGGAGCTTGTCGGGGGGGTGCTGTTCGCAGCCGGATTCCTGACGCCGGTGGCAGCTGTACTCATTGCCGCAGCGATGCTCGGCGCAATTGTTAAGGTTCATGCCCCTAACGGCTTCTGGTCTACGGCCAACGGGATCGAGTTTCCGCTCACGCTGCTGGTGGTTGCGGTGGGCGTGGCACTGACCGGGCCGGGATCGATCTCGCTCGATGCGCTGTTTTTCAACTGATCCGGCAATGCACGGCCATAACCGCAGTTTCAGAGCCTCGAAATTAATTTTGCTGGAAGAAGTCTCTGTGCCCGCTGGGGGTTAAGCAGAACTTGAAATATAAGGATTGACCCATATATACAAATTTCAGGAGGTAATTATAATGACTATGCAAACTCAAGGGATTCACCATATTACTGCTTTTGTTGGAGACGTTCAGCGCAATGCGGATTTCTACGCCGGAATTCTCGGACTGCGCCTTGTGAAAAAAACGATCAATTTCGATGCCCCTGAGGTATACCACCTCTATTTCGGGAATGAACAGGGTTCGCCCGGCACGATCATTACCTTCTTTCCCTACTCCCAGGGACGTAAGGGCCGGATCGGCGGCGGACAGGTAGGCGTAACCACATATGCGGTTCCGGTGGGCTCCATGGACTTCTGGAAGCAGCGTCTGGCTGCTTATCAGATTCCGGTAACGGAGGTGAGCCGGATTGGCGAATCCTATCTCTCCTTTGCCGACTTCGACGGGCTGCGGATTGAACTGGTGGAACGTGAAGAAGGCGCGCTGAGCACCTGGTCCTTTGGCGGTGTGACCCCTGAACATGCAATCAAAGGCTTCGGCGGGGCCGTTCTTTACAGCACCAATCCGGAGAAAACCGCAGATACGCTGTCCAACACGCTGGGCCTCGAACGTATTACTGAAGGCGACGGCTATATCCGCTACAGATCAACCGGCGACGTGGGCAACATCATCGATCTGAAGGCAGCGCCGGTTCCCCATGGAGCCGGAGGTTCAGGAACGGTCCATCACATCGCTTGGCGGGCCAAGGATGATGCCGAGCAGCTGGAATGGGGCCGGCGCGTGCAGAGCCATGGCTATCAGCCGACCCCGGTGCAGGACCGCCAGTACTTTAACGCCATTTACTTCCGTGAAGAAGGCGGTATTCTCTTCGAGATTGCAACCGATCCTCCAGGTTTTGCCCGTGATGAAGCCCCGGATGCGCTGGGCCAGAAGCTCATGCTTCCTGCCTGGTTCGAGCCGCACCGCGCAGTGATTGAAGAGAACCTTACCCCTTTTGAAATCCGTGAAATCGAGGTGGAACAGGGATGATTCATATCTTCCGCAAGGGCAGCGATGAAAGTCTGCCAACGTTAGTACTGTTCCATGGTACTGGGGGCAACGAACATGATCTGCTGCCCCTGGCCGGGCTGCTGGCCCCAGGCGCTTCTGTATTGGGTATCCGGGGAAATGTGCTGGAGAATGGCATGCCCCGTTATTTCCGGCGCTTGGCGGAAGGCATCTTCGATGAAGAGGATCTGATCTTCCGCACCCATGAGCTTAAGCAGTTTCTGGATGAGGCTGCTGAAAAGTACGGATTCGACTCCGGCAATCTGGTCGCGGTAGGCTACTCCAACGGCGCGAATATCGCCGGCAGCCTGCTCTTTCATTACGGCAGCATTTTCCGCTCGGCTGTGCTGCTGCATCCGATGGTGCCGCTGCGCGGGCTGAACCTGCCATCCTTGAAGGAGGTTGCCGTGTTCATCGGAGCAGGCACCAACGATCCGATTATCCGCACAGAGGAAACCAAGGAGCTGGAGTCGCTGCTGCGGGAGGCGGGTGCAGAGGTAACAATGCTTTGGGGCAATCAGGGCCACCGCCTCAGCTCAGCCGAAGCAGAAGCCGCCAGAGATTGGCTGAAGCAGCAAAGTGATTTCCGTAAAGTCTGACAAGTACAACTGCCTGTGGGGCCGCTGCCAAGTGACTGTTTTCAGACGCTTGAAAGCTCCTGCGGGCAGTTTTTTGCAATTATAAGAATTTACATGTTTCACACGCTAAGGACGGCGAATCCGGTTCTGACGATCTGGAGGTTCACGGCACGGGTGATTAAAAAGCATTGAAAATTCCGTCTGCCATCAGGTAGTATGAAGGTTACATTGCTGCGGAAAGGTTGAAGTTATGAATCATGATCACAAAAATCGATAATAAGATGCTGGGAGCGGAAGGGCCGTCCAGAAAGCAGCGGCTGCAGATCGCCGTCATTCTGGGAGCGATTTCCGCGATCGGGCCGTTGTCCATTGACATGTATTTGCCCGCGCTTCCGGCGCTGGGCGCGGATTTTGGAGCGGGCGCTGCACTGGTGCAGCTTAGCCTGACCTTCTTTTTGCTGGGGCTGGCCTCGGGTCAACTGGCAGCAGGGCCCTTAAGCGATGTGTATGGCCGCCGCACACCACTGCTTATTGGCATGCTGGTGTATGCTGTCTCCTCCTTGCTGTGCGCGTTCACTCCTTCCATCGGGCTGCTTATAATGCTGCGGTTTATCCAGGGGCTTGCCGGGTCCGTTGGGGTTGTAATTTCGCGGGCAGCGGTACGGGACCTATATAGCGGCTCGGAATTAACCAAATTCTTCTCCTTGCTGATGATTGTCAACGGATTGGGGCCGATCCTGGCCCCGATTATCGGCGGGCAGTTGTTGAGAGTTACAACGTGGCAGGGGGTGTTCGTGGTGCTGTTTGCCGCCGGGCTGATCTTTTTTGTCACGATTCTGCTGCGGCTTCCGGAGACCCTGCCTAAGGAACGGCGTATGAGAAGCGGGATTCGCGGCACACTGCGCACCTTCGCTCTCCTGCTTGGCAATGGGAAGTTTATGGGGTACGCCCTCTCCCAAGGGTTCGTCTCCGCCGCCATGTTCGCTTATATTTCCGGCTCTTCCTTTGTCCTGCAGAATATTTTTGGGGTTTCCCCGCAAATGTACAGTGTAATCTTTGCCGTAAACGGACTGGGCATCATCCTTTCCGGCCAAATCGCCGGCAGACTGTCCGGAAGGGTCGGCGAGCAGAAGTTTCTGGTCAGCGGCCTGCTGCTGTGCACGCTGGGCGGTGTGCTGCTGCTGCTGACAGTTCTGGCCGGCGGCGGTCTCCTGCCCATCCTTATCTGCCTGTTTGCCGTGGTTTCCAGTGTGGGCGTAGTAGGGACAACCAGCTTCTCGCTGGCCATGCAGGACCAAGGCGATTCTGCAGGCAGCGCCTCGGCGCTGCTCGGCCTGCTGCCCTTGCTGCTCGGCAGCTGTGTAGCTCCGCTTGTCGGGCTTGGCGGCAGCGAGACTGCTCTGCCCATGGCGATGGTCATCGCGGGGGCAGGTGTGTGCTCCATTCTGTCCTTTCTGCTGCTCTGCAGACAGAGTGGTCCCATTAAGCCGTAAACATCCCGCACGTGCTGGTGCTTGCACGGATGCTTTTCAGCAAACTATCAGCGTGCTTTAACGTCCCTCCCAGGTAAACCGCCTATACTTCAGTGGCGAAAGGAGGGACAAGCGTGAGTATTTCAAGTCACAGAGCAGCTGTTTCCTCATCGGCAAGCGCACAGGAGATCGCTACTGCTGCTACAGACAGCGCGGGAAGATTTGAATCCAGGTGTAAATCAGCAGTCCAGTAAACAGCGAACCGTAAACAGCATTTTGGAAAAGAGGACACCTCTGCTGTGGGGGGGTCCTTTTTTTGTGCTTGTATAGTAACTAGGGTTTCCCCTTTGTTGGAACCTTTGAAAGGTTGATGGTTCGGATGGCCGCAGGGGAGTGAAGTGGAATTAGTGAACTTAAATGGGTTCAAATTCGTTCTGCAGAGGGATTAGCGGGTCTGCACCTTCCTTTACCGGACAGCGCAGCCATTTTATTCAGAGAGACATCTTGCTACAGGGAACGCCCGAAATGTTTTTGATCTTTTATACGCATGATGCAGTGAAGGGGGCTTTGCGGCAGGTCTAACCTTTGAGCGCTGTAAAAAGAAGCCTTCCATCCCCGGAGTTGTTATAATGGAGAAATGGATAAGGGTAAATAGCCCAATTAAGCTCACCATCCGGCAGTAAAGGCAGGAGAAGTTATGAATTCTATGAAGCAAACCTTGGAGCGGTTCAAAATTGTAAGGCTGATTATATCCATTTACCGGCTCAAAGCGGTCAGGGCGCTTGTACCGCTTGTGATTATAGCTTTTGTGTATCTGGAGGGGCAGCATGAGCTGAAACGGGTCCATTTGGGCATGATCCTTCATGAGCTGAAGCATGTCCCCGCAGGGGCCATCTTGCAAATGATGGGCGTTGCACTGCTCTCTGTGGCGGCCATGAGCGGCTACGATTATCTGATCCGGCGGCATTTCCGGCTGGATCTTGGACACTGGAGCACTTTCCGCTACTCGTGGATTGCCAACACGTTCAACAATCTGATCGGCTTTGCCGGTTTGGCGGGAGTGGGCTTGCGCACGCTTCTCTACAAAAAAAGCGGAGTGCCAGCCTCCGTTCTAACGCCCGCCATTGTATTTCTCTCACCGCTGATGATTACCGGGCTGTCTCTGCTCTCCTGGGGAAACATCCTTGGCCTGCTCCCGGCCGCTGCACTTCTGCACAAGCACCGCTGGCTGGTGTTCGCGGTCTGGGGGATGGCGTTGTATCTGCCGTTTTTTATTATCGTTCAGCGTTCAGCGCTATTCGCAAAATGGATCAACCGGGGACAGAACAGGACGCCCTGGCTCACCGTAGGGGCTTCCATCGGCGCTTCGTTGCTGGAATGGCTGTTTGCCGGGATTACCTTCTGGATCATCGGGAGCCATCTGCTCGGCGGCATCGATTTCGTTACCGTATTCAGTATTTATGTGATCGCCGCCATTGCCGGCATTCTCAGCATGGCACCCGGCGGCATCGGCGCTTTCGATCTGATTGCGCTGCTGGGGCTTACACAGCTGGGATACCGGAGTGACCAGGCGATGGCAGTGCTGGTCATTTACAGATTATTTTATTATCTGATTCCCTGGCTGATCGGACTGGTGCTGGCGGCACTGGAAATCGGGCTTCAAGGCAAGAAAAGCGCTGATCGCAATAACGCCGGTATCGAGCCTTCCCTTAATGTATGGCAGAAAATCTGGGGCTGGCCGGGCCAATATACCTTCCTGAGTGATCTTGGGGTATGGGCGCTCGGCAAGCTGGTGTTTGCCAGCGGGATTATTCTGCTGCTGTCGGCGGCGACACCTGAGCTGCTGTACCGGCTGCGGATTACCGAGGATCTGCTCTCGCTGCCGGTGATGCGGATCTCGCATCATCTCTCTGTGCTGATCGGATTCATGCTCATATTGCTGTCGCGCGGCATTTCGCTGCGGGTTCGCAGAGCCTATATTTGGACAAGCGCGCTGCTGTTTGCCGGAGCCGTGTTTACCTTTACCAAGGGGTTCGATTATGAGGAGGCTGTGTTCCTGCTGGTAGTAGCATTTATTCTCTGGATCTCCAGAGCGCGTTTCTACCGGATCAGCGTCCCTGTAAGCCGGCAGAATACGGCCTGGTGGCTGGCCCTGACCTCTTTTATAGCGCTGGTATACTACCTGCTCGGCAATTACGTGCATCATGGCTTCCTGAAGCATCTCCCCCACGGAGTCGAGCCGGAATGGCTGCAGCGTCACAGCAACGTGGCGGTTACGGCAGCCGGCGGGCTGGTGTTCTCCTGGCTGCTGCTGACGATGATGATTACCCTCCGGCCGCACCGCAACGTGGATAAGCTGTTCGCGGACAGGGATATGGAAAGATTAAGCCGCTTCCTCGGGGAGCATACCGGAAATTCCTTGACGCATATGCTCTTTCTGGGTGACAAAAGCTTCTACTGGGCCCAAGACGGCAGGGTGCTGTTTGCTTTTGCCAGAGCGCGGGACAAGCTGGTCGTGCTGGGTGATCCGCTGGGCCCCCGGAGTCTGATCAACGACGGAATCAGTGAATTCCGGCAGGCAGCCGATCTGTACGGGCTTGCGGTGGTATTTTATCAGGCGACCCCGGACTTTTTGCCGATATACCATGAACAGGGATACCACTTCTTCAAGCTTGGTGAAGAAGCGATGGTGCCGCTTGCTGACTTTACCCTCAGCGGCAAAAAAAATGCAGACCTGCGGAATGTGAAAAGCCGTTTTGAACGCGAGGGATATGTGTTTGAGGTGGCGGAGGCGCCGCATCCGGAGACACTGCTGGACGAGCTGCGCCGGGTCTCTGAGGAGTGGCTGAATGGACGCAGCGAAAAAGGGTATTCCCTCGGCTGGTTCAAGCCGGCATATCTGCAGCTGGCACCGATCGCGCTGCTGCGGAACAAGGAGGGCGATGTGCTGGCTTTTGCCTCTATGGCCCCGGGATATGACAGGGGAGAGACGGCCTCGATTGACCTAATGCGCCACCGGAACAAATCGCCGAACGGCACCATGGACTATCTGTTCATCCGTTTGCTGGAATGGGCCAAGGAGCAGGGCAGCCTCAGATTCAATCTGGGCAATGCCCCGCTGTCCAGCGTCGGCCATAATTCGGGAGCGCTGCGGGAAGAGAAGGTGGCCCATCTGGTCTTTGTACGGGGCGGACACTGGTACGGATTCGCTGGCCTGCGACGGTATAAGGAGAAGTTCAGCCCGCTGTGGGAACCCAGGTATCTGGCATATCCCGCAACGCTCACCCTGTCGATCCTGACGCTTGATCTGGTAAGACTCGTCTCCCGTCACCCGGAGGCGAAAGAGGATTAGGCATAAGCGTCAAGAGTTGCGGGGTGAATTCTAGACCCCATGCTGCATGTTCCGGGGCCGCAGCCTGCGGAATACACGCTGTGCTATGGTCTCAGCTGAACCGCGAGACGGTCCACAGCAAGGCAGCTGCCAGCAGGATATAGAGCAGGGCGAGCGAATCGCGGTTCTGCCAGGACAGCCGGTAGGATGGCGTCCGCTCTTTGGCGGGGTCATAGCCGCGGGATTCAACGGCAGTAGCCAGCTCATCGCCCATCCCGATGACCAGGATCAGCAAGGGGACAATCAGGAGTGCAGCTTGCCTGGGCGAATACCGGGCCAGGCCGCGGGCCTTTCTGCCGCGCGAGTCCAGCGCCAGCTGCAGCTGGGCCAGCTTGTCCAGAATCCAGGGCACAAACTGCAGCGTGACCGATACTGCCAGCGACCAGTTGCGGGTGCGGACCCCCAGCCTCCTCAACGGAGCGATGCCCCATTCCAGCCCTTCCCGCAGGGGGGCGCCAGTGGTCGTCTCTGTGAACAGGAATCCAAGTGCGATCAGCAGCAGAAAGCGGAGCACGTTCAGTCCGCCCCGTTCCATGCCTGCCGCACTTACGCCAACCGGCCCGAGCGTATAATCCGGGGAGCTCCAGCTGAGCGAGGACAGCAGCCAGAGGAACAGGAACATCAGGAGGAACGGGCGGAAGAACCGGACAATCCTCCGCCAGGGAATGCGGGCGGACAGCGTCAGCCCGGCAATCAGGCCTGCTGCAAGCAGCAGCGGTAACAAGGTATCCATTCCCAAAACGACCAGTGTTCCCAGCACCATCCCCAGCCATTTCACACGGGGGTCCAGCCTCTGCCACAGTTTCTGGGCGGGGGCTGTTTCCGTATTTGCGGCGCCGGAAGACCGGCTGTCCGCGTCCCTTGCGGCAGGCTGGAGTCGGCCTGATCCGCCCGGTCTTCGGCCCGGACTCTGCTCGCCCGGTGCCGCTTGAAGCAGCTCTGCCGCCGGAGGTGCAAGCGGCTGCTGTTCAAGCTCTGCCAGCAGGCTGTCCAGACTGTCCGGCAGCTCTGCCAGCAGGCCGCGCTGCCGCAGGCTGTAACCCAGCCGCATATAGGCGGGGGGCGTAAGACCGGCACCCGTGAGCAGAAGCGGATCAGCGGACAGGGCAAGAGCCGGCCCGTCATAATGGACGGTGCCCTGGGACATCACTATCACTTTGTCGGCAATGGGCAGGAAGCTGTCGAGCTCATGGGTGCCAACCACCAGAGTCAAGCCGCTGCGGCGCAGCCCGCGCAGCATCTCCAGCAGGGATTCTGCCGCCTGCGGGTCCAGCCCGGCTGTGGGCTCGTCCAGGACAAGCAGGCCGGGGGCGGAAGCGATAGCAGCGGCTATGCAGAGCCGCCGCTTCTCGCCGCCGCTCAGCAGAAAGGGCGAGCGCCTGCCGAACTCATCGTAGGGCAAGCCTACTCTGGCAAGCGCGGTGCGGATCAGCTCCAGCCGCTGCGGCCCCGGGACTCCGCGCTCTGCAAGTCCGTACTCCAGCTCTTTATGGACGCTGCCCGCGAACAGCTGCGTCTCAGGCTGCTGGAATACCATGGAGGCCTTTCCGCCAGGAGGCTGTCCGCCGTCAAAGGCAATAGTGCCGGAAGCCGGCTGGGCAAGGCCCGACAAAAGGCGCAGCAGTGTAGACTTCCCGCTGCCCGTGACTCCGCATAGAACAGTCAGCGTGCCTTCACGTATATCCAGGCTGATGTCCGTGAGGACAGGGAGGCTGTCATAACGGAAGGATACGCGGTCCGCCTGAATCCTCACAGGGCTGCCTCCAGCTCCCGCTCGGTCAATGGCAAGCTGTCCATAGACCAGCCCTTGGCCTGCAGCAGCTGTCCGATGCGGATGACGGGTGCGGACGGCCAGCCCAGTGCATCCGGCAGCCCGCTTGCATAGAAGAGCGTCCGCGGATCTCCGTCGTACAGCATTTTGCCTTGCCCCATAACGGCGACACGCGGGCTCTCCGCCAGCTCCTCCATCCGCTGGGTTACCCAGAGCACTGTCGTCCCCTGTGCCCACAGCTGGCGGGCCAGCTCCAGGATATCCCTCCGTCCGGCCGGATCGAGCATGGAGGTCACCTCATCAAAAATAATCATTTCCGTATCCAGCGCCAGACAACAGGCGACCGCCAGGCGTTGGCGTTCTCCGCCGGACAGGGTAGAAACATCCGTCCTGGCTTTATGGGCCAGCCCTACCTGGCCCAGGACGTTCTCAATCTTTGCAAGCATTACGCTGCGGCTTAGACCGCGGTTCTCCAGCCCAAAGGCAACGTCTTCAAACGGTGTGGAGCCGACGGTCTGCGCTTCAGGATTCTGAAACACCAGTTGAATATGCCGCTTGACAGCTGCCCGGTTGTCCGGTGACCGCAGATCCAGCCCGGCTGCAGACAGACTGCCCCCGGTTGGAATATTCAGGCCGTTGAAGGTGCGGATGAGTGAGGACTTGCCACAGCCATTGGCTCCGGTAAGAGCCACCCATTCGCCCCGTTTGATATGTATGGAAATCCCCTGCAACACCGGCAGCCTGCGCTGGCCGTCCCGGAAGGACAGGGTCAAATGCTCAGCTCTGATCATGTCGTGCCTGCTTCCTTAACTGCTGTAGTCAATAATCGTTACCCATTATAGCAAATATTTTAGGATTGATGTATCTGGTATGGGATGATATAGTGTTCCTAAAAAAATGGGGGTAATCCTGCTCATGAAAAAATGGACGACTCGAGGCCTGATCTTCAGTGCACTTTTCGCCGGAGTCATGATCGCACTTAGTTATTTGAGAATTTCACTGCCCTTCTCTACTGTACCCATTACCATGCAGACGCTTGCGGTAATGCTGGCCGGTTCCATGCTGGGCGCGCGTTATGGCAGTCTTGCAGTGCTGATCGTCATCGGGCTGGCCGCTGCCGGATTCCCGGTGATGGCCGGAAGCGGGGGCTTGTCGGTGCTGGTCGGACCTACCGCAGGCTATATTTTTTCCTGGCCGGTGGTGGCCTTTCTGATCGGTCTGTTCGCACAGCGCATAGAGCAGAATAAATACACATTTGTGAAGCTGCTGGCCGTGAACTTTTTGTTCGGCGCACTGCTTGTGTACCCCGGCGGCGTATGGTGGCTGGCCCATTCCACAGGTATGACCTCTCTCTCCAAAGCATTAACGGCAGGAATGTGGCCGTTCATCCCGGGCGACCTTATCAAAGCGGTGTTAAGCGCCGGCGTTGTAACCGCCGTATGGAGAGTCTACCCGATTGAGCGTATCTTGAACACGGAATCTCACGCTTGGGCCGAAGGTGAAAATTCAACGGTCATCCGCTAAAAGGTTAGTCCAACTGAAATAAGGAATACAGCAAAGAGGTGAACTCTGCCCATACGGCGAAGTTCACCTCTTTTTCTATGTCGGTAACCTGAATAACACTATTCCTCAGAGCGTTATTCTGTACCGGAACTATTCTTCGTACTGTTCTCAATGACATCCATATTCTGTCCAGCAGGTTCCTCTTCTTCCGCATCCGGCAGTGCCCATACGGAGACACTTCCGCCGTTCACGGGGAAAACTCCCCAGCCGTCCCCGCCAATGGTCACGGACTCTTCACGGTTATGGGTGAAGTCGGCCCAGACCTCTCCTGCCCGTTCCTCACCAAGGAACATCCGCTTCTCGCCATTGTCTCCATTCGAGATGACCACGGCACAGCCGGAGCCTTCGACTTCTTCTATCCCGCGGCGTACCCAGCCGATGGTATTCGGATGATCGAAATAATCATCCTGCTCTCCATAGGCCTTGTGGCAGCGGGCGTACAGCAAGGGATCGATCGCCTCTTTTTTGCCTTTGACAGGAGCGGGCCCCCCAATGCCGTAATAATCACCGTAAAAGACCACCGGATATCCGTCACGGCGCAGCAGGATCAGGGCGTAGGCGCTCTGTTTGAACCAGTCTCCGACCCAGGACTCCAGCGCTTCATGCGGCTGTGAATCGTGGTTATCCACAAAGGTCACCGCATTGGCAGGATGGGTCTGTACCAGTGTGTCGTCAAAAATATGCGTCAGGTCAAAATCTCTGCCGCCCAGCGCAGCCGCGTACAGCTTGTAATGCAGCGATACATCGAACAGGTCTATCTGATAGTCGACGGTATTGAGGAACTCCCGGCAGGCTTCAAGATTTGAATTCCAGAATTCCCCGACGATGTAGAAATCCTCGCCCCGTTTTCTGGTCATTTCCGCCGCGAACTCTTTGATAAACTCATGATTGATATGCTTGATCGCATCCAGGCGGTAACCGCTGCACTGCAGCGTATCTACCAGCCACTTGCCCCATTCCAGCATCTCGCTGCGGACTTCCTGCTGGCTGTAGTCAATGTTCGCGAACATGAGATAATCATAGTTGCCGAACTCGTCATCCACATTCTGGTTCCAGCTTTTGTTCTCTCCGTTAATCCGGAAGACTCCATTCCGTCCTCCCTTGGCATCGAAATCGGTGCCGTTGAAATGCGTATGATTCCATTTGAAGCTGGAGTACGTGTCTCCCCGTCCGGGGAACGTGAATTTGGTCCAGCCTTCGATCTCGAACGGGGCGGAGATCTCCTTGTTGCGGTTGTTCGGGTCTACCTCAATCACCTCGAAGACCTCGGTCTCGTCTGCGCCCGCTTTATGATTCATGACGAGGTCCACGTACACGGCAATCCCGTTCTTGAGGCATTCGGCAATGGCGTCGATCAACTCCTGCTTAGTGCCGTATTTCGTGCGGATGCTCCCTTTTTGGTCGAATTCCCCCAGGTCATAAAGATCATACACGCCATAGCCTGTATCCTCAGGAGAGATGGCCTTCGTTACCGGAGGCACCCATATGGAATCAATACCAGCGGCTTTCAGTTCGGGGGCCATTTGGGCCAGCCGCTTCCAGTGCTGCCCGTCCGCCGCAACATGCCATTCGAAAAATTGCATCATAGTATGGTTTCTCTTCATTTCCTGTGGCCTCCTTCATAAATATGAAACGGATGGATAGGTTATATGATTTATTCTTCAGCAAGAAGTAGAAGAGAGTATGTAGACCTGCAAACATCACCCGGGTTCAAAAGAAATCCAACTGGCGCGGAGCCAGTCCGCCATCAATTCCGAGTAATGACTGCAGCTCTTTCGCATTATCTGTGGCGTCTCCGCCAGAATTATTATTAAACACAACATACAGCTCGCGGCATGTTTTTTCAAGTTCCAGCAGCCGGTCCCGCCACTCCGCCAGTTCTTCGGTACTGTAGCGGTACAGGTAGCGCAGCTTGCGCCAATCCGGGTGGCTGCTCTGGTTCCAGCCGCTGATGTTGCGTCCGTGCAGCCGGACATAAGTTGCATCAGTGCCGGTGGATACAGGAACAATGGGAATCGACCCGGAGCCGGCCTGCGGCTCATCCGCCACCGTGTGAATCCAGCCCTCCTGCTCCAGAAAATGCAGCGTTTTGCCGCGCATTTCCGGGCTGTACCAGGATTCATTGCGGAATTCTACCGCAGAAGGAACATCCTGCATTCTTTCTTTGGCCTCGCGCAGAAACTCCACATTGTCCTTGGTGCAGTCGAACCAGGGCGGGAATTGAAAAAGCACCATTGCCAACTTTCCCGCTGAACGTACAGGTTCGATAGAGGCATGGAAAGCCTGATACATCTCTTCCGGTGTATCGAAATAATTCTTTTTGCTGCGTAAATGTCCGGTCATGCCCTGATACGCCTTGACGATGAACTGAAATCCTTCAGGAGTCTGTTCTGACCATTTGGCGTAGTTTTTGACCGGCTGTACCGCATAAAAAGAACTGTCAATCTCCACGATGGGGAAATGAGTGCTGTAGGCAGGCAGACGTCCGGCAGGTTTGATTTTACCGTACAGCTCTTCGTGGTCCCCAAAGCCGGTCAGCCCGATTTTGATCATGGAATCTCCTCCTCTAGCGCTGGAAAGTGAGCGTGAATCAATCGGCTAACTCTTATTAAACTGAAAACCGGTGTTCACAAACAACGGCCGGTTGATTAATCACTGAAATTCATGCAACATGTACGATATACAGATTTTTATTCATTTGCCGTAGAGGCAGGATTCCGGGGGAAACTACTTATGGAACATAGATTTCAGCAACTGAGTCCGCACATTCTGATCATGCACGCGGAGCATGAGACAGACCGGCCCGTTTTGGCGGCTATCACTGGGGAACGCCGGACGCTGCTGATGGACGCAGGGAATTCGCCCGGGCATGCGGAGCTATTCCGCCAAGAACTCGCCAAGCGCGGGATCAAGCCGCCGGAGCTGCTGGTGCTGACGCATTGGCATTGGGATCATTCTTTCGGCCTGTCTGCCTGGCAGGCGCCGGTTATTGCCCATGAAGGAACGGCGGAAGCGCTTGCCGGACTTAGCGGACGAAGCTGGTCGGATGAGGATCTTGCTGAGCTTGTTCTCGCTGGCATCCTGAGCGAAGAGAGTGTGCAGCATATTCGGCTGGAGTACGGAGAGAGCAGAGAGATAACAGTAATGAAGCCGGATATCGTCTTTTCGAGCAATATCGCTATTGATCTGGGCGGCGTTACCTGTGAATTAAGCCATGTTGGCGGTGACCATTCAGCAGATTCCTGTTTTCTTTACATTAGGGAAGATAACGTGCTTTTTCTGGGTGATGCCCTGGGCCCCTCTATATATGGCGGTCCGCGCCGGTACAGCAGTACAGGTTTTTTGAAGCTGTTGGGGCTTGCCTATGGCTATAACGCGCAGTGGTATGTGGAATCGCATGGAGTCCCGATGAGCCTGGCGGAATTCCGTGCCGATCTGGCGCCGTGGGAGCGGCTGGCCCGGATTGTGGATGTATTCGGCCACAACCGCGAACGTGTGGTACTGGAGCTGAAGGATTATCTGCAGCTTGAGGAGCTGCCCGCCGATTTGCTGCAGGGTGTGGAATATTTTATGGCCGGCAGCAAATGAATAGGGGAAGCGCTTCAGTGTAAATATGGCCCTGGACCGAAGGCATCCGGCAAATGGAAAGTTAAGTATTGGCAATGATGAATCGTCCGCCGGGTTCACTCCCCGTTCATATAATTTTGATATGCTCCCCTAGAAAGCGGAAGCTTCCGCTTAATCCAATCACAGAATGTTGGGGGTTTATCATGCCATCGTTTAGGAGTAAGAGATCTAGCAAAATAGTTGTACTGGGGCTTCTGGTTGCTGTGGTGGGGGCGGGTCTGTTAGGGAGCCGGACGCCCGTATCGGCAGAACTTGCCGCCCCAGTATCAGCCGCTGCGCCGGAAGGAACGGGAGCGGATTTGGACGACACTGTCCAGCTAACGGCATTCATTGATGGTATGATGAGCGGGCAAATGGATCATTACATGATTCCGGGTGCGGTGGTTTCTCTTGTTAAGGATGGAAAAGTTCTGCTGGCTAAGGGATACGGGCACTCCAATCTGGAAAAAGGTACGCCAGTGGACCCCGAGACGAGCCTGTTCCGGATTGCTTCGACAACGAAGCTGTTCACTTGGACGGCAGTTATGCAATTAGTGGAACAGGGCAAGCTGGATTTGGATGCCGATGTGAACACTTATTTACAAACCATGCAAATTCCAAAAACGTATCCGCAGCCGGTTACGATGCGCCATCTGATGACTCATACCGCAGGGTTTGAGGAAGGCGGAGTCGGCTATCAAATCACCACCGATCCTGAGAAGCTGCCGGTGTCGATTGCGGACACCCTAGCCAAGCATATGCCGGCCCGGGTAAGGCCTCCCGGCGAGATGATGGCTTATTCCAACTATGGCGCTGCATTGGCGGGCCTGATCGTCGAGGAAGTCAGCGGCATTGCTTATAATGACTATATTGAGCGGTATATCTTCGAACCGCTGGACATGAAATATGCTACGGTGCAGGAGCCTGTTCCAGCCTCTTTGCAGCCTTATGCGGTGCTGGGTTATGGCCGTGAGAACGGGCAGTTCGCTACCAGGCCTCCCACGTTCGAGGGCGGGTTCCGGCCTGCCGGCTCGGGCTCCGTCTCGGCAATGGACATGGCTCATTTCATGATTGCCCATCTTCAGGACGGGCGCTATGCAGACGCCCAATTGCTGAGGCCTGCAACCGTGAAGCTGATGCATGCACCGGCGTTCCAGTTTGACAAGCGGATGCCGGCAATGGACCTTGGCTTTTATGAGTTGAAGATCAACGGATTGCGCGTGATTTCCCATGGAGGCGCCGATGAGCTGTTTAACACCGAGCTATACCTTGTGCCCGGACAGCAAATCGGCCTTTTTGTTTCCTACAGCGGCGGGGAGAGCGGAACGGCGGCGGCCGAATTTGTGCAGGCTTTGTTCGACCGTTATTATCCTGCGCCGGAATTGAAACGGGTTTCCGGGTCCGTGGAGCCTTCAGCTTCCGTGCAGAAATACGCGGGGTCGTATCAATTCACGCGCCGTAACCACACTAAGATCGATAAGTTTTTCAGTTTTTTGGCCCAAATCAACATTACGGCAGCGGGTAACCGCCTGTCCGTTGGAAGCGGGGCTGAACAGCAGCTATACGCACCCATCGGACCGGATTTATTCCAGGAGGTCGGAGGCACCCGCCAGATGGGCTTCCGCACGGACGCCTCAGGCAAGGTGACTTATCTGTTTATGGATATGCTGAATCCTATGCCGCTCGAACGGACGCCGCTGTGGGATCAATCGAAACTCTGGCTTCCTTTGCTCGGCGTCAGCGCCGTGCTGTTCATCACCGCATTGACGGGATTTGCTTACCGGAGACGGGAAATCCAAGCGATGCCGAAGGCGCAGAAACGGGCCGTCCGGTTGTCGGCGCTTACCGCAGGATGGGCGCTGCTGACGTCCGCCGCGACCTTTATGGTCATGAACATGGACCTGGTGGTCCGGCTGAGCCGGATTACGCCTTCGTTATATGTGTATCTGTTGAGTCCTATCATACTGATGGGCCTGACAGTGGCAATCATAGTTCAGGGCGTTTGGGTTTGGAAAAACAGCTATTGGACTGTGCTGAAACGCATCCATTATACGTTTGTGGTGCTGGCAGCGGTAGTGTTAAGTGTGTTTTTATATCATTGGAATCTGCTGGGCTGGCAATTCGGATGAAGAAATCCTGACGCGCCCATCCGGGCGGAATAAGAGGAGAGGTGTAAGCGTATGGCCAAAATCCTGATTGCCGATGACGATGTGTACATTCGTGAGCTGGTTACCTTATTTTTGCGGAACGAAGGGTTCGACATCCTGGAGGCTGCTGACGGTGCAGAGGCGCTGGCGCTGATGGAAGAGGCTCAGGTGGATCTGGTGATCCTCGACGTGATGATGCCCCATATGGACGGCTGGGAGCTGTGCAGGGAGATCAGGCGTATAAATACGAATATTCCGCTTCTGATGGTGACGGTCAAAGCCGAAACAGGGCATAAGGTTAAAGGGTTTGAGCTGGGGACGGACGACTATTTGACGAAGCCGTTCGATCCGCTGGAACTCGTCATGCGTGTAAAAGCGCTGCTGAAACGCGCAATGGTCCTCTCATCCCAAAGCATACAGCTGGGTGGCATTGTATTGGACCGCCGCAGCTTTCAAGTGATCCGGAACGGGGAGAAGCTGAACCTTCCCTTAAAAGAATTTGAGCTGCTGTTTAAGCTGGCGAACCAGC
This sequence comes from Paenibacillus graminis, assembly GCF_000758705.1. Lineage (NCBI taxonomy): Bacteria > Bacillati > Bacillota > Bacilli > Caryophanales > Paenibacillaceae > Paenibacillus > Paenibacillus graminis. Next base: position 6,785,737 of record NZ_CP009287.1, on the reverse strand, counting down.
CCGGCCAGATTTTCACCAGGGAACAGCTGATTACCCAGATCTGGGGAACGGATTACGAAGGGGATGACCGCACCGTCGATGTTCATATTAAGCGGCTCCGGGAAAAATTTGCCGGGGATGCACAGCATTTTCAAATCGAGACGGCCCGCAGTCTGGGCTACCGGTTAGTCATTACATGATCAAAACCCTGTACGTCCGCATCATTTGCGCCTTTCTGGCCGTCATTATCTTCAGCCTGCTGTCCTCTTTTGGGATAGGACTTCTGGTCTTTCAACCCGAAATCAACCATAGAGGCCAGAACGATATGATTGCCGCAGGTGAGGAGATGATCCAGCTCTATGAACAGACGAAGCCGGCCGACCTGGACCGGTTCATCCGGCGCATGGTCCAGATCTCTTCTTATCCGATTCATCTGTATGATACATCCGGCAGTGTAGCGTTCTATGACTTGAACCATTCCGATAGAATAGCAATTCCGCCGGAGGCGGTAGAGCAGGTGCTTGCAGGGAAGTATTATCGTTCCTCCGGCAAGGCTGAGGCAGCGTTCATTGGTCTTCCTGTCCGGTATCGGGAAGAACCACAGGCTATGTTTATGCAGTTCTCCCCGCAGAATGAGCATATTCTGAACCGGATGATGCTGCTTATCCTGCTGCTTGGATTGCTCATAGGAAGCCTGTGCATTCTGATTGCGGCCAGGTATTTAGTCAAGCCGATCCAGGTATTGACTCTGGCAGCCAAAAGGCTGGCTAAGGGTGATTTTGATGTGAAAATCCGAACGAAACGCGAGGATGAAATGGGGGCCTTAACGCAAAGCTTCAATGAGATGGCAGGCGAGCTGAAGCAGCTGGAGCAGATGAGGCAGGATTTTGTCTCGAATGTCTCGCATGAAATTCAAACCCCGCTCACTTCGATATCCGGATTTGCCACGGCCCTGAAGAATAGCAGCCTTGTAGCAGAACATGACCGGAATTATTATCTGGATATTATTATCGCGGAGAGCGGGCGGTTGTCCAGACTTAGCGATAACCTGCTCAAGCTGGCTTCGCTGGATTCAGAGCAACACCCCTTTGAACCGCTGACTTACAGCCTCGACGAGCAGATCAGGCAGATGGTGGTGACCTGCGAGCCTCAGTGGTCGGCCAAGGGCATCAGCGTGGAATTGGCGTGGACGGCCCCTGTTCAAATTACGGCGGACCGTGACCAGCTCAACCAAGTGTGGATGAATATCCTCGGCAATGCTATCAAATTCACTCCCGGGGGCGGTAAGATTGATATACGTATAACCTATGCAGCAGACGGAATTAGCCTGGAGATCGCCGATTCCGGGATTGGCATTGCGGCTGAGCATCTAAATCAGGTTTTTGAACGTTTTTACAAAACCGACCAGTCACGGAACCGCAACACCGCCGGGAATGGCCTGGGGCTGGCTATCGTCAAGAAAATCGTGGCTATTCATCATGGAGACATTAATATCAAAAGCCAGTTGGGCAAAGGAACAACGGTCGTTGTCCGGCTGCCGGTACTATGATCAGGATGAAAGACGTAAACGGCAGACTTAACCTGCATTGCCCAATTGGTCCCACTGTTCATGTGCGGGGGATTTGGGCTTTTTTTGCTATAGAAGGATAGGTTCCCACCACCCGCTCACACCGGTGTGAAGTGCGTGATGGAGGAACCGCTCGATACATGAACGGCATTGCGCCCATTCCGTTTGGAAGTATACAGAGCATGGTCTGCTTCGGAGAGCAGATCCTCCAGAGAAAGATTTTTGCCCCGGGCCTCCACGACGCCGAAGCTTGCAGTGACATGGATGGGTCCGGAAAGGGTAGATATAGAGCTGCGCTCAATGTCCTTCCGCATCGATTCAGATAACAGAGCAGCTTGCTTCAACGATGTTCCCGGCAGACAGAGAACAAATTCCTCGCCCCCGTAACGCCCGAAAATATCCCCTTCGCGCAAATGGCTGCTGCAGACGGTTACAATATGCTGCAGTGCCATATCCCCATAGTGGTGGCCGTAACGGTCATTGATGTTTTTGAAAAAGTCGATATCCATCAATATAACCGAGACCGGCGCCAGACTGAGGGCTGCCTCATTCAGCAAAGCCCGGCTCAGCTCCATGAAATGCATCCGGTTATAGATGCCGGTGAGGCTGTCGACGGTGGCGAGCTGGAGTAGCTTTTCCTGAAGCAGCGTCCGCTCCGTGACATCAATCAGCATGATCATCCGTCCCACCTGATGCCCGCCATACTTCTGCACGGGGGAGGATCTAATCTGATAGTACCGGGTTTCGCCGTTCATATTCCAGCCCAGCTCGCGTTCTTCACTGATCAGCGGATCAGAATTCATCACGTAATCCACTGCATCCTGGCCTGCCGGAAGAAAGAGCTGGGCCAGAGGCTTGCCGATGGCCGAGGCATTCAGATCCTGTAGCATGTCCGCAGCAGCCCGGTTGAAATCAACCAGCGTATCGGAAAGATCCGTAACCAGCACACCGTCGCGCATGCTCTCAAACAGATTTTCGCGGGCTATAGGGGCTGCGGTGAGCATACCTCGGGACAGGATAGCCCATATATACAGAGTTGAAGTAATACTCATAATTACCGGAACAGGGTCCATCCCATAGGGAGTTGCATCCATTAAATAGAGAAAAGCGCCCAGAGCCGGGAGAAACTGCCCGATAAAGATGGTGAACAGCTGTCTGCGGTAGACACGCTTCATCCGGTTCCACTGCCAGAGAATCAGGCACATCCCGGCAAGCATACAGCCGAAAGTCAGACTGCCCTGGACTATATACCAGGGACCCATAACGACATCAATCAGCGGTGTAGGTGCTCCTTCCCGGAAATACATCGACTGATAGAAGAAATGGTGATGGTCGTTGGTCCATACAAGCAGTACGGAGATAAAGGGAATGGCATACAGCGCGGTGACCAGCCCTTTTCGGATCAGCCGCTCCAGTCCTACGAAATACATAATCATCAGCAGGCTGGAAGGGGCGATAAAAGGCATCCCAAGATACTCGACCTTAATCCAGAAACTGATTTCGGGCATTGTGCTGCCCGACAGCTCTAAGGCAAAGCCAAAGGTATAGATGGCCGATGTGAGAGAACTGAGGATAAAGGCCCGTGTTCCCGCGAAATCGGTTTTTTTATAGTAGGCAAAAAGCGCCAGCAGGGCGCTCAGCACACCGGAGATTGAAACAATAACTATATAATTCGAAATCATAGACCCCATTGTTCAAGCCTCCGTCTGCGGATATATGCTGCGGGCATAGGCAGATTGTCTCCTGTTTATTAAAAATCTAGTGAGATAGTAGCAAATATACATAGTGAAATCCCGCTTGTCAGCGCATACAGCATGAAGATATATACCTACTTTATCGGCAAAAGTCGCAATTTTTAAAAATTCAGAAAGCATATATTTAACAGTATCTATGAATACCTAGACAAAGTGACGGAATTTCTCAGACTCCATTTTACTTTTTGTCTAGTGAGAGTAACCGGAGCACAGTGTAAGATGTTAGTTAATCGAACATAGAGGAAGGAAGAAACATCGTCTCACGCAGGAAGAGTGTTATGTTATTTGACATATGGAAAGAAAATCAAATCCGATCCGGGAATAAAGGGGGAGCTGGGAATGTCATTAGCAGCGGCAAAAATTCCTGAGATACAGCTGCAGAACGTCGAGATGCGTTACCAGACAGACACAGCCGATGTGCTTGCACTGCATCAGGTAAGCCTGGATATCGCTAAAGGGGAGTTCGTTTCCCTGCTGGGACCGTCCGGCTGCGGCAAAACTACACTGCTCAGACTGATGGCAGATCTTCTCACGCCAACTGGCGGAGACGTTACGGTAGCCGGCAAAAGTGCGCGTGAAGCCCGGCTGGCCCAAAAGTACGGTATCGTGTTCCAGAGTCCGGTCCTTTATGACTGGCGGAAGGTGAAGCATAATATAACGCTGCCTCTGGAGCTGATGGGCGTGAAGAAGTCCATCCGTGAGGATAAAGCGCTGGAACTGCTGGATCTCGTAGGCCTGCAGGGCTTCGCCGACAAGTATCCGTGGCAGCTCAGCGGAGGAATGCAGCAGCGGGTAGCTATTGCCAGAGCGCTGTCGATGGAGCCGGAAATCCTGCTGATGGATGAACCCTTCTCTGCGCTGGACGAATTCACCCGTGAACGTCTGAATGAGGAGCTGTTGGCTGTGTGGAGCAAGGTGCAGAGCACTATTGTCTTCGTAACCCACAGCATTCCAGAGTCGATTTTTCTCTCGGACCGCGTGTTCGTGTTGTCTCCGCATCCGGGCAGGCTGTCCGCCGTTGTGGATATTCCGCTGCCGCGTCCGCGCACAGCGGAAATGAGGAACAGCCCGGAATTTTTTGAACTGATCGCCCGTATCCGCGGTAGCTTCGAAGGGGTGCAGGGATGAAGGGGAACAGCACGTTTATGCGGGACCGCGTGCTGCCGCTGTTCGTCTGGATCTTCGGCCTGCTGGCAGTCTGGGAGGCGGTCTCCTGGTGGCTGCTGCATGTGTCCAAGACACCGCTGGCCCAGTCTAAGCTGCCTTATGTTCATGAAGTGGCGGCAACCTTATGGAAATATAGCAGTACGCTGCTCAAGGAAGGCGGGGCGACCTTCGGCAACGCCGGCGTTGGATTTCTGATCGGTGCAGCGGCCGGAGTGCTCCTGGCAGTGCTGATGAGCCTGTCGAAGACGGTTGAACAGCTCGCCTTTCCTTATGCGGTGGCCTCGCAGATGATTCCGATTCTGGGGCTGGCTCCGATTATCTACGGCATTGTACGGGATGAGCAGGTGTCGCGGATTATCATTTCCGGGTACATTACTTTTTTTCCAGTCGCTCTGAATATGCTCCGCGGGCTGCGCAGTGTCGATCTCCCGGCAGTGGAGCTGATGCACTCTCTTGCTGCGAAACCTTGGGCTGTATATTGGAAGCTGCGCTTTCCGGCTGCGCTGCCGGGCCTGTTCAGCGGACTCAAGATCGCGGCACCGCTCGCGGTAACCGGAGCGATCCTTGTAGAGCTCATGGGCGCACAGCATGGCATCGGTGTCATTATGCTGCGCAATCTCTATTACGGTCCTTCTCATACGTACATGTTCTGGTCAACCGTGCTTGTCGGCGCCTTGCTCGGAATAGCCAGCTATTGGCTGATGAGTCTGGTGGAACGCCTGGCAGCGCCATGGCAGCCGGAATTTCGCCCGAAAGGGGGCAGCCGCTGATGGAGAGAAACACTACCGTGCGGGATACATCCTTCATAGCCTCAACGGGCAAAGAAATTAAATCTGCCTCTATTACGTCAACTAACAACGGTATATCGACTGTTTATAGTGGACGGAGAAACCCCCGGCGTCCGTTCAGGTGGCTGAACCCCGGTGTGATTCTGCCCCTGCTGGCCGGGATATTATTCCTCTTCCTATGGGAGTTTCAGGTTTTTCACAAGCTCTTGGATCTCAAAAAGTACCAGCTTCCGCTGCCCTCGGCCATTGCGGAGGCGATGCGGGATAACTTCAGCCTGCTGCTGTCTTATACCGGTTATACGCTGGCCGAGGCGGCTGCGGGGATGCTGATTGGTTCAGCCTGCGGTTTCCTGATCGCGCTGGCGGCAACCGCCTGGCCCCGCTGGGGGGGAGGCAGCCTTACCCTCGTGGCTGCGCTGAATGCCGTGCCGATTGTGGCGCTCGCCCCCATTATGAATCTGTGGTTCGGGGACGGCATCGGGTCCCGCGCCGCAATCGTTACAGCGACCACGATGGCTGCGATGGCGATTAATGCCTACAAGGGCATGTCAGCTGTTGACCCGCTGGCTCTGGATCTGATGCATTCGTATGCAGCCGGCAAACCTGCGGTATTTCGTTACCTGCGTATCCGGAACAGTCTGCCCTATGTGTTCACTGCGTTCAAGATCAATACCACGGCCAGTATGATTGGAGCCATTGTCGGGGAATTCTTTTTCTCTTCGCGGGGGCTTGGCTACCTGCTATCCAACTCGGTCAAGGTGGCCAAAATGCCGCTCGGCTGGTCCTGTATCGTACTCGCGGCCATTGCCGGGGTAATCTTCTACCTGATTGTGGAACGGCTGGAGAAGGTGTTCATCAAGTGGCATTCCTCCCAGCGGGCCTGACCCCCTGAATCCATTACATCCGGTCCTGCGCCGAAGGGAAAAGAGTACCCTCCCCAGGCCGTATGCATAGAGCATCATGCTTGGTTGCCATGCTGTGTTTTTTTCGAAATGAAAACTCAAACGGGTAGGGGGAGTTGTATTGATGAACGGGAGAAAAGGCAAGTTTCGTGGCGGGTTGCTGGTGGCTGCCCTGATCATGATGATTTCTTTGCTGGCAGGCTGTGGGGGCAACAATAATAATGCAGCTCCGGCGGCTGAGGGGACGGCAGGGACAGAGGCTTCCGCTTCTCCGGAAGCAGCCACGGCAGAACCGGCTGCAGATCCGGTAACCGTCAAGCTGCAGCTCAAATGGGTGCCGCAGGCCCAATTCGCCGGTTACTTCCTGGCACAGGATAAAGGGTATTATGCCGAAGAAGGGCTGAAGGTAGAGATTCTGCCCGGCGGTCCGGATATTGTGCCGGAGCAGCAGGTTGCCGGCGGATCGGCGGATATCGGCGTCGATTGGGTAGCGAGTCTTTTGACCAGCCAGGAGCAGGAGATGCCGCTGGTGCAGATCGCGCAGATCTTCCAGAAGAGCGGACTGGTGCTGGTATCCAAGAAGGCTGCGGGGATTGCCGGACCGGCTGGCCTGAAGGGCAAGAAGGTCGGCAACTGGATGGGCGGCAACGAGTTTGAGATTCTGGCACTCTTCGATAAATACAAACTGGATTCGAACAAAGATCTGAACTTTACCAAGCAGGGCTTCACGATGGACCAGTTCCTTGGCGGCGGGATCGATGCGGCCTCGGCCATGACCTATAACGAATACCAGGTCATCCTGGAATCCGGCGTCAAGGCGGAGGATCTGAACGTAATCGACATGAACGATGAAGGGGTGGCGATGCTGGAAGACAACCTGTTCGCCAACAAGAACTGGCTTGAAGCCAATAAGGAAACGGCAGCCAAGTTCGTCCGCGCTTCCCTGAAGGGCTGGAAGGACGCAATGGCCGATCCGGAGGCGGCGGTAGACAGCGTGATGAAGCTGGCGGAAGAGGGCAGCACCACCCGTGAACATCAGCTGACGATGATGACAGAGGTTGCCAAGCTGATCCAGCCGGAGGGCTTCGATGCATCCCAGTTGGGCTATACCGACGCGGCTGCGTTCCAGCAGACCGCAGATATCGCACTGAAGTTCGGTGTCATCAAGACGGCATCCAAGGTGGATGAAGCCTATACGAACGAAATTGTGGAAATGGCGGCAAAATAAAATGTCCCGCTCATATTTCTGATAGATGACCGCCGGAATGGGCGGTCATCTATCATCTAAGGTGAACAAATGAACTATTAAGGGGCAAAATGATGCTTATTTATAATCAACGGCCCGAGACGGAAAGAGGTGCAGAAGATGTCTCTGCTTGTGAAGCAAACGGAGAAATTGAAGAACTATGTGAATGGAGCCTGGGTCGAATCCTTCTCCGGACAGCAGGAAGAAGTATTTAATCCGGCAACCGGCGAGGTCATTGCTTATGTCCCGATCTCCAGCCGGGGGGAACTGGATACTGCCGTGAAGGCGGCTTCAGAGGCGTACCACTCCTGGAAAAAGGTTGCGGTACCGCGCCGCGCCCGCTATTTCTTCCAGTATCAGCAGCTGCTGGTGGAGCATTGGAACGAGCTGGCCGGACTGATCACCCTGGAGAACGGCAAAAGCCTGGAGGAAGCGCTCGGTGAAGTGCAGCGCGGCATTGAATGTGTGGAATTTGCCGCCGGCATTCCCACGCTGATGATGGGCAGCCAGCTGCCGGACATTGCTACCGGAGTCGAGTCGGGCATGTACCGGTACCCGCTTGGGGTAGTGGGCGGCATTGCGCCGTTCAACTTTCCGATGATGGTGCCCTGCTGGATGTTCCCGCTGGCGGTTGCCTGCGGCAACACCTTTGTCATGAAGCCCTCCGAGCGCACGCCGCTGCTGATGAACAGGCTGGCGGAGCTGTTCGCGGAAGCGGGATTTCCGCCGGGGGTGCTGAATGTGGTGCACGGGGCGCATGAGGTGGTGAACGGCCTGCTCGAACATGAGGAGGTCAAAGCCATTTCCTTCGTGGGCTCCCAGCCCGTTGCGGAATATGTCTATAAGCAAGGAACGTCTTTCGGCAAGCGGGTGCAGGCCTTGGCCGGAGCCAAAAACCATTCCATTGTGCTGCCCGATGCCGATCTCGGCAGCGCGGTTAAAAACATCATTGCTGCCGCATTCGGCTCTGCGGGCGAGCGCTGTATGGCCTGCTCTGTGGTAGTTGTCCATGAGGCTGTTGCCGATGAATTGGTCCGCCGCCTGAGTGAGGCGTCGGACAGCCTGAAGATCGGCAACGGCAAGGACGAGGGGGTATTCCTCGGCCCGGTGATCCGCCAGTCGAACAAGGAGCGTACGATCGCTTATATCGAAACGGGAATTCAGGAGCAGGCGGAGCTGGTGCGGGACGGCAGATTGGACAGTGCAGCAGCCGGAGCGGGCTACTTCCTCGGGCCGACGCTTTTCGATCATGTGCAGCCGGGAATGGCCATCTGGCGGGATGAAATTTTTGCGCCGCTGCTGGCGGTAGTGCGGGTTAAGGACCTGGCCGAGGCGATTGCCGTGGCGAATCAGTCACCTTTTGCCAACGGGGCCTGCATCTATACGGACAGCGCCAAGGCGATCCGGGAATTCCGGGAAGAGATTGATGCGGGAATGCTGGGCGTTAACCTGGGCGTGCCTGCGCCGATGGCCTTTTTTCCTTTTTCAGGCTATAAGAAATCCTTTTATGGGGATCTGCATGCGAACGGCAGGGATGGCGTTGAGTTCTATACCCGCAAGAAGATGGTTACCGCACGTTATTAACTACTATGGGATGTTGAGAGGAGAGAGTGCCATGCAAAGCCTGGGGAACGAAAGCGAGCTGGCCATCCAAAAGGATCAGCAGTATTTATGGCATAACATTACCCCCTACAGTGAAAAAAATCCGCCTATGATCGCTGCAGCGGCAAGCGGATCATGGGTGACGGATATTGACGGGAACAAGTTTCTGGACGGCATGTCCGGCCTATGGTGTGTGAATGTTGGTTATGGGCGCAAGGAGCTGGCGGAGGCGGCTTATCATCAGCTTCTTAGCCTGCCGTATTTCCCGCTCACGCAAAGCCATATGCCGGCAATTGCGTTGGCTGAGAAGCTGAACGAATGGCTGGAGGGAGACTATGTCATTTTCTTCTCCAACAGCGGTTCGGAAGCCAACGAAGCTGCCTTCAAAATAGCCCGCCAATACCAGCAGCAGATCGGCCAGCATTACCGTCATAAATTCATCGCCCGCTACCGGGGCTATCATGGCAGCTCGCTTGGCGCGCTCTCGGCTACCGGCCAGGCACAGCGGAAATATAAATACGAGCCGCTGAGCGGCGGATTTCTGCATGTGGCCCCGCCGGACAGCTACCGCCGTCCAGCCGGCATGACCGTGGAGGAATTCAACCTCCAGAGTGCGCAGGCGATTGAGGATACGATGGTCTGGGAAGGCGTGGAGACGGTAGCAGCTGTCATTATGGAGCCGGTGATTACCGGGGGCGGCGTCATTGTGCCGCATCAGGTCTATCTGGACCGGGTACAGGAGATCTGCCGCAGGCATGGCGTGCTGCTGATTATTGACGAGGTCATTTGCGGCTTCGGGCGTTCCGGCCGCAAATTCGGCCATCATAATTTTGGTGTAAAGCCGGATATCATCACCATGGCCAAAGGACTGACCAGCGCCTACCTGCCGCTGTCGGCAACGGCGGTCCGCAAGGATATCTACGATGCCTTCAAGGACAACAGTGACGATTACGGGCATTTCCGCCATGTGAATACCTTCGGCGGCAACCCCGCTGCCTGTGCGCTTGCCCTGCGCAATCTGGAAATCCTGGAGCAGGAGAACTTGGTGGAGCGCGCCGATATGCTGGGCAAGAGGCTGGCTGCCGGGTTCGCCGAGCTGCTGGACCACAAGCTGGTAGGGGATATCCGCAGCTTCGGGCTGGTCATCGGCATTGAGCTGGTAGCCGATAAGGCCACCAAGCAGCCTGCCGACCTGGCTGTCGTCAAGGGCATTATTGGCGGGTGCAAAACGAAAGGGCTGATCATCGGCAAAAACGGCGATACCGTAGCAGGCTTCAATAATGTGCTTACTATCGCTCCGCCGCTGTCCTCCACCGATGAGGATATCCAGTTTATCATCGATACAGTTAAAGCTGTGCTGAACGGGAGCTCGGCAGAGTGAATTTCTCGGGATACAGAAGCTGGTAGGCGCGCAGGGCAACCTGGATAGAGATGCGGTTCTCCGGCAGCATGAAGTCTTCGCCCAGCAGCTCGGTGATTTTGTCCAGCCGGTAGTAGAGTGATTGTCTGACGATGAATAAATTCCGGGCCGCGATCTGCTTCGAGCCGTCGTGGTCGAGATAGACGCGCAGGGTCAGCAGCAGCTCGCTTCCTTTGGCGAGGTCGTGGTCAATCAAGGGGCCGAGATAGCTGCGGATGAAGTTCTCCAGCGTCTTCCCGTCGTTCAGGCTCAGCAGCAGCTGAAAGACGCCAAGCTCTTCATAGAAGAGAAGGGACTTCTGGTAACAAGAATAAAGAGACAGCGCCTGTACGGCTTCCTGGTATCCGGCATAGGCGTGCTTCAGGCCCCGGTGGGACTTGCTGACTCCAATCACGAGCTGCAGATCCTTCAGCTTCTCGTCGGAGCGGATATGCTGCAGGGCATCCAGCGCCTGCTGCAGGCGCAGCTTGCCGGGCAGCTTGGACTGGATATCGAGGGCGATGACGGTGAGGCGGTTGTTCTTCAGTGTAATCAGCGGACGCAGCGAGTATTTCTCGAAGATCGAGCGCAGGATGAGCGACAAATGGATGGTGATCGACTCCCAATCGTTCTCCGAGCTGTTCCATTTCACGTCGCGGGGGTTCTCGATTTCGATGAGGCATACGCGGTAGGGCAGTTCATTTACGACATTGAAGTCCGGTCCGACCAGTCCTTTGAGCCGGTTGTCATCCTGGGTTCTGCCGCCGATCAGCTCATCCACCCACAGATTCTCCGAGAACAGCTTGCGTTCCTCCATATACCGCGTGCGCAGCAGCTCCTGGGCAATGGACAGCGACGCGGAATCGAGCAGCAGGCAGTCAAACTCCTGGGGCTTGTGATTGCAGACCATCAGGATATAAGCCCAGGTCTGATCGAGCGCACCTACCGGCTTCAGGGCAATCGTCTTGTGGCCGTAGTCGCGGATATAAGGGGCGGCATCCGGCTGCACGCCTTCCATTTCTTCGCCAAAGGCTGCGAAGAAGCTTAGGAGAGGGGCCTGCTCCTCAGGCGAGAGTGCCGGGAAGAACAGAGGTTTTCCTTGCGGCTGCATATACACAATTTGTGTACGGGTGCTTTTGCTTAATAATTGCAGCACCTTGATCGTACCTTGAGAGGTCAGTGTCAGGCGGTGGAACTCACGGGAGATGCTCTCCAGCTCCTGAAGCATGCGGTGATGGCGGTTGATAATGAGGGAATGCAGATCAAGAGTAATATCTACAAAGCGTACAGTGCGGGTAAAAATGATCAGCGGGAAGTCATGCCGGTTGGCCAGATCAATCATTTCCTGGGGAATGCTGCTGAAATAGGCCCCCAGTTCAATGCATAAGCAGGCTGCGTTCTTGTCAATCAGATTTTGCATAAAAGCTAAGGAAGAGGGCAGATCGGCGCTTGCGCCTATGCCGGTGGTCAGAATCATCTCCTCCCCGTGGATCAGGCTTTCAAAGCTCGCGCTCTCCAGCACATGCACCCAGCGGATGGCACGGTTCAGGCCGGTTCTGCCGCCGATGACTTCCGATTCTGCAAACAGCGGCCTTTGGAGTGCATCACGAATGGTAAATACAAGTTCCCAATCCATAAACATCCCCCTCGCTTAACATATGATCTTTTCCTGCCTGGTTCGGGCTGTTCTCAGGCTATTCTCACAGGTAAAAAATACACTTTTGAAATTAGACAATCTGTCTAATGTAACGAAAAATGGAATTCACTATAGTTTCAATATAACGTGTAAGAAAAGTTAACTTGTATGAATAAAAAATAGAATGAGGAATAAGGTTCATTGTTCATTTTACTACATTAATTCTGAGAAGTAAGCAAAATATTAAGGCAATACTTGTAACTGTGTTATATTATATAACATAAACATGATGTTAAACGGAAGCCACTCAACAGAAGGAGGGATACGGATGGAGCACACTTCTCCGTTAAACACATTCACGCCCGACATGTTCATGCGCAATTTTGCCGAAGCCGAGCCCGGCCTCACCCGTAAAGGCGCAATCGAAGAGTCCAACCGCTGCCTGTATTGCTACGATGCGCCCTGCATCAAAGCCTGCCCGACCAGCATTAATATTCCTTCTTTCATAAAGCGCATTGCAACCGGCAATCTGAAGGGCTCGGCACAGACGATCATGGATTCAAATCCGGTTGGCGCCAGCTGCGCGCGGGTCTGTCCAACGGAGGAGCTGTGCGAAGGGGCATGTGTGCTCAATGACGCTTCTGCGCCGATTAGAATCGGCCTGCTGCAGCGCTATGCGACCGATTGGGCGGTCAACAGCGGAGCTCAGTTATTCAAGCCGGGCGTTCCTAACGGTAAAAGAGTTGCGGTCATCGGCGGCGGTCCGGCCGGTCTGTCAGCAGCCAGGGAGCTGGCGCGTGAAGGTTTTGGTGTGGTGATCTATGAAGCGAAGGAGCTTGCGGGCGGACTGGACACACACGGAATCGTCTCGTTCCGGCTGCCGCAGTCCATCTCGCTGTGGGAAGTGGAACAGGTCGGGAAGCTGGGCGTAGAGATCCGTACAGGTATGAAGGTAGGTGTGGACGTCTCTGTAGAGGAGCTGAAGGCGGGATATGATGCCATTGTGCTGGCTGCGGGAATGGGGTATGTTCCGCCTCTTGGCATTGAAGGAGAGAAACTCTCCGGCGTGTATGATGCCATCGAGCTCGTGGAAACCACAAAGACGGGAATTCCGGCGTTGGAGCTGATGGGCCAGCGGGTTGCCGTCATCGGCGCAGGCAACACGGCAATCGATGCGGCCACCTGCTCGGTGCGGCTGGGAGCGGCGAATGTGAAGATGGTCTACCGGCGGACACCTGCGGAGATGACTGCGTATGATTTTGAATATGAATTCGCCAAGCAGGAAGGTGTGGAATTCAGCTGGCTGACCCTGCCGAAGCGGATCATCGGAGATGAACTGGGCAATGTGACCGCTCTGGAGTGTGTGCAGATGAAGCTGAGCGGGGAGACCGGCAAAGACGGCCGTCAGACACCGGTGCCGGTGGAAGGCTCTGAATTCCTGATGCCGGTAGATGCGGTGGTGGTGGCCATCGGACAGAAACGGCGGATTGACCTGATTGAAGCGCTGGGGCTTGAGCATGAACGGGGCGTGGTCAAGATTGATGAGGCAACCGGCCGGACCTCCGATCCGCAGATTTACGCCGCCGGGGATATCGTCTTCGGCTCGGGCGAAGGTGAAGCGATGGTGGTATCCGCTGCCCAGCAGGGCAAGGATGCCGCTTATGCCATTATGAAACAGCTGTCGGGTCTGCAGGATAGTGTGCTTGGCTCTGCCGTCTAAATTGGAGCTGCTGTGCGAATACAAGGCCGGCTGCATTTGCCGGTCTTACAATGACAGGGAGGGAACATTAATGGCAGATTTGAGTATCGATCTTGCGGGGATCAAGTCACCTAATCCATTCTGGCTGGCCTCGGCGCCGCCTACCAATACCGGCTACCAGGTGCAGCGCGCCTTTGAGGCAGGCTGGGGAGGTGCGGTGTGGAAGACGCTGGGCGATCCGATTATCAACACCTCTTCCCGGTTTGCGGCTGTGCATTTTAACGGGCAGCGTGTAGCCGGATTCAATAATATCGAGCTGATTACCGACCGTCCGCTGGAGGTCAACCTCAAGGAAATCTATGAAACGAAAAAAAGGTTTCCGGACCATGCCGTTGTCGCCTCTCTAATGGTGGAGCCGAAGCAGGAGAAATGGCATGAAATCGTCAAGCGGGTCGAAGCTGTCGGCGTAGACGGCCTTGAGCTTAACTTCGGCTGTCCGCACGGCATGGCTGAGCGCGGGATGGGCGCGGCCTCCGGGCAGCAGCCCGACCTGGTGGAAGCCCAGACCTGCTGGGTCAAAGAAGTGGCGGCTACGCCCGTCATTGTGAAGCTGACGCCGAATATTACGGACATTACAGTTGTAGCCCGCCATGCCGTCAAGGGCGGGGCGGATGCAATCAGCCTGATCAATACGATCAACAGTCTTGCCGGTGTCGACATCCATAGCTGGAACACGATCCCGAATGTGGGCGGCCAAGGGGCGCACGGCGGCTACTGCGGTCCGGCTGTGAAGCCGATTGCCCTCAGCATGGTCGCTGAATGTGCGCGCGACCGCGGGGTGGGCGTGCCGATCTCCGGGATCGGCGGCATCTCCACCTGGCAGGATGTGGTGGAGTTCATGCTGATGGGCTCAACCGGCATTCAGGTCTGCACGGCGGTCATGCATCACGGGTTCCGGATTGTCGAGGAAATGATCGACGGCCTGAACAACTATTTGGATGACAAAGGATTGGCATCTGTCACAGAGCTGATCGGCAAATCGGTGCCCAAGTACTCCAACTGGGGCGATCTGGACCTGAATTATAAAGTGGTGGCACGAATTAATGAAGAGAACTGCATCAACTGCAACAAATGCCATATTGCCTGCGAGGACGCCTCGCATCAATGTATTGATATGCTTACAAATGCCGAAGGCAAGGCCATTCTGCAAGTGCGCGAGGAAGATTGTGTAGGCTGCAACCTGTGTTCCATTGTCTGCCCGGCGGACGGGGCGATTGATATGGTGGCTCTGGACAGCGGAGCAGCTCCAATGACCTGGAATCAGCGGCAAAAGGTCATCAGCAGCCTGAACAGCTTATATTCGGAAGCGGAGGTGATGTAAGGATGAAGAAGATTATCAAGAATGGCATTATCGTTACCGCAGCGGATACGTATACAGGAGATGTTCTGATCGAGGACGGGATCATTGCCGGAATCGGCCTGAATCTGGAAGCGCCGGGTGCGGAGATCATCGACGCTTCCGGTTGTTATGTATTTCCGGGAGGCATTGATCCCCATACGCATCTGGATATGCCTTTTGGCGGCACGGTGACGGCCGACGACTTCGAGACTGGAACGATTGCCGCCGCATATGGCGGGACAACGACAGTCATTGACTTCTGCCTGACCACCAAAGGCCAGCCGCTGCAGCAGGCTGTGGATGCCTGGCATCACAAATCGCAGGATAAGGCGGTGATTGATTACAGCTTCCACCTGATGGTCTCAGAGCTGAATGACAAGGTGCTTGGCGAGCTGCCGCAGATTATTGAGAACGAAGGCATCACTTCGCTTAAGGTATTCATGGCCTACAAGAACACCTTCCAGGCCGACGACGGCGTGCTGTACAAGACGCTGCAGGCCGCCAAGCGGGAAGGCGCACTGGTAATGGTCCATGCCGAGAACGGCGATGTGATTGAATATCTGGTCGGGCAGGCGTTGGCTGCCGGGAATACCAGTCCGATCTACCATGCCTTGACCCGTCCGCCGGAGCTGGAGGGCGAGGCCACGGGCCGGGCCGCGTATCTGACGGAGCTGACCGATTCTCAGCTGTATGTTGTGCATGTGACCTGTGCGGAAGCTGCCTGGAAAATTGCAGAAGCACGCCGGAAAGGGCTGCGGGTCTACGGCGAGACCTGTCCGCAGTATCTGGTACTCGATCAGACGGCGCTGGAGAAGCCGGACTTCGAAGGTGCCAAGTATGTCTGGTCCCCGCCGCTGCGCGAAGAATGGAACCAGGATGTGCTGTGGGATGCGCTCTGGAGCGGCACGCTGCAGACGATCGGCTCCGACCAGTGTTCCTTTAACTTCAAGGGGCAGAAGGATCTTGGGCTGGACGACTTCTCGAAAATTCCGAACGGCGGACCGACCATTGAAGACCGTTTCAGCGTGCTCTACTCTGAGGGCGTGCAGAAAGGCCGCATTTCCTTGAATAAATTTGTCGATATCATCTCCACCTCCAGCGCGAAGCTGTTTGGGCTTTTCCCTCAGAAAGGCACTATTGCCGTCGGCAGCGATGCAGATATCGTTATTTTCGACCCGGCCGTGAAAAGAACTCTTTCTGCTGAAACCCATCATATGAACGTTGACTACAATGCCTTCGAAGGTATGGAGGTCAAAGGCGAGCCGGTCTCTGTGCTCATTCGGGGAGAGTTCGTCATTCGTGACAAGCAGTTTGTCGGCAAGGCAGGGTCCGGCAAATATCTGCACCGCAAACGGTTCGAAGCGGAGGCACCGCGTCCCTCTCAAGCCGAAATCAGCGGAGGAGTGATCTGAATGTCCGCATATGCCGAGTTTGACAAGGAACGGCAGGAGATTGACACCCTGCTGCGGCAGGGCTACATCATTACCGGTATCCATGAGGATCTGGATGGAGCGGGAGTAAAGTTCAAGGGCAGCAAGCCAGGACTAAGCCAGGTAGAGCTGCTGCTGCTTACGGCAGATAGCCGCAAGTATGTGACCACGTTGATCTTTGCCGGTACCAACCCGGCTAAGCTAATAGAAACACATACGTAAATTGTCTTAAGCAACTGATTGATGTGAATTCTGAAGACCAAGCCCAATCCGTTATTATACGGTATAGGCTTGGTTTTTTTTGAATCTAGAGAAGAGGGATTCTGTGATTGCTCTTAAGCATTTGCTTGAAGGTCTGTTACCGGCGGGCGGGCGAAGAGATTCTGCTTGTCCAGTAGATGTACGGGAAGGATGCATCCGGTGAAAAGTATTGTATAATTGAGGCTCAGTGCCGGCAATTTCAACTTAAGGATGAGGAGAGCGGATTTCCTATGTTTTTTTTAGATATTATGTCATGGCTGACGGAGGAGCGCCTCCTGCAGCTGCTGGAGCAATACCGCTCACTGGGGCCTTTGCCCGGAATCGGACTCACCTTCATGAAATCCTTCGTCCCGCCGCTGCCGACGATTGCAATTGTAGGACTTAACGGGGCGGTGTATGGGCTGTGGCTTGGTTTTTTTTATTCCTGGCTGGGGCTGGTTGCGGGCTGTGTGACCACGTTCCTGATAATCCGCCAAATCGCCTCGCACCCTTACTTGCGCAAGTGGGCGCTGCGGCCCAAAGTTGCGAGAGGCATGAAATGGGTCCGCAATAGCGGCTTCAGCTATGTTTTTCTGCTTAGCCTGTTCCCGGTTGGACCTTTTGTTGTGATCAATATGGCTGCCGGGCTTGCGCAAATGCGGCTGCGCTCGTATCTGCTTGCACTGTGTGCAGGCAAAGCGATCATGGTCTTTGCGGTTTCCTATATTGGTAATGATGTGGACCGGTTTATCCGCCATCCCGGAGAAATCATCTATGTGCTGCTCTTTATCGGGGTTTCACTCTGGGGGGTTAAGGCTATTGAGGCCCGGTTCACCCGGGCCGCGCAGGCGCGGGAGGAGCAGCTTCCGTCAGGCGAATCGCTACAACGCAAATAATCCGCTGACAGCAGTCTCATTCCCGGCTTCATCGGCTGGGTGCACCCAGCTGTTAGTGATGCGGTTATAGCGGTAATCCTGTCTCCATTCGCTGATATGGCGGACGATACTGCGGACGGCGTGGATCATGAACTCGACTTCTCCGTCGGTCATAATGGGGTGCAGGGAAAGGCGGACCCACCCCGGCTTGAGGGACTGGTCACCGGCATGAATGGCCTGGATAAATTCCCGGGAGAGATCCCGGTCCAGCCCCAGCAGATGATGGCCGTAAGGTCCTGCACAGGAACAGCCACCGCGCGCCTGAATGCCAAACCGGTCATTGAGCAGCCTGACCACGAGATTATAATGAATATCTTCAAGATTAAAAGATACAATGCCAAGACGCCTGGTGTGTTCGCCCGCGAGTATCGTGCAGCCTGGAATGGAATGAAGCCCGCTGAGCAGCTTGCTGCACAGCTGCTGCTCTCTGGCGAGCATGAATCCGCCCTCCCCGTTCATCGCTTCCTTCAGCTTGAGGCACAGTGCTGTGCGGAAGGCCTGCAGAAATCCAGGAGTACCGCTGTCCTCGCGTACTTCGACTGAATGGATATACCGGCGTCCGCCCCAGGCATCGACCCACACCACAGTTCCACCGCCCGGTTCATCCGGCAATTGGCTTCTGCTGAGGCCGGAATCGAAGAGCAGCACTCCCCCTGTGCCGGGGCCGCCGAGAAATTTATGCGGTGAAAAAAAGATAGCATCCAGCTTCTCCAGCGGATCTGCCGGATGCATGTTAATGGATACATACGGGGCGCAGGCGGCAAAATCCACAAAGCAAACCCCGCCGTGGCGGTGCATGGCGGCAGCGAGCCTGTGATAGGGGGTATGGATGCCGGTAACATTGGAGCAGGCTGTGAAGGAACCGATTTTGAAGCGGCGGTTCCGGTAGAGCAGCAGCAGGCGTTCCAGCTCCCGGAGATCGGCAGTTCCGTCCGCTCCGGCAGGGACGGTAACTACATCGCCGATGCCTTCCTGCCAGGGCAGCAGATTGGAGTGATGCTCCATGTGGCTGACAAAAATAACCGGGCGTTCCTCCGGAATGCATAGATAATCCTCCCGCAGCCATTCGGGAAGCTTCAGGCCCATCAGCCGCTGCAGCTTGTTGACTGCGCCGGTAGTGCCGTTGCCGCAGAAGAGCAGTGCATCATCCGGCCCGGCGTTCACATGGTCCTTGATAATCTTCCGCGCTTCGTTATAGGCGAGGGTCATGGTCAGACCGGTCGTGTTCGATTCTGTATGCGGGTTGCTGACATAAGGCCCGAAGCTCTCCTGGATTTTACGTTCAATGGGCTCATACAGCCTCCCGCTGGCTGTCCAGTCGGCATACAGCAGCGGCTGACGGCCGTAGGGAGTGGAGATCACATGCCGCCCCCCAATAGTATGCTCGCGAAAAACTGCGAAATGCTCCAGCAGTGAAACGGGCTCCTCTGCCGTAGAAGCGCGGTTGATACTCAGCACGGACAATCCCTCCAGCCAGTGATTACTTTAAAATATAAGGATGAATGGGTTCAAGTCATCCGTATATTTTTGCCGAAACAGATACCGTCCTTTAATGGATGGCTAAGCCGTTTCTTCTTATGGCCCCAGTATATGCCCGCCGGAGGAAATAGGTTAAAGCCCAGAAGCAGTCATCGGCAAGCGGGCTAGATGAACAGCTGCATATCGCTTTCCAGTGCGTCCTTCAGATAGGCGGCAGCGTCAATAATTTCAACCTCGGGCAGGAGTTCCTCCGGCTTGAAGCCCATGATGTCAACGGAGAGCTTGCAGGCGTAGAACTTGATGTTCTTTTTGCGGGCCCCCTTCAAAAAATGGATCAGCTTCGGCGCTCCCTGATCTTCGATCATTTCCTCCAGCATCAGCTTCCCGAGACCGCTGAAATTCATCCGCGAGAGCGGCAGCTGCTCCGGTCCTTTCGGCGTAATGACATCCATCAGCTTTTCATAGATCGTTTTGTCCTCCAGCGTCATTTTGTCCGGATCACGGACAAGAAATAATCCCCAGAACGAGAAGAACATGGTGACCTCTACGTCAATATCCCGGGCGGTATTGGCCAGAATCAGCGCCGCCATCGCCTTGTCATACTCCCCGCTGAACATCAGCAGATTCATTCGTTTACCCATCCTACTTATCCCTCCATTGATACCCAGAATGTCATTAGTATGGTTATGGAGAGAAGAAGTATGCTTCCGGTCACAGGATGTCCGCACGCCAGTTTGGCAATTCTAATGTTTTTGTGCAGCAGATTTTCGATTTTCTGCTCCATTTGGGCGATAGCTACGATTTCTGTTGCACAGAATCTTCCACTGCAGGAATACCGGGAGAGCCCGTAATAGGGTTAGCCTCCCTCGCCTGCATACCAGCCTTTCCGGGGATATGTTCAGAAAAAAAGCCGGCTGTAATTCAAACTGCCGCTGCCGGAGCGGAAAGAGCCGGGAGTTTGTCCTGTCAGTTTTTGGAAAACCTTAATAAAATAGCTGCCGCTCGAATACCCGACCCGGGATGCAATGGCTTCGATACTCAAGTCAGTGGTAGTCAGGAGTTCTATAGCACGTTCAATTCGGGTCCGGTTCAGATATTCATTTGGGGTTAGGCCGACGTATTTGCTGAAGGTGCGCAGCAGGTGGAATTTGGAGAGTCCCATTTGCTCGGCAAGCTGCTCCTGGCCGATCATGGAACTGTACCGCTCTTCGATGAATTGGACGGATTCCCTTACTGCCGTTGGCCATTCCGCCGCGTCCCGCGGTCCGCTGGAGGAGAGCCTGCCCAGTTCCATCATGAACTGGTGCAGCAGGGAGGAGGCAATGTAGGGATCGGAAATTCTGCCCGAATATGCTTCATGGACAATATCACGGAGAATACGGATCGGTCTGCTGCCGGGGACAATGGCTGGAGCGGCTCCAAGCTTGGATTTAATGTCCTCCCACAGAGGAAGCAGCGGCTGCGGCCTGAAGAGCAGGAAATAAAATTCCCACGGCACCGAATCGCCGGGATGATAATAGCGGTGGCTGCCGGGGATCTCAGCCAGAAATGCCCGCCCGGAGCCGATACGGAACGTCTCTTGCTCCGTTTCAAATATTCCGCTGCCTTCTGCTGTGTACTGAAACAGCAGCAGAGGCCCATCTGTACGCTCCATGCCATTCCAGTGGTAGGAAGCATCCGTCACAACGTCATGTCCGGCCGCGAAAAGGTTGCAGAGCGGCAGGTGGTCCGGCTCGCTGAAACGGAAGCCATAGACTCCGTAGCTGCTTGGGTTGTTCACAGAATCCCTCCTTGCAGATTTCTTTTATAGTATCAAAAAAGCCCCCACAGGGGGAGCTTATTAAAAATATGGCTATATTAACCTTGTTTATTATGAACTGTTATAGAATGAATATGACGATGATCAGGTAATAAATTTGTACACATAAGGAGATGAAATTATGGCAAAAAACAAATTACTTAGAATGGACAATATCAGCATCGTTGTAGAATCCCTTGATGACGCAATCTCTTTCTTCGAGGAGATTGGCTTGAAGCTTGAAGGGCGAGCAACTGTCGAAGGTGAATGGGCTGGCCGCGTAACCGGGCTGGGTTCACAGTGTGTAGAGATTGCTATGATGGTTACCCCAGATGGCCACAGCCGGCTTGAACTTTCGCGATTTATCAATCCACCTACTATATCAGATCACCGAACTGCTCCTGTAAATGCCCTCGGTTATCTACGCGTCATGTTCACCGTTGAAGACATTGACGAAATGGTGTCCAGACTCACTAAGTATGGGGCTCAGCTCGTTGGGGAAGTGGTTCAGTACGAGGACTCGTATCGGCTCTGCTACATTCGTGGAAATGAAGGACTTCTAATCGGTTTGGCGGAACAACTTAATAATCAATAAGTGATATAAACACTGCATTTTTACGCTCCGGATCCGGACGACCCTCGCTCCCGGAAACAAGGAACGAGGAAGTAATTTCCAGGATACATCCGCACCGGCTAACCGCATCGCGGCCGGCAGCAAGCTGCTTAACTCGGTGGGGCTTCGTTAGCCAAAAATATAAGGAAAAGGCTATTCTTTGCCTGTTTCCTGCTCTGCCGGGTCTGCGGCTTCAGGACGTCGCAGGTCATAATAGCGGGCGGCCAGCCACACACTGCCCGTGAACAGTACAATCAGGCCAAGGATGATGCCAAAACGCCAGTCTCCTGCTTTGAAATTGAGCTGGAGAACTGCAAGCACAAGCGCGACCTGCGTCCAGACTAAGGTTCTTTTACGGAAAGCTGTAATATTTCCAGCCATGTTCGGCATACCGCGGATCACGCGATAGGCGATGATGGCAAGGATCAGCGCGAAGACAATGGTTACAATCCATTCCGGTGTTGATAGCGTATTCATTATTCTCAGAATCCTTTCGGCTTAACTTCCAAGCTGCTGCCGTCCCCGATAGGGACGGCACAGTTGTTGCTTTTTATTATACTGGCCCGGAGGGGTTTTACCAAGCCACAGAACTTGGGGGTCATAATTCTTTAGGAGGCCACCTTATGAATGTCTTCGGCCGGCAGCGGCGGGAAGAAGAAGAAGCCCTGAATATGCGGACAGTTATGCTTAATCAGGAATTCAAGCTGTTCCTGGGTTTCCACGCCTTCGGCAATCAGCTCATACCCGAGCTGCGAGGCAACATAGACGATGGACTTAATAATTGTCTCATCAATGGAGCTGACGCCGATGCCGGTGATGAAGGTGCGGTCGATTTTGATTTTGTTGACGGGAAAATGCTTCAGGTAGTTCAGTGAAGAATACTTGGTGCCGAAGTCGTCGATGGAGACGACGATGCCATGGTCGCGCATCTGCTGCAGCAGCGGATAATGCTCTTCCAGCAGGGCGGTGCTCTCCGTAATTTCGAACTCCAGCATACTGGTCTCCAGTCCATATTGGTCCAGCACCGCAAGCAGGTTCTCGATCAGGTTGCGGTTATAGAACCAGCTGTTGGAGATATTGATCGAGGTCCGATGCAGCGGCAGGCCCATCGTTCTCCATTCACAGAGCTGGCGGCAGACCTCACGGAGCACCCAGTCCGTAAGCTGAATCATCAGCCCGGCCTCCTCCACGGCGGTAATGAAGGTGCCTGGCCCGATCAGGCCTTTTTCAGGGTGGTTCCAGCGGACAAGCGCCTCCATGCCAATCATTTTACCCGTAACGGCGTTGATCTGCGGCTGGTAGTGCAGCACAAATTCTTCGCGCTCCAGTGCGGAATGCAGATATTTGGCGATCATCGTTTTCTGTTCCAGCTTCTCGCGCAGCTCCCAGTCAAAGATAAAGTAATTGGCCTCCTCCTGGCTTTTGGCCTGATACATCGACATGTCCGCGAACTTCAGCAGATCATCCTTGTTCAGCGAGTGCTCGGGATACAGCGAGACGCCAATACTGGTCGATAAGCTCAGGTGCGCGCCGGAAATCAGCAGCGTGTCTGAGATCAGCCCGCTGATGTCTCCTGCGATAATGGGAATATGCTCCCGGGGCAGGTCGGAGAATACCATCACGAACTCATCGCCGCCGGTGCGCGCGAACAGCTTGAAGGGCACTTTTCCATTTTTCAGCCGGTTGGCAAGTGTCTTGATGACCTGGTCGCCGATGGAGTGTCCCAGTGTATCATTGATTTCCTTGAAACGGTTGAGATCGAAAAAGAACAGTGTGTAGGTCTGGGTCGGCTCTGCCGATTGCAGAAGGCGTTCGAACTCGTCCATAAAGTACAGCCGGTTAGGTATTTCTGTCAGGCTGTCATAATGCGCGAGCTTTTCATACAGACGCTTGGACACGCGGAGATCACGTGTGCGGATGCTGACCACCCGTTCCAGTTCACGGTTGAAGCGGCTCTGATGCCAGAAGATGTAGAGAATGAACGCAATGATAAGCAGGATGGCAATATCGATCCATAGAACGCTGCGCAGCACTTCCCATTTCTTATGCGAAGGCGTGGGGATGCCCATCAGCCAGTGCTGATTGTAGACGGTGACCGGAACCATTAGCCGCTTGTCTTCTTTGCTCACAGGGCTGCCGAATAGAAAGGTATGGTCGTCTGTGGTTACGAATATTTGGGTGTCCTTCAGCAAAAGCTGGTCCACAATATTCTCAATCTTCAGTGTTACGGAAACTATGCCTGTAAAAGATTTGTTATGGTAGATGGCTTGTCTGATCACCATGCCGTATTCACCCTGGGCGAGAGTCCGGGGCCCGTCTATTGTAACGCCGCCGGAACGGATGGTTTCCTGGACCATGCCGGGTGAGGATAGTGCTGAATCCAGCAGCAGGCTTTTGCCCAGTATCGCTGTATTGCCTGAGAGAGGATATAAGTAACGGATGAGGCCGTCCGGAGCGATCATGATATTCATAACGTTGCTTGAATTGTTGGTGTATGCGGTGTGCAGATACTCATTAATCAGGTTTGGATCAGCATCAAAGCCGACCGTTTGTATAAAGGAACTGACGCCTTTGACAATCGAGACTCTCTCTTCAATGTTTGATGTTAGCATGACTGCTTTTGAGGACAAGTCGGCTTTTTCAGCCCGGTATTCACGGTCTACTGATAAAGAGTAATAGTAGAATAGAGAGAGCTGAAGAACGACTACAAAGCCGAGGATGATCGTTAAAGGCTTTTTATTAATGAAAGCCATGGAGTGCCTCCGATATCAAAAAAATTCAACATTATTCTTGCCATTCGATAGAAGCGGTTCCCGCATCACAGGAAAATGTCGATAATTGTCGTAGATGTCTCTATAGCATGTCACCTTTATCGTCTTTGTGCAAGGGAAAAGCTTACAGTGGTCCTGCAAAATTAAAACGGATAAACACATCCCGCCTGAAGGCGGCATGTATTTATCCGTTGCAGTTAAATCTTATTTTTTGAAGACCCCGAGCGGAGCTCCAACCGGAAGGAATTGGCGTCCAAAATGAGCGTTGAGCACTGACGCGCCACAGCCGTAAAGAGAAACGATGCCAATGGCCAATTCTGAGCAGGCAGCCAGCTTATGGAAAAACTCAGCAGCAACCCCAAAGGAATCCATTGTAAGTCCGAGGAACAGGAAGTCAATTAACACAAAGATGACAAGCAGCACCCGGTTGGCTTCTACAGCGCCGAGGGTCATGAAGAGAGTGAAGACCAGATATCCCAAAAAAACAAATCCTAGCTGTTTGGGGTCTACGCCTTCCGCCAAAACCGTTCCGAATACCCCGAGCTTGATCAGCCAGCTTGCCGCCATGCCGAACCAGAAGAACGCGTAAGCGCCAAAGGCGGTCATTCCGAAGGTATTGTTGTGTTTGGCATCCTGAATGGATGCGAACAGTTGGGCAAAGGCACCGAGAAAAATAGCCCAAGGAATGCAGTAGCTGAGACCTGTTGTAATTTCAAGCTTTTGTGAAGAAGCGACCAGGGTGACGATAGCCAATCCGAACAAGCCGATGGCGCTAGGGTCGGCGGTGACGATTTTGACGGATTGGGTGTTTGGCGATTGCGCTGACATAACAATAAATGCCTCCAATTTTCATAAGTGTACGCATAGGATAACAGCACCCGGAGCGGGTGCTGTTATCAGCTTGCCTATCATATCATATCGCCCCAACCTTGCCTATAAAGGAACCGTTCATTTTTCGCCAAAAAACAATTTTTTCTGCGACAAAAAGGACTGGATTTCTCCGGCTTTGACCGGTTTGCTGATATAGAATCCCTGCAGCTCGTCGCTGCCCAGGCTGCGCAGCATATCGAACTGCTCCTGCAGCTCGATCCCCTCGGACACCACACTCAGCCCGAGATTGTGGCTTAGCTCGATAATGGCTTTGACCAGCACATCACCCTGCGGTTGAGGAGTCATTTCAGAGACAAAGGAGCGGTCGATTTTGATCACATCGACAGGGAACCGCCGCAAATAGCTCAAAGAAGAAAATCCGGTGCCAAAGTCGTCCAGCGAAATGTGAAATCCGTGTGCTCTAAGCTGCTGCAGCGACTCCAATATGCTGTCGCCGGAAACCAGCACGCTCTCCGTAATTTCAAGCTCCAGGCTGGAGGGCGGCAGCTCATATTCGTGCAGCAGCCCGAGTAGTAGCTCCAGAAGACCAGGCTGCATCAGCTGCAGCGCGGAAATATTGACTGCGGCGGTGAGAAACAGGCCGTTCTCCCGAAACCTCCGCATATCAGCGCAGACTTGCCGCAGCACCCAGCCCCCGATACTTACAATGGAGCCGCTGGTCTCCGCGAGCGGAATGAACTCTGCCGGAGACACAGGCCCGTAGGAAGGGCTGGTCCAGCGAAGAAGCGCCTCCACCTTATGTACCTGCAGCCGCGCAGCATTCAGAATTGGCTGGTAATGCACTTCAAACTCATCATTGGCTGCGGCAGAGAGCAGCTGCTGCGCCAACACCTTTTTGCGCCGGATGCTCTCTTCCAGGTCCTCGGAATACTGAAATATATTGTTACGTCCCGTCTCTTTGACATGGAGCATCGCCAGATCGGCTTGTTTGACGAGATAGTCGGCGTCATCCCCGTTCTGGGGATAAATGCTGATGCCTATGCTGGCTGTGCAATAGAAGAGATGCCCCTGAATTTGATGCGGCATGGAGAGAGCGTCCTGAATGCTTGACAGCTGTGCCGAAATAGCGGCCGGATCGGGGATGTCGGAGAGCAGGATGGTGAATTCGTCGCCGCCAAGGCGTGACACTACATCATGTGTCCCGACGACCTGTTCGAGCCGGAAGGCGGTTTCTTGGAGCATGGCATCCCCAAAATCATGGCCCAGCGTATCATTGACGGTCTTGAAGTGATCCAGATCGATGAAGACAAGGGCAATCTGCCGGTTGCTGCCCTTCGCTGCGCCAATCGCTGTATTAAGCTTTGCGAAGAAGAGCGGGCGGTTAGGCAGGTGAGTCAGCGGATCAAGCATGGATTGCTGCTGAAGCTCCTCCTGGGCCTGCTGCAGGGAATCGATCATCCGGTTGAATTCATGCTCCACATCACTGAACTCATCCCTCCCAGTACTGATGATGCGGATAGATAAATCCTTGCTGCTGCCAATATCCCTGATATTTTTGATTAATGAAGTCATTCTTCCCAGGATAGAGCGGTTCACGAAGAGCATGCTCCCTATGCAGCTCAGTATGGTTACAATGAAGAAGGCAAGCCGGAAGCTGTAGACGGATTCCTGCCCGTTCTCATAGATCTGACGAGGCTGCTTCACGGTAAAGACGACGCCTGGATTGCCGAACAGGTCGTTCACAACGGTGTGAACCGACAGCATGCTGCCGGAGGCCGGACTCATCCAGCGATCCTTTCCGCCGCTCTGTGCCAGCATTTCTGAGGTGGCTCTGGTTATTTGGATACTGGTGGGCCCGTCCTCTCTGACAGGGGTGGCTTCCTCCTGCTGAAGCATTCTTCCGGCAACGGCAGTGCCGATCACCGGCTTGCCTGTGCTGCTGTCGACAATAGGCGTAAGCGTTATCAGCATCGGACCCTGATCGAGAAGCACGATCCCGGTTTGGCTGTCACTTGCACTTGCCAAGGCTGGCAGCCTGCTGTTCATCAGCTTGAACAGTGTATGCAGCTCCGGTGTCAGCGGGGAAATGCTCTTGCGGGCAGTATCATATGTTCCGCCATATAGAGGCTGCCCCGATTTGTCCAGCAGGGCCATCATATCCAGGTGATTGACCTCAAAGGTTGCACTATTGAAGGTGCTGCGGATAAAACCATCATCTGCAGCAAGGGGGCTATCTGCTGAGCGTCGTCCCTCTACGAAGCGGTAGGTTTCATCCCGGAGCGAATAGTTCAGCATTCCGGTCCTCATATCCAGCAGTTCCTCCTGATAGGAAGTGAGCGCGTCGTCCAGACTGTGTTTCAGCGCGGCTTCATCCAGCTTCTCAAAACGGTTCAGCATGATGAGGTGCAGAAGCAGGTAGTTAATCCCCAAGGTAACCAGGGCAACAACACAGGTGAAGATGATCATTTTTTTGCGCAGCTTCATGATGCTCCCCTTTTGTAAATTTCATATGAATAGGAAATAAGTACCATACTGTACAGTGTACCACGAATAGGGAATATTTTGCAGGGCTTTTCTCCACAATGTGTCGAAATTTGATGTATAATAATTCAATGAGAATCATTATTAAATAATAATAGAAGGAGATAAGCCTCTGCATGAACAAGTGGACTCTTTTTAGGAAAGCTTCGCGGTTTGGAGTCATTCCGGTTATGCTTATACCGGTTGTCCTGGGAACTGCCGGGCATACGTATGGGCGGGGAGTTTCCATCCGTTTTTATTTGCCGTCACTTTTATCGGTGCGGCTGCTGCCGGAATCTCTTTTTGCACTTCTGGTAGCGACGCCCGAGGGCAGTGTATCCGCGCATGGACAGACGGTTATTGCTGAATGGTCCCCGGTCACCATCACCACTGCCGGAACGTAAACGAGCTTATTTTTGACAGATAAGGATGTATGCCCGTGAATGTAAAAAGCTTTTTGCAATTTGTCGAACTGCCGACAAAGGTGGCGAGCATGCTGCCTTTTCTGCTGGGGACACTGTATGCCCTGTACCGGTTCGAAGATTTCTATGTTCTGCGCTTTGCCTTGATGTTTGTCTCCCTGCTGAGCTTTGATATGGCGACAACGGCGATCAACAACTATTATGATTATAAAAAAGCGGCCAAAACCCATGGCTACGGCTATGAAACGCATAATGCCATTGTTCACTACGGGCTGAAGGAGAGTACTGTAGTGGCTGCTATTGCTGTCCTGCTCACGCTTGCCGTAGGCAGCGGGATTGCACTTGTTGCAGAGACAGGGCTGCTGGTGTTCCTGCTGGGCGGCTTGTCCTTTCTGATCGGGATTCTGTACTCGTTCGGCCCGATACCAATTTCGCGGATGCCGCTCGGCGAGCTGTTCTCGGGACTGTTTATGGGGTTTGTCATCATTTTCATCTCAGCTTATATTCACTCGGACCAGACTGTGGTGACGCTGCTGTTCTCCGAAGGCTGGGCCAGCCTGCATGTCCATATCCCTGAGGTACTCTATCTCTTCTGGTTTTCCGTGCCGGCGATCCTTGGGATTGCCGGAATTATGCTGGCCAACAATATCTGCGACATCGAGGATGACATGGACAACCGGCGGTATACACTGCCAGTGTATATTGGACGGAAGAACGCTTTGCTGCTGTTCAGGCTGCTGTATTATGTCTCTTTTGCAGACCTTGCCGTGCTGCTGCTGCTGGGAGTGAACCCTGTGCTGGTGGTGCTGCTGCTGCTGACACTGATTCCGCTCCGCCGCAATATCGCCCGCTTTGAGGAGAAGCAGGAGAAGGCGACCACCTTTATCCTGTCCGTCAAAAATTTCATGCTGATGAGCGTGGCCCGGATTGTGGTGCTGGGTGCGGCTATCCTGCTGAAGATTCTGCTGTGATTGCAGCTTCCGTTCATAGAGATATGCCGGATTCTGTGATATTGTTTCAATAGAGACGTCCAGGAAATCTATAACAAGGGAAGGTGTACACCGATGACACAAAAGCTGCGTTGGGGAATTATGGGCTGTGCTCAAATCGCAACAGGTTCGGTCATGCCGGCCATCCGGGAATCGGAGACGGGAATCATTCAGGCGGTGGCGAGCCGGGGGCTGGAGAAGAGCAGCGCCGTCGCTAAGGAATTGGGCGTGGCACAGGCCTATGGCAGCTATGAGGAGCTGCTGGCCGATCCCGATGTTGATGCGGTATATATTCCGCTTCCGAACCATCTGCACCGGGAATGGGTAATCCGCGCGGCAGAAGCCGGCAAGCATGTGCTGTGCGAGAAGCCGATTGCCCTGAACAGCCGGGAGGCGGCAGAGATGGTGGAAGCCTGCCGGAAGGCGGGCGTGCATCTGGCTGAAGCCTACATGTACCGGCACCACCCGCGGATTGCAGAAGTGCGGGAGATTATCGCCAGCGGTGAGATTGGCGATCTGCGGTCCATCCGGGGGACTTTTACATACAACGATGCCGGAGATACTTCTAACATCCGCTTCAATTCAGCTTGGGGCGGCGGCTCCTTGTACGATGTCGGCTGTTACCCGCTAAGTGCGGCGCGGCTGTTATTCGGCGCGGAGCCGGAAGCGGCAACCGTACAGGCGATCTTTTCCCCTGAGCATGACAATGTGGATATGATGGCCTCCGGGCTGGTTGAGTTCCCGGGCGGCGTCAGCCTGATCTTCGACTGCGGCATGTGGGCCTACAACCGGCAGCTGCTGGAGGTGCTCGGGACGGAAGGGCGGATTGAGCTTCCGATGCCGTTTAACGCCAGATTTGATGATGCCGAATTCTTCGTATATTCCGGTGGGGAAGTCAGACGCGCCCGGGCAACAGGAGCTAATCCGTATGTCTGCCAGGCGGATAATTTCGCCGCTGCTGTCTTCGGCGCAGCACCTGTGGTTGCCGCAGAGGACCCGGTGCTGAACATGATACTGATTGAGACCTGCCTGGCATCGGCACGGACACGGCAGCGGCTCAGCCTGAAGCAGGGATGACAAGGAGTCGGGAATAAGAGATTAGGTGGAAAAAGGGAACCTATTTCCCTCCAAAATCAACAATCGTGAGATTTAAGTGGAAAAAGGGAACTTAATTAGGCCATCTTACCTCGTCAGGAGCGAAATGAGCTGGATTAGTGATCCTTTTTCCACTTAACTTCCGGATGGCATGGTGCTGGAGCAAATCAGTGATCCTTTTTCCACTTAGAGTTGCCGGAGGGTTCATCGAGCGTCTCCAGGCACCGTTAAAGATAAAATGGCAGAACGGCTACGCTGTCCGGTGATGGATGGCGTAGCCGTTTTTTCAAAATATATTTTATGCTTCACGCGATGAATATCCCTTATATTTCCTGTTGGAACGATACCATCCTTTAAAAGGGCGGCGAAGCGGTTTCTACTTGTGTATACGCTGACCGAAGCGGTTTCTGCTTAGTTGGCACATAGCGCCGCCGTTCTCTTTACAACGCATTCAGCAGGATTTCTTCATCATCATCCCTCCGGTTGAACGCCTCCCGGTCAAACTCGCCTTCCGAGTTGGCCACCAGAAGTGCGGTGACGGTTGTTCCTGTCGCATTTACAGCAGTACGCCCCATATCAATGAGAGCTTCGACCCCTGCCACAATGGCAATGCCTTCAAGAGGCAGTCCTAGTGCGGTCAATACAACTGTTGTAGAAATAACTGCCGGACCGGGTACACCCGCTACACCTATTGAAGAAATGATGCTTACCAATACAAGCGTCACATAGTCGGTTCCGGTCAGCTGGATTCCAAACACCTGGGCTGTAAAAACAGCCACGATGGCAGGCCAGATCCCTCCGCAGCCATTAAAGTTGACAGAAGCTCCCAGAGGCGCGACAAAGCTTGCAATTCGTGGAGAGACATGCAGGCGTTTCGTGATGACCTCCAGGTTAACTGGAAGCGTAGCATAGCTGCTTCTGGTAGTGAAGGCAACAGTGAGGGTTGGATATATCTTGCGGAAAAAGCGCAAGGGATTGATTTTGGCGACAAGCAGCACCAGTCCTCCGAAAATGAGGGCAAAATGAATGATAAGCGCGACATAGGACGTGATGATGACGCTGCCGAGCTCCTGCAGGGTATCCCAGCCATAACGTGCTGTAATTCCCGCGATCAGCGCGAATACTCCATATGGAGTCAGGCGGATGACAAATTTAACTACCTGATGCAGGACAGCGGTCAAGGATTCAATGAGATCGCGCACCGGCTTAACGGCCTCCGGTTTTTTGGAGCCGACCTTGATGATCGCTACAGCCAGGAAAATGGCAAAGATCAGAAGGGGAACTACCTTACCGGTTGCGGCCTCATTGACGGGGTTGGAGGGCACCAGGTCCAGTATGACCTGTGAGAAGGTAGGGATTTCACGGGCCTCGAACCCTTCCGGCACTGCTTGCTGAATGCCCTTCCCAGGGTTGAACAGCAGGGCTACCGATAAGCCGATTATAGAAGCGACACCGGTTGTCCCCAGGAACCAGGCGAAGGTTTTTATACCTATTTTGCGTAAATACTCCAGATTGGTTAAGGATGAAATGCTGTTCAGAACCAGGACAAATACCAACGGAATAACGAGCATCCGGATCAAACTGACATAAATGCTGCCGAACGTCTTAATAGCCTCGGTCTCCAAATCAAAATATTGAAAGAAAATGCCGGCTATCAGACCGATGCCGAGAGCCGCAAGAACACGGGTACCAAATCCGATCCGTTTACGCGCTGACAGAAAAAGAATGCCAAACACAAAAATGGAAACCGCGAAACCAATCCAGTTCGTCTCAATGGCAGACAATAGGTTATTATCAATATTGTTCATTAGCTTTACAAAACCTCCTAAACCGACTTTTTTGGTGTGAATAATGAGAATAATGTACAGAGTATTTTTATGATTGTCAATACAATAATATGTTAAAAATATGGTGCTTAGCCGTAAGTCATTCAGGAGTCCACTGGACCGTATTGTGTATAACTGTGCATGAGCATTTCTAATAGGTTGTTGATCTATAAATTTGGTAGAATGGGAGTTGAATTTGTAATTTCATATATATGGAATTGCCTAGCGGATTTCAGAAAGGGGAGCAGGTTATGGGACTTACAGAAGAACCGGTCATTTCGATTTCAGGACTATGGATGAATTACAGCGACCGGATGGTGCTGCGGGGCATAGACCTCGAAGTATACAGGGGGCAGATTATCGGCTACATTGGCCCGAATGGGGCAGGCAAGAGCACTACGGTAAAAATTATGCTGGGGCTGGTGGAAGGCTACACAGGTACGGTCCGGATTTTTGGCCGGGACATCGCTGACGGCAATGCCGCCTACAAACGGAGGATCGGCTATGTGCCCGAGATTGCAGAGCTCTATGACAGCCTGACCGCCCGGGAGTATCTGACATTCATTGGCGAGCTGTACGGTATGAAGCGGACCGAAGCTGATGCCAAGGCCGAACGGCTGATGGACCTGCTTAATTTGAAAAAAGCCTACGATATGCGCATCGCTTCCTACTCCAAGGGGATGAAGCAGAAGGTGCTGCTGATCTCAAGCATGCTGCATGATCCCGACATTCTGTTCCTTGATGAGCCGCTCAGCGGCCTCGATGCCAACAGTGTTATGGTGGTGAAGGAGATTTTCGCTTCACTTGCGGCACAGGGCAAAACGATCTTTTATTCCTCGCATATCATGGATGTCGTGGAGAAGATCAGCAGCCGGATCATCCTGATCAATAACGGGGACATTGTGGCAGACGGGACCTTCGCACAGCTTCAGGAACAGAACAGGGAAGGTTCACTGGAGGATATTTTTAATCAGCTGACCGGGTTTGACAAGTACCGGGATATTGCCGGGGAGTTTGTTGCTGTACTTGGAGAAGGTGCTCCGCATGAATGACTTTTGGGTATTGAAGCTGCTTGACCGGCTGCAGGGCGGATTCCGGAGGGCCGGAGTGGATTATAAGATGCTGCGCAGCATTCTGCAGGTAAAGCTTACGATGGACGGAAGGCGGACACCGACAGTGCTTGGAACACAGAAGGGCAGTCAGGGAAGTGAGGGCTCGCCGCTGCGGGTACAGTGGATCTATCTATTGCTTGGCCTGATGCTGATTCTCTTCGTTGTACCCGGGAGCAACTACATGCTGAATATGAGTGTGCTGTTTGCGGTCGTCATGTTCATGATCACAACCACTCTGATTTCCGACTTCTCGTCGGTCATGCTGGATCTGCGGGACAAGAACATTCTGTTCTCCAAGCCGGTAGACCGCCGGACTCTTAATATGGCCAAGAGCCTCCATGTCCTGATCTACCTGGTTACGCTAACGTTGACCTTTACGGGTCCTTCTCTGCTTGTTGCCTTATTCAAGCAGGGGGTGCTGTTCTTCCTGGTCTATGCGGTGGAGATTCTGCTGATGGATTGTTTTATTCTAGTGATTACCGCCCTGCTCTACTTGCTGATTCTAAGGGTCTTCGACGGGGAAAAGCTTAAGGATATCATCAACTATGTACAGATTATTTTATCTGTCGGAATTGCTGTAGGGTACCAGCTGGTTCCGCGCCTCTTCGATATGACTGATATGACAGGCTCCTTCCAGCCCGCCTGGTGGCAATATGTCATTGCGCCTGTGTGGTTTGCCGCTCCGTTTGAGGTGCTGGCGGGAGGGGGCCGCGGGGTGGATTTCAACGTGCTGGCTGCGCTGTCTGTCATCATCCCGCTGGTGCTGCTGCTTGCTTATATCAAGCTGATGCCGCTGTTCGAGCGGAGCCTGCAGAAGCTGGCGGAGCAGGGAGCTGCCGGCAAGGATAAGAGCCGATACCCCGGTCTGTTGTCTGGGCTGTTGTGCCGGAATAAGTCAGAGGCGATGTTCTTCCGGTTTACCTGGTCCATGATGAGAAATGAACGTGATTTCAAACTAAAGGTTTACCCGACCGTAGGCTTATCATTAATACTGCCGTTCATCTTCATATTCAACCAGGTGTGGACCAGCGGTCCATCATTGAACACAGAATCCAAAGCGTATCTGTTTATTTATCTTTGTGCGCTGCTGCTGCTGACTGTAGTGCAAATGCTTCGTTATTCTTCAAGCTATAAGGGAGCCTGGGTTTATAAGACCATCCCGCTGGCCGGAACGGCCCCCGTGTACCGGGGGA
The DNA here is from genome assembly GCF_000758705.1 of Paenibacillus graminis. Classification (NCBI taxonomy): domain Bacteria; kingdom Bacillati; phylum Bacillota; class Bacilli; order Caryophanales; family Paenibacillaceae; genus Paenibacillus; species Paenibacillus graminis. The sequence goes on along the minus strand of NZ_CP009287.1, from coordinate 6,751,345 downwards.
TGCTCAAGGCTGTGCTGCTGCGGCTGATGCTCCCGCTGTTTGTTCTGGAATCGGCCGTATTCCTGTGGCTGTTCGGGGCGCGTATTCTTCCCGATCTGGCCGCAGTAATGCTTGCTCTGCCGCTGTATTCGGTCATCTGTTTCCGGGTGCTGCCGCAGGCACTGCCTTTTTCGGAGAAGTATGAAGCGGCGAAGCAGAAGGATTTCTCGGTGAGCGGGTTTGTGCTGCTCTTTATCCTGATGGGGCTGGCGGGTCTGCATTATATAGTTTCCCTGTTCCCATTCGGCATTTACATCTATTTGGTAATTTTGGCAGCGGCGAATGTCTGGGCCTGGCGTGCGGCCTTCTCGCATGAAGGTTCACGGCCCGGGCAAATTCCAACACTCGGAGCATGATGCTGACAGGCAAATATGGACATTTTTTGCCGGCACTAAAAAAAGGGTCTAAGTTCCAGTATTTACTTAGACAGTGTACTAAATACAGGTTAGAATACAGCTAAAGTTTACTTTCAGGGATGGCCTATAATCTTTATGCACTCTTCCATTTATCTGATATTCGTATATTGATTTTGACATAGCAAATGTACTGCAGCGACGATGATAATTATAATGGTGAAGAGGTCAACTATGGATCAAATGGGAATCCACTATAACCTATGGATGGTTTTGCTGTCTTTTGCGCTTGCTGCCACAGCAGCCTATTCAGCGCTTAATTTAATTTTACAGGTTTTCCATTCTGCTGGCAGGGTAAGACGCTTATGGCTGCTATCCAGCGCCTGTGTGCTGGGGAGCGGATTATGGGCGATGCACTTCGTGGGAATTATGGCGAGTTACCTTCCGTTCAAGGTAAGCTATCATCCGGGAATAGCCGGTTTCTCACTGGTGATCAGTCTGTGTGCGTGTTATCTATCGTTATGGATCGCCACAATGTCACGCCTGAGAACAGGGCGTCTGCTGCTCAGCGGCCTGATTCTCGGCAGCGGGATTTCCATGATGCATTATATGGGCATGTACTCCATGAAGCTGCAGACAGGGATTCATTATGAGACGCTGACCCAGGGGCTGTCCGTGGCCGTCGCTTGTCTGGCTTCGTATACCGCCGTATTTCTTTTTCACAAATTCAAGGATTATACCGGTTTCAGCCGCTGGAAGCTGTACTCCGCGGTGTTCATTGGGCTTGCCGTTACCGGAATGCATTATATCAGCCTGCGGGCCAGCTTTTGGGAGGTTGACAACTGGACTGGCGCTAAGCCTCTTCTGATGGAGGCGGATGTGGTTCTGCTGACGGGGGTTTCTCTTGTCACTCTGTTTATGCTTGCGGTATCTTGCGGCGCAGTATTTCTGGACCGGCATGTGCTGGAGCGTATGGCCTATCATGACCCTCTGACAGAGCTGCCGAACCGGCATGGGCTGGAACGTTACTTCAAAGGTGAATTTTTTGGCGGGCCCTCGGGTGCGGTGCTTTTTGTCGATCTGGACCGGTTCAAGTCGATTAATGATACCTTGGGACATGATATCGGAGACATGCTGCTCCAGGAAGTTGCGGGGAGATTGCGGCGTGTGATCAATGCCAAGGGCAAAGTTTTCCGGCTGGGCGGGGATGAATTTCTGATTGCACTGCCGGTCTGTACCATGGAAGCTGCCCGGGAGGAAGCACAGCACATCCTGCGGGAAGTGAAAAAGGCTTACAGCATTGAGGGCAATGAACTGTATGTTACAGCGAGTGTCGGCATCAGTATGACTCCCTTGCACGGGACAGACCGCTCTGCACTGATGAAGGCGGCGGACACAGCGCTGTATACCTCCAAGGACTCCGGCAAGAATAAATTCAGTGTGTTCGATCAGGAAATGAACCGCCATCAGCTCTGGCGGATGTCGCTGGAGAAGGATTTGCGCAAGGCGCTGGCCCGTTCAGAATTTATGGTGGTCTATCAGCCGAAATGGGATTCGCTCATGAACGTAACCGTCGGGCTGGAGGCGCTGCTGCGCTGGAGGCACCCGGAACATGGCATTATTTCGCCTGCCGAATTCATTCCCATCGCCGAGGAGACTGGACTTATTGTGCCCATCACGTATTGGATGCTGCATGATGTGTGCAGCCAGAATAAGCTCTGGCACAAGGCAAGCGTAGCCAACGTTGCCGTCTCCATTAACATGTCGGCCCGGATGTTTGAAGGCGGCAGCCTCTATGAGGTGGTTGAAGAGGCGCTGGTCCGCTCCGGCCTGGAACCGCATTTCCTGGAGCTGGAGATCACGGAATCCATCGCCATGAACAATATGGAAGAGACGGTAGCCCAACTCTCCAAGCTGCGGAGTCTTGGGGTGCGGGTATCACTGGATGATTTCGGCACCGGCTTCTCCTCCCTTGGGAATCTGGATGAAATTCCGGTGAACACACTGAAGATTGACCAGGTATTCATCCGCAAGAGCAAGATGCATTCCAAGAAGGCCATCATCAGCAATATAATTGCCATCGCCAGCAACCTCAATATGGAGGTTGTCGCCGAAGGTGTGGAAACCCCTGAGCAGATTGAACTGCTGCAGTCCCTGGGCTGCCGGGTGATGCAGGGCTTTTATTACGGAAGGCCCATGCCTGTCAGTGAACTGGGGCAGTGGTTCATAGAGAATACGGCATAATGTAATACATTCAGCTTATCCTGCAGCAAACAGCGCAGAACCTCTTGGGAGGTTCTGCGCTGTTTGCTTATACATTAAAGCCTATATAGTCCCCCTAGACCTTGAACCGCTCTACCAGAACCTGCAGCTTCTCTGCCAGAGATGAAAGGAACCCGGCTGAAGATTCCACTTCTTCCATCGCTGCCAGCTGTTCCTGGGAAGTGGCGGAGAGGGTCATGGCCCCTTCTGCCGTATAATTGGACACAGTGACAATTTTCTGAATCGACTCCACAAGTCCGCCTGCAATCAGGCCCAGTTCACGGACGGTCTCGGAGATCTGCTGGCTCTGTGAAGACATGTCAGAGACCGAGGTCTCGATCTCGGAGAATGAGCGTCCGGCGGACAGGATCAGCTCCTTGCCCTGCTCCATTTCTTCCGTTGAACGTTTCATGGTTTCACCGGCGTTATCCATCTGGCTGATGATCAGGCTGACCAGCTCGCCGATCTGGCCGGCGGATGCGGCTGAACGCTCGGCAAGTTTGCGGACAGAGCCGGCAACGATGGCAAAGCCCCGGCCTTCTTCTCCGGCACGTGCAGCTTCGATCGCTGCATTCAATGCCAGCAGATTGGTTTCTTCAGCGATACTGGAAATCGTACCTACGATGTTCTCAATCTCCTTGGAGTGGCTGCCCAGCGTATCGATAATGTCCGAAAGGTCATGGATGCTTTCGCTCACAATCCCTATCTGAGAGGTTGTAGAGTCCAGCGATTGCCGTCCGAGGCGGGCTTTTTGGGCGTTATTTGCAGCGGTATCCTTCGCGCTGTCGGCATTTCCGGCGATCTCGCTAATGAAGCGGGACATATCCTGTACAGCCTGATAGCTTCCTTCCAGGTCCTTCAGCTGGGTACCCGCACCCTCAGCCAGCTCAATGGTAACATTCGCACTATGCTCTCCGGCACGGTTCGTCTCCTGGGCACTTGCAGTCAGCTCTTGGGAAGAAGAGGCTACCAGCATGGAAGTGTCATTCACCTGGGTGATAATGTCGCGCAGATTCAGGGTCATGTCATTGAAGTCACGGGCCAGTGTCCCGATTTCATCTTTGCTGTTGAAGAGCAGCGGTTCATGGGTCAGGTCGCCTCTCGCAATAGTGTTCACAGAGCCGGACAGCTTGGTGAGCGGGCTTACCATACGGCGGATCATCAGGTAGGCGGCGAGAATGGCTACGATCAGAATGGCACCGCCGATGATGAAAGGCTGAACAATAATATCCATCGTCCGCTCTTGAATTAAGGGGCCGTCAAAATTGATAGCCATCAGGGCAATAATAGGTTTGGTGGGATCATGATCCTGATAAATGGGGCCATACCCGGTTTTGAGCGAGGTTCCTTGATATGTATAAACTTTGGAGTATGCGGAATGCTTCATGGTAGTAATCATGGCTTTATCTTCTTCTGTAAAATAGAAGTCATCTCCGGCTTTATAGCCTCTTTTCTTAAAGCTGGCGTCGGCGGCGAGTATTTTACCGTCCAGTGACAGGATAAATGCTTCTTTGAAAATCGGCTTATGTGCCACAATCCAGCCGATCCGGTCTTCAATTGCAGACACTTTGCTGCGATCCCCGCTGACAAGTGCTGAAATGTCGGCGGGATCAATCAGGCCGGTTGTAATATTGGCGCAGCCCACCAGTTCGATTCCCGCAGCCTCATCTACCTGATGATAGGCGGCACGGTAACCAAAGAATCCGATGGAAGACCCTACAAGGAGCAACACAATAAGGATCATCCAAGTTAATTTTGTTGCCAATTTCATATTTTAGTACCACCAACCCTGCTTCTAATGTTTTCAGTAATACCGTTGTATCACTGCTACGATTATAGCGCATCAATGCCAGCGCAAATATAATATTTTTGTGTCGGAACATGACGTATTATGTAAAAATGTGACTGGATAAAAGCATTGAATCAAACCCCGTGATAATGTTACGCTTGAATCAGGACAAACGGACTGGAGCTGAAAGAAATGTCGCAACAAATCGATCCGCTGGTAGAACGTTTAGGATTATCCATGTGGAAGGTACAGCGCAAAATTGCCTCACAAATGTCCCTGCACCAGGAAATCGGGCTTACCGTGCCGCAATTTGGCCTGCTTCGCATGATCGCGCAGGAGCAGAATCCGCGGGTGATCCAGCTCGCGGACAAAATGGAGGTCAAATCCAGTGCGGTAACAGTGATGCTGGACCGTCTGGAACTGCTGGGACTAAGCGCGCGCGAGCAGGATGAACACGACCGCAGAGCCGTCATTGTGACCCTTACCGACAAGGGAAAGAAGCTGCTTGAAGAAGGGAAATACCGCTTCCTGCTTCTGCTTAGCGAATATTTGGCCATACTGCAGCCGGAAGAGCTGCAAAATTTCGCCGATTATTATCAGATGCTGGACCAGCAGGAACGTTAACGTTCAATATAGGTAATCGCACAAAGCCGCGCTCCGGTATCCGGAAGCGCGGCTTTGTTAAAAATATAAGAATTTATATGCTTCACGCAATAAATTATCCTTCTATTTCTCGCTGAAACGGGTACTGTCTTAATAAGGACGGCGTAGCCGTTTCTACTTGTTGTCAGCTATGAGGGCTAGTTATTCTGTATCTTTTACTTTATCAGGAAGCTGCGTTACGTAGCTGTCCGAGAGCTGGCGCAAACGCAGCGCACGGTTGTATTCATCCTCGGTTCCGGCAGGCGCCTTGCCTCCTGAAGCCAGAGTGAACTGTGTGTTATCCTCGAAGCTGTTGCCGGGAATCAGCAGACCGGAGCTGGCAATAAAGGACCCGGTAGGGAGATAATAACGCTGCGGCAGCAGGTTGTAGGACTGGCTTGTCAGATCCTGGCCGAAGTGAATGTTGTTGTCCATCGAAACGCCCAGCAGGCTGGCTGCCGTTGGCATAATATCCACTTCACCGCCGACATGATCAAGGATTTGTGTCCCGATCTTGCCTTCCTCATGAATGATCAGCGGGATATTAAGCATATCTGCATATTCATATTCATGACCGTAGATTTCCTTCATCAATTCCTTGTCGTCATGGTCCAGGGAATAAATCGGCAGTCCCATATGGTCCCCATAGACCATGATCAGGCTGTTGTCCCATACCCCGTCTGCCTTGAGCTCATCCACGAACTGACCAAAGGCAAAGTCGGCATAATTCTGGGACCGGATATAATCCCCGACAAAAGTGCCCTCATACCGCTCCGGCAGCTTCATCTTGTATTTCTCCTCAGGAATAGTGAACGGATGATGGGCTGACATCGAAATGACCTGGGCGTAGAAAGGCTTACTGTCCGCATCCATTTCCTTCAGCTTATCTGCGGTCTTGCGGTAGAGTGCCTCGTCGGAAGGCCCGAAGAAAAAGGTATCCTCGTCCCCGAAGAATTTATGGTCGTAATAATGCTCCCAGCCGAGAGAGCTGTACAGCTCCCCGCGGTTCCAGAACTCCACATCATTAGTATGGAAGGTGGCTGTCTGGTAGCCGTTTTCCTGCAAAAGACGCGGCAGGCTGGGCAGCTCCTTGTCGACATACGCCATGGTAGCCGCACCCTGCGGCGGAATGTAGAAGGAAGAGTTGACCACGAACTCGGCATCTGATGTGTTACCCTGGCCAACCATTTGATAAAAATTAGGGAGATACAGACTGTTTTCCATCAAGCGGTTCAGATTGGGCGTAATTTCGTGGCCGTCTACCTTAAGTCCAAGCAGGAAGCTTTGGAATGATTCCAATTGAATAATAACCAGATTCTTGCCCTTGGCTGCCCCCTGAAGCGGTGAAACCGCAGCAGGATCGATTCCCTTGAGCTTGTTGATGGCATCCTGAGTGATTTCGCTGGCATTCACAAGCTCAGGTTTGTCTTTGGCAAAAATCGTGTACGCCTCATAATTCAGGATGCCCATCTCCTGCGCCTTCTTGATTTCATTCATACTGGCCTTGTTGGGCAGGATATTGAATAAGCAAAGGGCCAGCGAGACTGCGAACAAAAGACTGTGCGAGAGTTTTCCGCTGCGGTGATTAATGTTATCCTTTTTGTAGGCACGGCCCTTCTTATTGAAAAAGAAATAGATGCCGAGGACGATAATGTCGGCAAATATCAGCAGATAATACGGGTCCATCAGGGAGAATACACTGTTGCGGACAGCGGTGACCTGATTCACCTGCTCTGCCGCATGGTAAGTGACGATAACCCCATAATATTTAAAGTACATAATGGCGGCAAAAAAGATTGCGGTGACGAGCAGATTGACCGTCATGTAATAGCCAAGCTTCCGTTTGGAAGCGAAGCGTTCGATAAGGGCGAACAAGGCCCAGACAAAAGGGATTTCCGTTAATAGTGTTTTCCAGGAGAGGAGATCTCCAAAAATCACGCCCCAGGCCAGAAAACTCTTCAGGACAAAAAGAATGGAGAAAAATACGAATGGCTTAATCAGCCATCGTTTTACGTTTAAGGATGACACAGCTTCGCCTTCTTTCTGCATAATGAAACACCAATTCCCGGCTAGTAGGAAGCAGCGCAAGACACAAGAATCCATTATCAATAGTCCTTATTATGCAGCGCAGGGGGAGGAATGTCAAAAATCAGAAATGCCGTATACCTACCTGGTAAAGCGCAATTTGAAACGCCGACTTGTGAAGCCGGGAATATCAACTCTTAATGAGGTTAAACCGGGGAAAAAGGACGGAAATGGCCTCTTCAGGCAAAAAAGGTGCGGGCAATGGAAGGAGGACGGACATGGACCATGCAGAGATATTTCTTTCGGTAAGAACGCTGGTGGAGTATGCCTTCAGCAGCGGCAGTCTGGAGCCGGGGTTCCGCAGCGGCGCGGCGATGGCGGAAGGCACGCGTATCCATCAGCATATCCAGAAGCAATATAAAGAAGGGGACCGCAAAGAGGTCTACCTCAAGACAGAAATTCCTTATGAGGGACTTCTTTTTATTATCGATGGACGCTGCGACGGTTTGTTGGCCGGAGAGGACGGCAGGCTCATTGTAGAGGAGATCAAATCCATAGCCGGACCTTTGGACTCCACGCTGGAAGGCAAAGAGGTTCATTGGGCGCAAGGGCTTATGTATGCTTATATGATAGCGGTTGGCCAGGAGCTTTCTTCTATTGAAGTTAAGCTTACCTATGTGATGAGGGGCAGTGAAGAGCAGCGCAGCCTGTACAGGACTGTTGCCCGGGAAGAACTGGAGGCCTTTGCCGCCGAAACGGTAGCCCGGTATGCGCCTTATGCCAAGCTGAGGGTACGTCATGAAGCGCGGAGGGGGGAAAGTATCCGGAGTCTGGCTTTTCCGTTCCAGGACTACCGGCAGGGCCAGAGGCATTTCGCCGCCGCCGTGTACAAGACGGTGGCTGAAGGTGTTAATCTGTTCGCCCAGGCACCTACAGGCATCGGTAAAACGATGTCGACTCTTTTTCCGGCGGTAAAAGCGCTGGGCGAGGAAATCGCGGCGGGAATCTTCTATTTAACCGCGAAGACGGTTAACCGGTTTGCGGCGCAGGAGGCGGTCATGCTGCTGATCGGCGGCGGCCTACAGCTGCATGCCATTACGCTGACGGCCAAGGAGAAAGCCTGCTTCCGTGAGGAAGGGCTTTGCAGCAAGGAGGCCTGTCCGTTTGCCGAGGGCTACTATGACCGGGTCAATGCTGCTGTGCTGGACATGCTGGAGCATGAAACAATGATGACGCAGGAGGTCATCGCCGTCTATGCCCAAAGGCATGAGGTGTGTCCATTTGAATTCTCGCTGGACGCCGCCTATGCCTGCGACCTGGTCATTTGTGATTACAATTATATCTATGACCCCCGGATCAGTCTGAAACGGCTCCCGGAGGAACGCAAGAAAAAGACGGTGCTGCTGGTGGATGAGGCCCATAACCTGGTGGACCGGGGCAGGGAAATGTTCTCTGCCTCGTTGACCAAGGCGCCGTTCCTGAACCTTCAGCGGCAGTACAAGACAGTTAATCCTGCGTTAAGCGCAGCGGCCAAAGCGGTGAATGCCTTTTTTATTGCCCTGCGCAAAAGCTGCAATGACAACGGGGAGGGACAATGGGCTGAATATCCCGGGGAATTGCCGCAGCTGCTGGAGGCGTTTGCCGCTGAGGCAGAAATGGAGCTGGCAAGCCCATCCTCCGCCATCATTGCTCTGGCAGAGGACGGGGAAGGCAGCCTGCTGGATACTTATTATGCGGTCCAGGGTATGCTTCGCACCTTCAAAACCTATGATGAACGGTATGTCACCTACGCCGAGGTAAGGCGCGGCGATGTGTTCCTGAAGCTGTTCAATCTGGACCCCTCGCATCTGCTGCAGCAGATGGCCAAAGGCTTCCGCAGCCAGATTCTCTTCTCGGCGACACTTTCACCGATGTCCTATTACCGGGACATGATTGGTGCAGCGGAAGAGGATTACAGCCTACATGTAGCATCTCCGTTCCACAAGGAGCAATGGGAAGTGTCCGTAGTTCCGGTATCCACCCGTTATCATGACCGCGCCGATTCCCTGATCCCGCTAAGCGATGCGCTGCGCGGGATGGTTGCAAGGAAGGGGAACTATCTTGTGTTTTTTCCATCCTATGCTTATTTACAGAGCGTATTCGAGGTATTCACGGACAAGTATCCTGAGATCACGACCCTGGTGCAGGGAAGCGGAATGAGTGAGCAGGCCCGGGAGGCGTTCCTCGCTTCCTTCCGTCCCGATAATCCGCAGACGCTGCTTGGCTTCGCGGTGCTTGGCGGGATTTTCTCAGAGGGTGTCGATTTGCCCGGAGACCGCCTGAACGGCGTAATGATTGTAGGCGTAGGCCTGCCGCAGGTCGGACTGGAACGCAATCTGCTGCGCGGATATTTTGGGTCCCAAGGCAAGAACGGCTTTGATTATGCCTATGTCTATCCGGGCATGTGCAAAGTGCAGCAGGCGGGTGGAAGACTGATCCGCAGTGAGAGTGACAGCGGCATTATCGTGCTGGCGGATGACCGTTTTCTGCAGCAGCCTTATGCGGACCTGCTCCCTGAGGAGTGGCGGGCCTACCTTATCCGGACCTAAGCGGGTATAATCTTTGAAAAGGCATACATTCGAGAATTTCAGGAGGTAAGAGGATGACACTTAATATAGGAATTGTAGGAACAGGCTGGTTCTCCAAGGTGCATGCCGATTTGCTGTCGGGAATGGAGGATGTGAAGCTCCAGGCGGTCTGCGGCAGCAGCAGGCAGAAGGGTGAAGACATGGCTAGTGCCTACGGCGCTGAAGGGTATGGGGAAATCACAGAGATGCTGGATGCCCACAAGCTGGATGCCGTGTATATTTGTGTGCCTCCGCAGTCGCATGGAGCGATTGAGCGGGCGCTGATCCGCAGGGAGATCCCTTTTTTCGTGGAGAAGCCGCTGGGTTCGAGCACGGAGATTCCGGCCAGCCTGCTGCAGGATATCAAGGAGCATGGGCTGCTGACCTCGGTTGGCTACCACTTCCGGTATCAGGAGAACATCGCACGGCTGAAGCAATTACTCAGCGGCGACAAGGTAGGGATGATCGTGGGGCAATGGATGGGCGGCATGCCGGGCGCTGCCTGGTGGCGCGATCAGGAGCAGTCCGGCGGACAATTTACCGAGCAGACCACCCATATTGTCGATCTGCTGCGTTATCTGGGCGGCGAGGTGACAGAGGTTTATGGCATGTTCGGCAACCGGATTGTGCATGAGCTGCATGAAGGCGTAACGGTAGCCGATGTGGGCACGGTCTCGCTTAAGCTGGACAACGGCATTGTTGCAAATATCTCGAATACTTGTGTACTGCCGGGAGAGGTTGGACAAGTGGGCCTTAGCTTTTACAATGACAAAGGGCTGCTGGATTGGAATCCGGACCGGCTGATGGAGGTACGCAGCGGCGACAGCAAGGAATATGCCAATTCCGGCAATCCTTATGCAGCCGAAAGCGAGGCGTTTCTGCATGCAGTGCGGACCGGTGACCGCTCGCGTATTCTCAGCGACTACGAAGACGGCTATAAGACGCTGAAAGTAACCTGTGCTGCCTATGAATCCGCGAAAAGCGGATTGCCGGTGAAGCTGTAGGGACAACAAATCAGCAGATTTATATGCAAAAAAGAGACCAGACCGCTCTGCTGAGCGGTCTGGTCTCTGGCCCAAGCCGGGACGGCCTAGTGGAGGAAAACCGCGAGGAGGGCCGGCGCAAGTCCAATAGAGAGCAGGGCCGTCAGAATCATCGCGATACTGGAGATGGTGCCGGTCAGCGAACTCAGCTCGAAGGCTTTGGAGGTGCCCGTACCGTGCGCTGCGGTTCCCAGCGATACACCGCGCGCAATTTCGTTGTCAATGCGGAAGAGGCGCAGCACAGAAGGCCCCATCAGCGTACCGAGCACTCCGGTCAGAATTACGAATACTGCTGTAATGCTCGGAACGCCCCCAATGCTTTGCGAGATGCTCATGGCGATCGGTGTGGTGACCGAACGGGGTACCAGGCTGGTTGCCAGATCGCCGCTCAGATGCAGCCATTTGGCCAGCAGCATCGAGGAGAGCACAGCCATAACCGTCCCTGACAGCACGCCTGCCGCAATTTCGGCAGCATGCTTTTTCAGTACCTTGAAGTTTTTATGAAGAGGGATTGCAAAGGCAATGGTTGCCGGCTGAAGCAGATCTGTAAGCCATTTGCCTCCCGCATTGTAGGATTCATAGGGAATTCCTGTTAACAGCAAAAAGCTGATAATCAGCAGCGGTGTGATGATAAGCGGTGAAGCATACATTTTGCTGCTGGAAGCATAGATTCGCTTGGCCAGCAGATACACCGCGACAGTCAATACAAGCAGCAACAGTCCAATCATCATGATTCTCTACGCTCCTTTGCTTTTGATATAGCTCCCGTAAGCAGCCCTGAGCTGGCCATTACAGCGAAGGTACCGACAATCACTACTGCCAGCACTTGCAGGCCGTTTGATTCGAGCAGCTTGGAATATTTCATAACACCTATAGCTGAAGGGATAAAGAACAGCAGCAGTTCGGCGAGCAGCCAGGAAGCGCCAGCTTCTACCCAGTTCAGACGGATGACTCCGGATTCCAGCAGCAGGAACAAAAGGATCATGCCGATGATGCTTCCGGGAATAGGAATATGAAGGAATGGGGTCAATACATTAACGAGCATCGAGAACAGGGTGAGTCCAGCTACCTGCAGCAAGCCTAGACTTAGCTTTTTCATAAGGCTTCGTTCCTTTCATGAAATAGAAGAACATTTCTGTTAGCCCTCTATTTTTGACAAAACGGAAGCCGCCTCCATAAGAGGACGGGATGCCGTTTTTCTTGTTACTGAAAGTTTACATCCTTTTCTTTCATAGGTAAAATGAATAGATCGAATAAGTGACATTCCATTTATCTATACATGGAGGCGAGAAAATTGGATATCCGGCAGCTGCAGTATTTCGTCCAGGTGGCCAGGCTGAACAGCTTTTCCCGAGCGGCGGAATCGCTGTATATCTCCCAACCCACCATCAGCAAAATGATCCGTAATTTGGAGGTTGAGCTGGGGGCCGACCTCTTTTACCGTGAAGGAAAAAGCATCCGGCTGACAGATGCCGGAGAGATTCTGCTGACCAAAGCACAAAATATTGTGGAATCTTTCGTGAGCCTGTCTTCTGAGCTGGACAGCCTGCGCAATCTGAAGCAGGGGCATATCCGTATCGGGCTGCCGCCCATGGTGGGGGCAAGCTTCTTTCCGGCAGTCATCGGTGAATTTCACCGCCGCTACCCTGATGTGACCATCCGTCTGCACGAAGATGGAGCCAAAAAAGTGGAAGATGACGTGGAAACCGGACTGCTCGATATCGGAGCCATCGTCCTGCCGGTGAATACAGCGGTATTTCATTGCTTCACTTTTGTGGAAGAGAAGCTTGAGCTTCTGGTGCCGGCAGGCCACCGTTTGGCGGGCAGAGCTTCAGTGCCGCTGAGGGAACTGGCCGAAGAGGAGTTTGTGTTGTTCCGGGAGGATTTTGCGCTGCATGACCGGATTATTACGGAGTGTGTCAAGACGGGCTTTCAGCCAAGGGTCGTATATGAGAGCTCGCAGTGGGATTTAATCAGCCGGATGGTAGAGGCAGGAATGGGGATTGCCCTGCTCCCGGAGACTATCTGCCGGGACATTGACCGCACATTGATATCTGTGGTTCCGCTGACTGAGCCTGTAATCCCCTGGCAGCTGGGCATGATCTGGCGCAGAGACCGCTACTTGTCTTTTGCGGCACGTGAATGGATTCATTTTGCCATGGGGGTCCTGGGGGAGCGTTACCTCCCGCCTGGAGAGGCCGGACAGCCTGAATTGTGAAAGTTGGTTTGCATGAGGATCGACATTTTTTTCTTTTTTTTCAAAATATGTTTTTTGGCATCATGACTTATGATAAGGGGGAAGTTGATCAGGAGAGAAGGTGGGTAACCGTGAGCCTTTACCAGAATTCGTCCGCTGAACTTGGAAAAGAATATAGAGAAGATGAGCTGTACATAACTATAGAGAGTCTTAGATGTGAACTGTTGGAGGTTGCACAGGAGCGCAGTCTCAGCGACCACGCAGTTCTGGAGCTCAGTCAGCGGCTGGACGGTTACATCGTGCTTGCCCAGAACAAAATGATGGAAAGTCTGCGCAGCCGCAAGAACGCTGCAGCCGCTTACGGAAAGAAAACCAAGAGCCAGAGAATCCGCAATAATGCTGCGCTGCAGCAATAGCCTATCCTCGGACATAAACCTGTTACAAATAAAGGCCCCACCTTGTGGGGTCATTTTGTTGTACTTTCTATAGTCATCACCTATAATGTCAATTAATAGAAGGTTAATCTTGAAATTAACGGAGGAGGTGCCGGGTGGAGGCAAAGTTGACGACCATACGCTCAGAAATTGAGAAGCATCTGTCCCGCTCGGGCCATAATCTCGCTTCGTTTGCCAAGGTTTCCGGTCTGAACCGCGGCAGTCTCAGTGCGATTCTCCACGGGAATCCGCCTAAACCAATGTCTTTGGGACAACTGGATGCGGTCACCAGAGCCTTTGGGTTTCCAGAGGGATGGCTGTATCCGCTGTATGTGGATGAATGCTTCAGCGAGGAGCGGATCTCCCGCCGGAGGATTGAACCGTTTTTGATCCGCTGTGCCGAAATCGGTAAGCACCATTGCATAGAGGATGTCCTGAACCGGATCATGGAGTACCCGAAGCCGCTGGGAATCTTGTACTCTGTGGCGGAGAAGCTTTTTGCAAACGGAAAGATCCGGGAATCCCTGGTATTTTATAAAATCATTGTAGACAACGAAATGGACAGTTATTCCGAACGCATGGCGATTTGCCAATACCGTATCTTCAAGTCGCTGGAATCGCTGGTGGACAAAGAAGAGCAGCTGCGCGCAGTCATAACCTTTGAGCCCTACCGCGGCCGTCTTCCGGAGAATATGCAGCTGGATGGCCTGCTTAAGCTGGCTAATGTCTGCTTCACCCTGCAGAAGTGGAAGGATATGGGCAAGTACGCTGATGAGCTTAGGGCTTTGGCTAACGCCATCTACCGGCAAGAGCTGCGCAGAAAGAATAACCGCAGGGGTGAGGAATTGAACCTGTTCCGGCCGTTGGTCTTATATTATGCACAAGGCTATTTACTCAAAGCAACTGCACTCACCAAACTGGAAAGATATGAGGAGGCGAAAAAATACACTGCTGGATATGCCGATCTAAACTGGTTTGAAATTTTGGATGAAGAGGGACGGGAGGTTGTAAAAGACTTCAGCCTTTTTGCGGTAGCCAACGGTTTCACGCTTGAAATGCTGATAGGCAATAAAGCGGCACTTCCGGCGTATTCCGCTTTTTTGGCCAACAATCCCGGCGAAATCCTCCCAGGGCTGGTAGTTATTGTTGAGTCCGCCAACCGCTATGGTTTCTCTGTCGATAAGGTGCTGGCGCAGTTCTCCCGCGAAATGGTCCGCTTTGAACAATTTATGGACCCTATCAATATTGACCGGTTATATCGCCTGCGCTACCAGATTTCAATGTACCTTCTGGACCGGGGGCAGTATAATCAAGGAGTAGAGACTATTCTTCAGTCTCTGCAGTTGGCCATTCGGCTGAATGGTGCGGGAAGCATCATTGATTGTGTGACGCTATTTGAGACGTATAGGCATTTTGCAACCGAGCAGCAGCAGAAAAAATATGGGGAAACCCTACGGGAGCTGAGAAAAAATGAAGAAAACACTGTTAACGGCATTCAGCGTTCTGGCATTATTTAGCTTTATTCTGATCGGGCCGGGAGTACCTGCAGAGCATTCCGGATCAGCGGGTGGATCTTTTACGACCATGGAGCATGGAATAGGTTACTAAGATTCGATGCAGTCAGGACAAGCACCATTGCAAGCCACATCCAAAAACCCCGCTTACTGGCGGGGTTTTTGGTGTTTCCGGCGCGCTCAGACAGTGTTCTTCATTCCGTAATAATTGATAACGCATTCAAGAATTGACAAAGCATCTGGCCGGAAATATAATTAGGTATCCTAATTAATATAGTATTTAATTATTTGTATACCTAAATAAAAAAGAGGTGGAGGCATTGGGATAAATCATGAAAATCCAGTCGCGCACAAGCTTTTTGCCGCCCTCCGGCAGTTGCGTAAAACACACTGGCAGCATACGGTAGAGGGCCATAAGCCTAGTGAGATGACTTTATTAATAACTATCGCAAGACGTTCACGTGAGGGAGACGAAGGGTTGAAGGTTTCCGAAATCAGCCGTTTCATGGGACTCACTCCTCCAACCGTTACACAGCTTATTAACAGTCTTGAAGCCAAGCAAATGGTGGAAAGACTGCCGGATGTAAACGACCGGAGGGTCGTGCGTATCAAGCTGACGGAGCAGGGGGAAATTATTACCCGTAGGGCAAAAGAGCATATGAATGCAACGCTTAACAGATTGGTGGATTATCTGGGCGAAGACGAGAGCAACCAGCTGGCAGAGCTGCTGCTGAAGGTGCAAAGATTTGTCGAAGATAATCCACCGCCTAATTTGGACCGGTTACAAATGAACGGAGATGAGAAACATGATTAAATTAATGAAACAATTGAAGCCTTTTAAGCTGGCTATCGCAGCTGTACTGATCCTCGTATTCTTGCAGTCCATGGGCGATCTCTATCTTCCTACCCTGATGAGCGACATTGTCGACAAAGGGATTGTCCAGGGGGACCGCAGTTATATTTGGAGAATCGGCGGATTCATGCTGCTGGTTGCCGCCGGAGGAGCCGTATGCTCAATTATAGCCAGTTACCTGTCAGCAAAAGTTGCCGCCGGCTTCGGTAAGAATACCCGGTCACGGATGTTCAATCATGTAGAGAATTTCACCTTGCATGAATTCGATAAGCTGGGAACAGCATCGCTGATTACACGTACCACCAATGATATTACACAAGTACAAACCGTACTTACTATGATGTTGCGTATGATGATCGGTGCGCCGATGATGATGATCGGCGGTATTATTATGGCTATATCGGAGGATGCCAAGCTTTCCCTGATCTTTGTTGTGGTGATTCCGCTGCTGGTTGGCGCGATTCTCTTCATTGGGATGAAAGGTCTCCCGCTGTTCAAAGCGATTCAGGTCAAGCTGGATAAATTGAACCGCGTGCTGCGCGAGCATCTGACAGGTATTCGCGTCATCCGTTCCTTCAACCGGATCAGCCATGAGAATGAACGGTTTACCGAAGCCAACAAAGACCTCACGGATACTGCCATCAAGGTCAACAAGATTATGGCCGGTCTAATGCCGCTGATGATGCTTGTTATGAACTTTTCGATGATTGCCATTCTGTATTTCGGCGGCATCCGGATCGGCGATGGCGATTTGCAGGTCGGCTCGCTGATGGCTTTTATTCAATATGCGATGCAGATTATGTTCTCCCTGATTATGGTGTCCATGATGTTTGTATTGATTCCCCGGGCCTCCGCCTCCGCGCTGCGGATTAATGAGGTGCTGGACATGCAGCCTGAAATTACAGATCCAACCGCCGGACAGCTCCAGTCTACAGCTACAGCGACCCATAAGGACGGCCGCAGCAGCATGCACGGGTTTGTCGAGTTCGATAACGTGTCCTTCTCTTATCCCGGTGCGGAGCAGCCTGCATTGACAGGAATCAGCTTCAGTGCCAAGCCCGGTGAGATCACAGCGATTATCGGCGGTACAGGTTCAGGCAAATCCACTCTGCTCAGCATGATTCCACGATTCTACGATGTCAGCGAAGGTGCAGTGCGTGTAGATGGAGTCGATGTGCGGGAGATGACGCAGGAAGAGCTGCGGAACAAGATTGGCTATATTCCGCAAAAAGCTGTGCTGTTCACAGGTACAATCAATGAGAATATCCGCTACGGCAAAGAAGAGGCCACAGAGGAAGAAATCATCCATGCGGCTAAGATCGCCCAGGCTTACGATTTCGTCTCCGCCATGAAGGACGGCTTCAATTCAGAAATTTCCCAGGGCGGGGGCAACGTCTCCGGCGGCCAGAAGCAGCGTCTTTCGATCGCCCGTGCGCTGGTAAGAAAACCAGAGATATATTTATTTGACGACAGCTTCTCTGCCCTAGACTTCAAGACCGACGCCAAACTGCGGGCCGCACTTAAGGGAGAAACGACAGAATCAACTGTAGTCATTGTAGCCCAGCGGGTTAGCACCGTCATGGATGCCGACCGGATTATTGTGCTTGATGAAGGACAGATTGCCGGGATGGGTACACACCGAGAGTTGATGGACAACAGTGAAGTGTACCGCGAGATCGTATCCTCGCAGCTGTCAGAGGAGGAAATAGCATGAGTGAACAGAATAATGCAAGCAAATCGGCTCCCCGCCGGCAAGGCGGGTTTGGAGGCGGACGCGGTCCGGGCGGGCCCGGTGGTCCGGGCATGGGCCTGCCCCCTGAGAAGGCCAAGGATTTTAAAGGCACGCTGCGCCGTCTGATCCGCTATCTGCGGCCGCGCCAGATGCAGCTTATTATTGTTTTTATTATGGCAATAGCCAGTACCGTATTCAGTATCTTCAGCCCTAAGATTATGGGTAAAGCAACTACCAAATTGTTTGAGGGCGCTTTTGGCATGATGAAGGGTGTGCCTGGCGCTGCGATTGATTTTGGCTATATTAATGATATTTTGATTATTCTGGGCGCTCTGTACCTGCTTAGCTCATTGTTCAGTTATGTGCAGCAGTATGTAATGTCCGGTGTGGCGCAAAAGGTTGTTTTTGATATGCGTGAGCAGGTCAACAGCAAGCTGGAGCGGCTGCCGCTGAAATATTTCGACTCCCGGACACACGGAGAAATCCTCAGCCGTGCCACCAATGATGTGGACAATATCAGCACTACGCTGCAGCAGAGTTTGACACAGCTCATCACTTCTATCGTGACCATTATCGGTGTGATTATCATGATGCTGACCATTAGCCCGTGGCTTACTCTGATCACGATTATTACACTTCCGCTGAGCTTTGTGGTCATTATGGGAATCACCAAACGTTCCCAGACTTACTTCATCGGGCAGCAGAAATCTTTGGGCCAGTTGAACGGGCATGTTGAAGAAATGTACACCGGTCACCGCATTGTCAAAGCTTTTGGCCGCGAAAAGCACTCGCTGGGCGAGTTTAATAAAATCAATGACTCGCTTTACGATTCAGGCTGGCGGGCGCAGTTCATTTCCGGTATTATCATGCCGCTGATGATGTTCATCGGGAACCTGGGTTATGTGCTGGTGTGTGTGGTTGGCGGTATTTTTGTCACCAAAAAGATTATTGATGTCGGGGACATTCAGGCATTTATCCAATATTCGCGCCAGTTCACCATGCCAATTACGCAAACAGCCAATATTGCTAACATTATTCAATCGACGATTGCTTCGGCAGAACGTGTATTTGAGCTCTTGGATGAAGAGGAGGAAGTTCCTGAAGTCAGTACGTCCCTGGCCAAACGCCCAGTGGATGCAGAAGAAGGCTCGGTTGAATTCCGTCATGTGAAATTCGGCTACAAGGAAGATGCTATTCTGATTGAAGACATGAACATTGAGGTCAGCCCCGGACAGACCATTGCCATTGTAGGGCCAACGGGTGCCGGCAAAACGACGCTGATCAACCTGCTGATGCGCTTCTATGAAATTAGCGGCGGCGAGATTATCATCGACGGTGTCAACATTACCGATATGAAGCGCAGTGAGCTGCGCAGCAAATTCGGTATGGTGCTCCAGGATACCTGGCTGTTCAACGGAACCATCCGTGACAACATCGCCTATGGCCGTGAGGGTGCTACAGAAGCCGATGTGGTGCGGGCCGCCAAAGCTGCGCATGCCGATCACTTTATCCGCACACTTCCGCTTGGCTATAACACTATTCTGAACGAGGAAGCCTCCAATATTTCGCAAGGGCAGAAGCAGCTGCTGACTATTGCCCGGGCAATTCTGGCGGACCCTTCCATCCTGATTCTCGATGAAGCGACAAGCAGCGTCGATACACGGACTGAAGTGCAAATTCAGAAGGCGATGAACACGCTGATGAAAGGCAGAACAAGCTTTGTCATCGCCCACCGTCTATCCACCATCCGTGACGCCGATTTGATTCTCGTTATGAACAAGGGCAGCGTCATCGAAAAAGGAACCCACGAGGAGCTGTTGGCAGCTGGCGGATTCTATGCGGATCTGTACAACAGCCAGTTCTCCGATGAGGGTCTGCCGGACGTAGGTTAAAGAATGCAATGAATAGTTATGTTATGCGGCATACCGCCGCTTGAAAAGCCCCTTGTTCACAGCACATGCTGTGGACGGGGGCTTTTTTTCATGAGCCGATTTATGTCTGAGCGCTATAAGCAGAATGCGATTTTGCCGCATTATACAGGTTATTCTATTTTCATAAAGTGCAATCATAATCATAACTCCTTTATTGCACACTCAGCCCTACAGATTTCAGGTATGGTAATATTCAGCACTAACCGGAAGGCCTTGGGCATATAAACATATTGATGTTCCGATCTATTGAAAAAAAGATTTGATTAAAATTTTTAGGGTATATATGATAAGGGTATGAAAATGACCCGCGGTTCATTTTGAGCCGGAGGGTAAGAAGAGAGGATGAACGGAATGTCAGGCTACGGAAATTGGGTGGCAGGCAGCAAAACAAAATGGGTTACACTAGTCGTCTGGATAGCGGTTGTGGGAGCACTCTCCATGTTATGGCCTTCGGTGAATTCGCAGGAGATGAACAATGCATCCAACCTGCCTGAAGCTTCTCAGTCGGTGCGGGCTTCAGTCGTTGCTGAAAGGGAGTTTCCGGCTGGCAGCGGCGTCCCCGCCTTGCTCGTATGGCATAGGGAAGGCGGAATGTCCGGGGAGGATCTGGCACATATCATTGCTGTTTACAGCAAGCTTGAGCAGGAGCCATTGGCACATCAGAACTATGTTCCGCCGCTCGGGAAGCTGCCGCCGCAGGCGCTCCGGGCTTCGTTGTCGGAGGATGGCAGCACACTGGTTACACCGGTGCTGTTTGACAAGACGGCCGATAGTAACCAGCTTGGTGAAGCATTAACGGAAATGAAAAAAATAATAAATACGGAGACAGGCGGTGACCCTTCCGCAGCAAAGACGGAGAGCAATGATCTGAGCCTTCGGGTATCGGGGCCGGTAGGGATCTCTGTCGATGCGACTGGACTGTTCCAGAATGCAGATGTCTCCCTGCTGATCGCAACGGTCGTGCTGGTGCTTGTGTTCCTGCTGCTGATCTACCGCTCGCCGATTCTGGCCTTGATTCCACTGGTAGCGGTAGGTTTTGCCTATGGTGTTACCAGCCCTGTGCTCGGAAAAATGGCCCAGGAAGGCTGGATCACCGTAGACTCCCAGGCCATTTCCATTATGACTGTGCTGTTGTTCGGTGCGGGTACGGATTATTGCCTGTTCCTAATTTCCCGGTTCCGTCAGATGCTGAAGGTCGAGGAACATAAAGGACACGCATTACTGCGTGCGATCACACATTCTTCCGGTGCTATTGCCATGAGCGGATTTACAGTTGTGCTGGCGCTGTTTGCGCTGTTGCTGGCGAAATACGGTGCGTACCACCGGTTCGCCGTTCCGTTCAGCGTCTCGATTCTGATTATGGGGATTGCCAGCTTGACGCTGGTGCCTGCGCTGCTGGCGATTTTTGGCCGCACCTCCTTCTTCCCGTTTATTCCGCGTACTCCGCAGATGGAAGCCGAACGGGCCAAAGCAAAAGGCAAACCGGCACCACAGCCTAAACCTGTACGCAAAAAAGGAATCGGCGATATCGTGGTAACCCGCCCTTGGGCAATTGTAGGCATTACAGTGGTCCTTCTCGGTGTGCTCGCCTCTTTTTCCAGCGGGATCAAATTTACTTACGATATTCTCTCATCCTTTCCGGAGGATATGGAGTCGCGTGAGGGCTTTGACCTGATCGGCACCCAGTTCTCTCCCGGCGAGCTCGCTCCGGCCAAGCTGATGATTGATACGCAGGGCAAGGTGAACGGGGAGGATATCAAGGTAGTTCTCAGCAGTATTTCTTATATTGATACGGTCTCCGATCCCCAGCAGGGTGCCGTCAACAATAATATTCTCGGGTATGATGTCGAATTTAAAAGCAATCCATATTCTCTGGAGGCCATGAATCACATTCCGGCGCTTCAGGCATCCGTAGAACAGGCGCTGGCTGAATCGGGCCTGGACAATGCCAAGGACAGTGTGTGGATCAGCGGGCAGACTGCGACCCAGTATGATACCAAAGAACTCGGGGAAAGAGATACGGATCTGATTATTCCAGTCGTTATCGGGATGATAACCGTGCTGCTTCTGATCTATCTGCGCTCTGTGGTGGCGACGGTTTATCTGGTGGCAACCGTAATCCTGTCGTTCTTTTCAGCGCTTGGGCTGGGCTGGATTATTATTCATTACCTGCTGGGAGCAGACGCCATTCAGGGCGCCATTCCGCTGTATTCCTTCGTGTTCCTGGTTGCTCTGGGGGAGGATTACAACATCTTCATGATCTCGAACATCTGGAAAAAACGCAAAGTTATGCCGCTGAAGCAGGCCATTGCTGAAGGGGTAAATGAGACCGGCTCGGTCATCACCTCTGCCGGACTCATACTGGCCGGAACCTTTGCGGTGCTGGCCAGCCTGCCGATTCAAGTGCTGGTGCAGTTCGGCATTATCACCGCCATTGGGGTGCTGCTGGACACCTTCGTTGTCCGTCCTTTCCTGGTGCCGGCAATTACCGTACTCTTGGGCCGCTGGTCCTTCTGGCCGGGCAAACACCAGGAAGCCGAGCAGAAGCAGCCGGAACGTGCAGTGTGAGGGATGCACAGGAATCAAAGCAATTAACTCTTATACAAAAAAGATGGAGCGGGACCCAAAAGGTCTCGCTCCAAATATGTTCAGGCTTTACTGCGATAGGAAGAAGTTAACACACTAGTGTTATCCACAAGACCTAGTTCATAATCTCTTTGCAACGCGGAAAAACGGAACTTACTCTCAGGAGTGAAATCTGACCAAGCAGTTGCATATCTCTGACGCAGCCCAAAAAGAAACCCGAACCGGGGCCATAAATGATTCAGCCCATCCCTGTTGTTACCTGCCCACGCATATCACTTGTCAGGCGTACGGCTGACGAGCAGTTCATATTTGTCGAGCGAGGCGCCAAGAATCGCTTCATTCCCGCCTGCGCCGCGATGCGACTGACGGAAGGCGTCGCTGGAAGTCCAGCCCTTAAACGCTTCCTCATTCTCCCATACGGTGCATATTTTCAGTTCCTCTGCACCTTCTTTGGGGCTGCCGTGCCAGACCTCCATACGGACAAAGCCGGGCATATCCTGTACCCCGTTCGATGCTCCGAACCGCTGGGCTATGGCCTCGGCGTGGCCTTCCTTAATCTTGATGGTATTGGTAACTACAAGCATTCCAAAGACCTCCTTCATGCTAGAGAATCCTACCCGTACCCGTTCTGTAAGGCCGCCGCAGCGAGGAGTCGGCCTTAACCGCTTATTGCGGATTGGTTGTCCAGATACCCGCTGTTTTCAGGAAGACACGGTCAGGAAGCTTCAGGGCGGCGAGGGTCAGCTCGGCTACATCCTCAGGCTGCATCATCCGGTCCTCATCGCCAATCTTCAGGCCGGCATTCTCCGCGAGGCCGGTGTTGACAGTGCTTGGTGTGAGCGCGACCACACGGATGTTGTGCTTGCGGACTTCCTGCGCCAGCGCCTCGGTCATGCCCATCAGCGCGAACTTGGAAGCGCAGTAAGCAGAGCCGGTGGCAAAGCCCCGTTCTCCGGCTGTGGAAGAGATATTGATGATATTGCCGCTGCTCCGCTCAATCATTGCAGGCAAGGCTGCCCGGGTGACATAGTAGGTGCCAAACAGATTAATCTGCATATGGCGTTCCCAATCCGCAGGGTCCATTTCCAGAAATGTGCCGAATTTGGCGATCCCGGCATTGTTAATCAAAGCGTCGAACGCGCCGAGGTCATTCTGCAGGGAGACGACCGCCCGTTCAGCGTCCTCGCGGACAGCAATATCCGCCACCGCGATGCTCACCTTAATATCGTACACTTCAGTCAGCGCCGACTTGAGCGCCTCCAGATCGGCCGCTGTTCTGGAGATTAACCCCAGATTTGCGCCTTCCTTGGCCAGCGCCATGGCCAGAGCTTTGCCGATCCCTTTGCCGGCACCGGTGATGACAATGCTTTTTCCTCTCAAATCCATAATCTAACTTCACGCTCCTTTTTACATAGGCTTAGTAATGAGGCTGCTATTCAGTCCCATTATACCTGAGCGGGAAAAGAGAAGCACGTGAAGGGAAGGAGAACGCACCTTCCGGTCTTATTTTTCAGCTTCCAGCTTAGTCAGCGGAACGGTTGCCGGACCCTCCAGCACTTCTCCATCATATGAGAAGCGGGAGCCGTGGCAAGGGCAGTCCCAGGAGCGATCACCATCGTTCCACTCGGTTTCGCAGCCCATATGGGTGCAGGTTCTGTCCACCAGGTGCAGCTTTCCTTCGGGATCGCGGTAGGCTCCAACTCGCTTGCCGTCGTGGAAGACCACTGCCCCTTGATCCGGCTTCAGTTCTTGCGTCTTTTTATGCACAATCTCCACTTTGCCTGCAACCAATTCCTTTGCAACATTGGCGTTTTGGACAATGAAGTTTTTAACTGAAGGCCGGGATTTGAAGCGTGAAGGGTCATACAGTTCCGTATAAGGATTGTTGCGCCGCTGGATGCCGTCTGCGATCATGCGTGCTGCCAGTGTTCCGTTCGTCATACCCCATTTGCGGAAGCCGGTGGCGATATAAATTTCCTCATCCTCGGCTGTTTTGCCGATGTAAGGGACACGGTCTAGAGTAATGAGATCCTGGGTCGACCACCGGAAGGGAATGCCCCGAATGCCCAGCAGCTCTCCGGCGAACTTCTCCAGATTCTCATAATGGCCATGGGTGCAGATGCCTTGCCCCGTCTTATGGTTGTCCCCTCCGACAATGACCAGCTTCTTGCCATTCCATTCCACGGCCCGCAGCGAACGGGTGGGGTCTCCCGCACTTAGATACATTCCGCCCTCATAATCGGTTTCCGGATCAATGGCCAGGCAGTAGGAGCGCTCCGCATGCAGACGGGCAAAATACAGGGCGCCGCCGTCATAAAAAGGAAAGTGGGAAGCCGATACCGCATGCCGGCAGCTGATTTTATGTCCGCTCTGCTCCGTGTACAGTGTCAGCATGCCGCTGCCCTTGTCGACTTGTTCTCCAATCATCGTATGCTCGTAGATAACCCCGCCTTTTTCCAAAATAACATCCAGCAGTCCCTTAAGATACTGGAGCGGATGGAAACGGGCTTGTCCCTGCAGCTTAATGGCACCGCCGGCCCTCAGCGGAAGCGGAATATGGTCTTGCCACTCGCCTGGAAGCCCGATCTTGCCATAGGCCTTGAACTCATCCTCGAGCTGCCTCAGCGTCTTCTCGTCTCCCTCATCTGCATAGAGGTAGGCTGCTTCGCGTGTAAGGCCACAGGATAGTTTCAGTTCTTCAGCCGTCTGTACTATCCACTCCAGCGCCTCGTTGTTCGACTGGTAATAGAGCCGGGCTGCTTCTTCGCCGAAATATTTAACCAGATCGTTATAGATCAGGCCATGCTGTACGGTGATTTTAGCGGTTGTAAATCCGGTTGTGCCAACGAAAAGTTCTCCTGCTTCCAGCAGTGTTACCTTGTAACCCGCCTGGGTCAGCAGATAGGCAGCCGTAATCCCGGTAATTCCGCCGCCAACAATCGCCACATCTGTAGAATGGTCTTCCGCAAGGGCCGGAAAGGACGGCACTTCATTACTGGCTCTCCATAACGATTGCGGGAATTGCGGAAGGCTCTGCGGGAACTGGGGGCTGTTCATCCTGTTATCCTTCATCTTAATCTCCTCCATCTAAATTTCCTCATTCACAGAAAGACTCATTTCATTTATTACCACACTCCCCCCAAAAGAAACCCGTCAGTTACCAGTGGTGCATGAAATAGAAACAGCCAAGACACAAAGCCTTCCTCATTGACGCTGGGGTCATCTGGATTTATACTTGATCTAAAAATAAATCAGAGGATGATGAAGATGAAGACCCTGAATCTGACCTCCCAGCGTCAAGCTGTGTATGACATTGTCCGGAGTTCACATGACCACCCTACTGCAGCAGAGGTAATGAACCGGCTGGTAGAGCAAGGACACAACCTTGCTTACGGAACCGTATATAATTCTTTGCGTTATCTTTCGGACAAACAAATGATCCGTGAGCTCAAACTGGGGGAAGCCGCCAGCCGCTATGATGCCCGTCTTGATGACCATCAGCATATCCTGTGCGAGGTGTGCGGGGCAGTGGATGAGGTGATGACCCAGGTACCGCAGGAATGGACTGAACAGGTGAGCGGGGAGACGGGCTATTTAATTACCCATGCGCATGTGGTGTTTGGAGGTGTGTGCCCGAATTGCAGAAGCAAAGGGGCCAAGCAGCCCTGAACGTTCACAGGAAGTAAGGGCAAAGCCAACTTTTCCATAAATGAAGACTGCGGAGTTCAAAGTCAAACTCTATAGTCCGGAGACCATATACAGATATAAGAAAAGACCGTTTTCATAAAACGGTCTTTTTGCTGCGGTTATATGAAAATTCTCCAAAAAAGTATGAGAATACTGAAGAGTTGTTGAACAAAGGAGGTTTTTCAGGACTGATATATAATTATATACTAGTAGATCATCCGTTCTAATTCTGTGCAATCCGCTATCCATCGTTTTCACCGGCTGGGTTCAATTTTGCAGGCAGACTTTATCGATTTATCGACCAAGAAAGGATTCCGCTCGCTGGGCCTGATCCGCCTGCCCTGGATCTCCATATTTTAGCCATTTCCTATTCTAGCTCCATCCATCCCGGTTAGTAAGGTTTGATTTCACCATTTAAGATTTGTTGATCTACAAGACTGCACACAAGCTGTACTTAAGACTCAAGAAAGCGAGAGTGAGCAAAGAGAATGAAACATAAGGCTAATATAACCATCCGTATGAAGCTAATTCTTACATATCTGGTTGTCCTCCTGGTGCCAAGTAGTATCATAGGCTGGCAAACTTACGAATCGGCCAGCAGCAAAGTGGAAGGCCAGCTTCTGAATAATGCCGCTGAAAGCGTAGCCGCGGTGAACGAAATCATTAACGCGAATATGCAGTCTAAAATGAAGGATATTCAGTATTTTGCCCAGCAGGTCTCCTCCCCGGCTATCCATGGGCTGACGGCGGGAGACGGCAGTGCTGCGGTGCAGGCCAGATTGAAGGAGTATGCTGCGCTTCATCCCGATGTTCTGGATATTTATGTGGCAACCAGCCGGGCGGAGATGGTACATGCCTCGGATGCGAAACTTCCGGAAGGCTATGATCCGCGCAAGGAGAATGCTTATGTCAGTGCCCTGAAGCATGGCAAGGGGGCGGTGATCTCACCGGCCTTCCAGACAGTTAATGGCGAAACAGCAGTTGCGGTTTCCGCAGTGCTTGAAGACGGGGGCGGAGTGATCGCTCTGAACCTCAATCTGGAGGAAATTGCTAATCTAACGAACTTAAAGGTTGGAAAAGAAGGATATATTTTTTTGGTCGACAGCAGCAAAAAATTTCTCGTACATCCTATAGAACCGGTTGGACAAGAAACGTCGCTTGATTTTATTAAGAAAATGTTTGACGGAGAAAACGGTTCGTTTGATTATACCTACAACAATGCCCCCAAAAAGCTGACGTATCAGGTGAACGGGCTCACCGGTTGGAGAATCGGGGGCACAATCAGCAAAAGTGAGGTGACGGCAGCCACAAAAGGGATCCGTGATAGGGCTTTGACTGTTATCGCAGTCTCCGTGATTCTTGCACTTGTGCTGATTTATTTCAACGTGGCTTCGATCCTTAAACCCCTCACCCGGCTGCGCAAAGCTACAGAGGTCATTGCCAGTGGCGACCTGTCAGAGGATATCGGCCGCTTCCGCAGGGATGAAATCGGTTCTCTTGCCGACAATTTCCGTTCTATGGTTGCCAATCTGCGCGGCATGATTACAGGTGTGAAGGAGATGACCGGCAATGTGTCCGCTTCTGCAGAAGAACTGACTGCCGGGGCGGAGCAGACTACGAAGGCTATTGAGCACGTAACGATCGCGATTCAGGAGGTAGCGGCAGGCACAGAGCGGCAGGTGCACAGTGTGCAGAAAGGAACGGAGAGCACAGCGGCAACCGCGAGCGAAGTTGAACATATCTCCGGATTCATGGAGCAGGTGTCGGCAATGATGGAGAAGACCTCGCTGTCCGCTGCCGAGGGCAATGATTCGGTGATCCACGTGGTAGACAAAATTAACGGCATTCACGAAACAGTGGAGGAACTCAGCAGTGTAATCGGCAAGCTGAATGACCGCACAGGCCAGATTCACGGGATTGTCGGTGTAATTACGGGAATTGCCCGCCAGACCAACCTGCTGGCGCTCAATGCTTCCATCGAGGCGGCAAGAGCCGGTGAGCAGGGCAGGGGCTTCGCAGTTGTTGCTGCCGAAGTCCGCAAGCTGGCTGAGGAATCAGAGAGATCCGCGCACAGGATTGCAGATCAGATTGCTTCCATTAACACAGAGATGCAGCAGGCAACGGCGACGATGGAGGATGCCCGCAGCAAGGTGTCGGAAGGTATAATGGCGGTGGATACCACCGGGCGCTCTTTCTCCCGCATCCGCAGAGCGGTTAAAGGTGCAGCCGAGAAGATTGAAGCCATGGTGGGAGCCGTTGGCACACTGACGGCTGAGGCTGTCAGCATGAAGGCTGCGATCCATGAAATTCAAGCGATCTCTCAAGAGGCTGCCGGCAATACGGAGACGATATCGGCTGCTGCCGAGGAGCAGCTGGCTTCCGTAGAGGAGATTGCTTCCTCCTCAGCGGATCTAAGCCATCTTGCCGAGGAGCTGCAGAAGCTTGTGGGACGTTTCAAGCTGTCGGAGAAATAGGCGGGAATTGCTTTTCATCTTTTCTTTTTCCGTCCAATGCAAGTATACTGATAAACAATAAGTTTATGGGCTGATGAGGGGGAGAAAGGATATGGCAGAGCAATTGCAAGGCATTACCGTCGCCCTTGCCGGTCCGCGCAAGGCGGAAGAAATGGCCAAGCTGGTGCAGAACATGGGAGGCACGGCATTGCACCGGCCTGCCCAGGGGACGGTGTTTCTGGATGATCAGGCGCTGCGGGAAGGAATTGCTGCCTGGATTGCCCATCCGCCTGATCTGGCTATTCTGACGACAGGGATGGGTCTGGAGGCGTTGTTTGAAATGGCGGCGCAGATGGAAGTGGAGGCGCGTTTCTTGGAGATTCTCTCCGCTTCTCCGATTGCCGCGCGTGGCTACAAGACGGTTAATGCGCTGAAGAAGCGGGGACTCCAGCCTGAAGTACGCGATGATGACGGGAGTACAGCCGGGCTGCTTCGGGGTCTGAAAGAATGGGACCTGCGCGGCAAATCGGTTGTTCTTCAGCTCCATGGCGATCCTGCTCCCCAGCTGGCGGCCCGGCTGAAGGAGGCGGGGGCGACTGTCCTTCAAGTGGAGCCGTACCGCCATACGCCGCCGGAGCCTGGGGCGCTGGCCCTGCTGTATGATGAGATTACAGGAGGCAGAGTTGATGCTGTAGCCTTTACGAGCGCTCCGCAATTCCGTTTTCTGGCTCAGTATGCCAGGGAGCAGGGCAAATTGGCGGAGCTGGTGCAGGCCTTTGCACACAAGGTGCTGGCGGTTTCTGTAGGACGGATCACCTCTGAATCCCTGAAGGAGGAAGGAATAACGCGGATTGTGATGCCCGAGCATGAACGGATGGGCAGCATGTTCGTGGAACTTGGGAAATATATCGCGTCCCGCCGCTGATTGTCTGCGAAGCCAATAGAAATAGGAAGTCTCACACGCACGGATATTTGTGCCGGCAATAGACAACCTCAGCCATTTTACTTAGAATATAGGCAACTAAAAAGACAACTATAGATACAGAGAGAAGGAGGAGGTCCCCTATGGACAAGAGAAAATGTCTGCTTTTGGGCGACTATACCCACCCCCGTTTCCATCCGCTGCAGGGTGTGGACAAACAAATTAGTGAAATCCTGAATGATCTGCTGATTGTGCAGTGTTCGGAGAATAAAAAGCTGCTGCTCAGCGAGCACTTATCAGGATATGATCTGTGCATCGCATACAATGAGCTGTGGAATGAGACGGTGTCCCCCCAGCAGACTGCGGGTCTGCTGAGCTATGTGAGCGGCGGCGGCGGACTGATCGTGCTGCATACCGGAATCTCGCTGGCCAAACGCTATGAGCTGGCCCATTTGATCGGCGGCAGGTTTACCGGACATCCGCCTTATACTCCGCTGAACTTCAAGGTGCTGGAGCATGACATAACCGAGGGCATGGAAGATTTTCAGCTGGATGAGGAGCCTTACACGTTCGACTTCGATCCGTTTACGGAGAAAACGATTCTACTGGAGTATGAAGCAGATGGTGAAATGCGTCCGGCCGCCTGGTGTCACAGCTACGGGCTTGGACGGGTGGTATTTCTGATGCCAGGCCATCATGAGCCCTCCTTCACGCATCCGGCAGTTCGTCAGCTGATCCTGCGGGCGGCTACCTGGGCGGCGCGGATCCCTAGATAATCTGTAACAGTGCGGCGGCTTTGCACAGGCTTGAATTTTGTGAAATGGCCCGCAAAAGGGTATACTCTATCCATAACCGGAATCATTGGGAGGAAAGTGACATGAGTGATTTGTTCAAGAAAGCAATCTCTTTAGGAGTCGGCCTCACCATTGTCAGCAAGGAAAAGGTAGAAAAGGTAGTTGAAGATCTGGTGAAGCGGGGCGAGCTGGCCCCCTCGGAATCCAAGGCTCTCATCGACCGGCTGGTGGAGCGCGGCGAGGAAGAACGCGGAGTATTCAAATCTGCGGTTCATGAACAGGTCGAACGTGTGCTGAAGGAGCTTAAAATCCCGGTTCAGAGCGATGTTGCTGAGCTGGAAGCGCGGATTGCTGTCCTGGAGCGCCGTGTGGCGGAGCTGGAAGGAACTCCTGCTGCGGAGGAAGTCCTGCCGGAAAAGCGTACGGACTAAATGGCTGTACGTATAAGACATGCCGGGCGGTACCGGTCTATTGCCATGGCGCTGATGCGTCATGGCTTCGGCTATATGGTGGAGGAACTTGGCCTCTACCATCTGCTGTCCCTTCCGCGCCGGATGATTACCCAGGAGGTTCACGAGAGTCTGACGCTGGGGGAGCGGATACGCCGGGTACTCGAGGATTTGGGGCCAACCTTTGTGAAGCTGGGCCAATTGGCCAGTACGCGCTCCGATCTGTTGCCCGATTCGATCATTCAGGAACTGGTGAAGCTTCAGGACAGCGTCCCTCCATTCTCGGCGGAAACGGCGCGCAATATTTTGGAGCAGGAGCTTGACCAGCCGATTGATGAAATGTTCAGCTACTTT
This sequence comes from Paenibacillus graminis, assembly GCF_000758705.1. Taxonomy (NCBI): domain Bacteria; kingdom Bacillati; phylum Bacillota; class Bacilli; order Caryophanales; family Paenibacillaceae; genus Paenibacillus; species Paenibacillus graminis. Next base: position 6,720,680 of record NZ_CP009287.1, on the reverse strand, counting down.
GAGAATGCCCCGCTTGCCGCAGCTTCCATTGGTCAAGTGCACCGGGCTGTACTGCACGGCGGACAGAGTGTGGCAGTCAAAATCCAGCGTCCCGGTGTGATGCGGACCATGACACGGGATCTGGAAATTTTACAGGATCTAAGCGCCCTGGCTGAGAGGAAGCTGGACTGGGCGAAGCAATACGGGCTGACCCGGATGGTAGAGGAATTCTCCCGGGCGCTGCTGGCAGAGCTGGATTATGGCCAGGAAGGGCGCAATGCGGAACGGATTGCCGGGCAGCTTACGGAGCACGATCAGGTCTATATCCCGGCGATTTATTGGGATTACAGCTCCACTCGTGTGCTGACAATGGAATATGTCAATGGCATCACATTGAACCACCGCGAGGAGCTGCTCCTCAAGGGTGTAAAGCTGAAGACGCTGGCCCAGCAGCTGGTGGAGATGATGCTGAACCAGATTTTTATTCATGGTTTCTTTCATGCTGATCCCCATCCCGGCAATGTCATGCTTCTGGATGACGGGAAACTGGCGCTGATTGATTTCGGCATGGTCGGCCGGCTCAGCGAGGAGATGAAGGACAGCCTGTCTGCGCTTGTTATTGCTCTAATGCGTAAGAATACCGATTCCATGGTGCGGGCTATTTTGCGGCTGGGTGTTATTCCCGAGGAAGCGGACCGGATGGCGCTGCATGATGATATGGACAGGCTGCGCGAGGCATACTATGATATCCCTTTCAAGCAGGTCAGCATCGGCAAAGCGCTGAATGATCTGTTCGGCATCGCCCGCAAGCACAGGCTGGTCATTCCCCCGGACCTGGCGATGCTCAGCAAGACCATGCTGACGCTGGAGGGGGTTGTCGGCAACCTCGACCCGGCCTTCAGTATTGTGCAGATGGCCGAGCCCTTCGGCAAGCGTCTGGTGAGACAGCGTTTCAGCGGCAGCCGCCTGCAGCGCAAAATTCTCGGCGGCGTAGCTGACCTCGCCGAAAGTCTGGTAGAGCTTCCGGCACAGGCGAGACAGCTGTCTGCGCTCGTTGGCAAAGGCAAGCTGAAGGTGGAGGTTGTGCTGCCTGAGCTGAAGGGCATTGAGCACAAGCTTAGCCGGGTGGGCAACCGCCTCTCGTTCAGCATTGTGCTGCTGGCCTTCAGCATTATTATGGCCGGGCTGATCATTGCCTCTTCGCTGCGGGGAGAGCCTTCTATGCTCTGGGATTTCCCGATTGTCGAAATCGGCTCCGTGATCGCCCTGCTGATGATTCTATGGCTGCTGTACTCCATATTTAAGTCAGGACGGTTCTAGCTGTAATAAATATTCTTGGAGAGTTGCACACAAACAGCGCGGGATCAAGTACAATGTAAAGGTTAACTTCTTAATCCTATAAGAAGCTTGGATATAGAGTGTAATGGAACGCAAATGGAGTGCCGTCTGAATGTCCGGTGGATCGCTGCTGCCCCTGAAACCGAACTTTGGACCGCGCATCTGCAGGGCTGAAGGGCGGCTAGTGAGACGGAAGGGCTCCGGTGACGGGGTTCTTCCGCTTTTGTTTTGAAATATAAGAATTTTAGGCTTCACGCTAATAATTATCCTTATATTTCCCGCTGAAACGGTACCGGAAAACGATACATAGTATCGCTGCTCCGGATGTTCATGCCTGCTTAAAGGGACGACAAAGCTGTTGATGCCTTAAATACGCGGCTGATGCTGCGGAAGGCAACCGTATCCTGCCTACATTACTCCAGAAACTGGATGACTATAGTGACATGAATTGAACAAATTAAAGAAAATTGTGAGGTGGAGACATTGCCGGGTTTTAAGGAACTGGGAGTATCTGAATTATTGAACGGCCTGCTTCAGGGCCAAGGGATTGCTAAGCCTACACCGGTGCAGGAGGAAGCTATTCCTCCGCTGGTGCAGGGATTGGACGTTATCGCAAGGGCCAAGACGGGAACAGGGAAGACACTGGCCTTCCTGCTGCCGATTATGGACAAGATCCGTGTGGAGCAGGCGTATCCGCAGGCGCTGATCATGGCCCCGACACGGGAGCTGGCGCTGCAGATTACCGAGGAGGCCCGCAAGCTGGCGCGTCATACCGGAGTGAAAATTCTGGCTGTGTATGGCGGTCAGGATGTGGAAAAGCAGCTGCGCAAGCTGGAAGGCGGCCGGCATCTGATTATCGGGACGCCGGGCAGATTGCTGGATCATATGCGCCGGGGAACGCTGGATCTCAGCGGGGTCAAGATGCTTGTGCTGGATGAAGCGGACCAAATGCTGCATATGGGCTTCCTGGAGGATGTGGAGACCATTATTACGGCTGTGCCTTACCGCCGCCAGACGATGCTGTTCTCCGCGACAATGCCGGACCCGATCAAGCGTCTGGCCAGCAACTACATGAAAGAGCCGCTGGATATCGTTATTAAAAGCGGTTCCCCTATCCCCCTGGACAATATCCGCCAGCAGGTTGTGGAATGCTCGGACCGCAACAAGGAAGAGGCGTTGATCGCGCTGATTGAGCGGGACCGTCCTTACCTGGCGATTATTTTCTGCCGGACGAAACGCCGGGTGTCCAAGCTGAATGAAGCGCTTCAGGCCGCAGGCTATGATTGCGACGAGCTGCACGGCGACCTGTCGCAGGGCAAACGCGAAGCGGTGATGAAACGGTTCCGCGAGGCGAAGCTGCAGCTGCTGGTGGCCACGGACGTGGCTGCCCGCGGACTGGACGTCGAGGGCATCACGCATGTCTTCAACTTTGATCTGCCGCTGGATGCGGACAGCTACATTCACCGGATCGGCCGGACCGGACGCGCAGGCGGCAAGGGGCTGGCGATCACGTTCTCTTCGCCGCGCGAACGCGCCGGGCTCGAGCTGATCGAGCACGGCATTTCCCAGCGGCTGGACCGCCGCCGGTATGAGAAGGATGAATTCGGCGTAGGCGAATTCACCTCCGTGCAGGGCGGCGGTTCGCCGCGCGGCGGACGCCAGAACGCCGCGCCGGAAGGCGCCCGCAGTGGACGCGGCGGGCGCGCCCAGGGGCGCAGCGGCGGAGCTCCGCGCGCCGAAGCCGGGGCGCGGCCGGGCGGCCGCGGCCGCGGCAAGGAAGCAGGCGGCTGGGGCGCGCCTGCGGAAGGGCGCAGCCGCAGCGCAGCGGCTGGCGGCAAGCGCAGCGACTGGGGCGCCGCTGCGCCAAGAGACGGCGGGTACGCCGGCAAAAGCGCGGCGAAGCCAAGAACGGGCGGCGGCTATGGCAGCTTCGACGCCCGCAGCGGCAGCCCGGCTGCAGGCAATGCAGCCGGAGGAAGCGCCGCCGGCCAGCGCGGCGGCAAAGGGGCCGCCGGTTCCAAAGGCGGCCCGAGCAGCGGCTACAGCGCCAACGTTTCCCGCGGCGCAGATGCCGGAGGCTTCAGCTATGGAGCCTCCAAAGGAGCGGGCTCCGGCAGCGGGTACAATCCGGGCGGCGCTCAGGCCAGCCCGAAGCATAGAGCGAATGTGGCCCGCAGCAATGATGCCGGGGGCTGGAGTCCGTCAGCACCAGCCAAGGGAGGCGGCGCACGCGGCGGCTCCAAAGGAGGCAAAGGCGGTTACGGTTCCGGCGGGCGCAGCAGCGGAGGAAATGCTTCCTCGCGTGGCGGCCGTGGCAACGGCTCCGGCGGCACGCGCGGCGGCCGCGGCTCATCCAGATAAAGGCGCTGGATTTCATTTGTGAAACTTGTTACCATAGGACGGCCAGCGCAGAGGCTGGCATTCTGTGGTAACATTTTTTTTGCCTGCGGGCAGGTCTGTTCCTGTATCTTTAAAGTTTTGAAACATTTTGGACGCAAAGCTTGTCTATAATATAACTTGAACTTCAGATTTCATAGAGTACTGCCTATAACGAATAGGGTGCGGGTGTTTCGGGTTCGCGCTGGTCAAGGAAACCGGGGCAAATTTTCCGTCTGTGCATTTATCGGCCGCTTGTCTGGAGCATTCATTAACTTTCTGGGAGGAAACATAAGATATGTCTAAGACCGCCAAAATCGTCATTTTACTCATTATTGTAATTGCTGTTGGCTGGGGGGTAGGTAAATATAACTCTCCTTCGCCTTCGGCTTCACAGGAGGAGGGAGCTTCCGCTGGCGCGGGGAATGAGCTTCAGGGACAGCCAAGCGCTGCAACGGAGCCTTCAGCCGTGGCCAGCAGCACTCCGGCGGAGTCGGACACAGCCACAGAGAGCGGGCCTTCTGCCGAGCCGGATAACTCCGGCAATGAAGCTGCTGTGAAGCCTTCACCATCGCCAACGGACAAGCCCTCTGATTCGGACAGCTCCGGTTCAACTGATCCGGAAGCAGAGCTTACCGCTGCCGAGCCAGATAGTGTGGCGGCTATGATTAATAAGCAGTATAAGCTGCCGGACGGTTATAAGCCAGCTGATCTGGTCTATCCCGATGTGCCGTTTATTTTCTCGGAAAAGATTGAAAAGCGGATGCTGCGGAAGTCTGCCGCTGATGCACTGGAGGAAATGTTCACAGGAGCGTTGAAGGATGGGGTACATCTGGCCGGGGTTTCCGGCTACCGTTCTGAGGCTACGCAGACCCGGCTGTTTAATAACTATGTCAAAAAAGACGGTGAAGAAAAAGCCCGTACCTATAGCGCCGTACCTGGACACAGCGAGCATCAGACAGGTCTGGCGATCGACCTTTCCGGCACGGATGGTAAATGCGCAGCCGAGAGCTGCTTTGCCGGAACGAAGGAAGCCAACTGGCTGGCAGCTCATGCGGCTGAGTATGGCTTCATTATCCGCTACCCGGAGGGCAAGCAGGCAATCACAGGGTATATGTATGAGCCTTGGCATGTCCGCTATGTAGGAAAGGATATTGCTGCCTCCATCGCGGAGAGGGGCATTACGCTGGAAGAGTACTATGACGCTGTTCCGGTATCTAAATAATTGGTCCGTTGAACTATGAAGCACTGCAATTCCCCGCAAGGTGGAGGGCAGTGCTTTTTTTGTTATTTAGGAGATATGATTACTTACCATTGTGGATAAGAATCTTTTAGTTTCAACTCTTCTAAAAGACGAATGCGGTCCGGAACAACGGCAAAAATGCTGTTGTCGAAGTGCTGAAGAAGCTATGTCCGGAAACGAAGAGTGGTTTGTTCTTGTAAGGTACGAGGGAATTATACAGTGCAATAAAATCCGGAATACTTGAAGGCTTCGCTGGGGCGGCTGGGTGAAATGAGAGGTATAAATACCTTTGATTTAGCCAAAAGTAGGCGGTTGGGTGAAATGAGAGGTACAAATACCTTTGATTAAACCAGAAGTAGGCGACTGGTTGAAATGAAAGGTATAAATACCTTTAATTAAGCCAGAAGTAGGCGGCTGGGTGAAATGAGAGGTATAAATACCTTTGATTTAGCCAAAAGTAGGCGGTTGGGTGAAATGAGAGGTACAAGTACCTTTGATTTAACCAGAAATAGTCTACGGTGGCTTGTTATTCTAACAAGGCCGCCGGCCCTGCGCCAGACATCGCCGGAACCTCTGTCGTTTTTTTTCTTTGGCTATCTGAAAATTTTAAGTTGTAAAATCATCTCTAAAAATTACATATAAGTAAAGGCATGAGGAATCAGTCCTTTTTTTATTCAGTTATGGAGGAGATGGTGAAATGACAAAGCAGATTCAGGCAGACGTAATCATTATCGGCGGAGGAACCGGAGGCTGTGCGGCCGCCCTTGGTGCTGCAAGGTCAGGGCGGTCGGTGGTGATGACCGAAGCCTACGAATGGATTGGCGGACAGCTCACCAGCCAGGTGGTGCCGCCTGATGAGAACCGCTGGATTGAACAGTTTGGCTGTACGGCAAGCTACCGGACTTACCGGAATGCAGTACGCGACTATTACCGCAGATTCTTCCCGCTTACGGAGCAGGCGCGCGCCCGCGCGGGGTTCAACCCCGGAAATGCCTGGGTCAGCCGTCTCTCTCACGAACCGCGTACCGCGCTGGCGGTGCTCCGGGATATGCTGGCCCCCTATGTGCACAGCGGGCGGCTGCAGATATGGACCGGATACAAGCCTGTGCGGGCCGAGACAGACGGAGATGAAGTGATTTCGGTAACGGTATGCGGGCAGGATGGAGATAAGCTGGTGCTGACAGGCAGCTATTTTTTGGATGCAACCGAGGAAGGCGATGTGCTGCCGCTTGCTGGCGTGGAGTACGTAACCGGCGCGGAATCAGTTGCCGAGACTGGGGAGAGGCACGCGCTTACGGGGCCGGCGAATCCCCGGGATATCCAGGCGTTTACGCATTGTCTGGCGCTCGACTATAACGAGGGTGAAGATTATACGATTGCCAAGCCGCGGGAATATGATTTCTGGAAGAGCTACCAGGCTGATTTCTGGCCGGCTCCACAGCTGAGCTGGACCGTTCCTTCCCCCTCAACGCTTGCGCCTGTGACCTATGTGCTTTTGCCGGAGGAGGGGGCTAACCCGCTGTTTACTTACCGGAGATTGGCGGACCGCAGTAATTTTCAGCCTGGAGCCTACAAGACGGACCTCAGCGTGGTCAACTGGCCGCAGAATGACTATTGGCTCGGACCGATTGTTGACGTTGCTCCTGAGGAAAGGCACTGCCACCTGGAGAGAGCGAAGCAGCTCAGTCTTTCCCTTTTATACTGGATGCAAACGGAGGCTCCCCGCAAAGATGGCGGTATAGGTTACCCGGGCCTTCGTCCACGGCCGGATGCGACGGGAGCGCCGCATGGACTTGCACAGGCTCCGTATATTCGTGAAGGACGCCGTATCCGCGCAGAATATACAATCCTGGAGCAGCATCTCAGCCCGGCCGACCGTCCCGGCGGCAAAGCCGAAAAATACCCGGATACTATTGGCATCGGCAGCTACCGGATTGATCTTCATCCCAGCACGGCGCTGCGGACCTTCATTGACATTCCTTCGCTGCCGTTCCAGATCCCGCTGGGGGCGCTGATTCCGATACGGGTAAACAACCTGATCGCTGCTGCCAAAAACATTGGGACCACGCATATCACCAATGGCTGCTACCGCCTGCATCCGGTGGAATGGAACATTGGAGAGGCTGCAGGCATGCTGGCGGCATTCTGTCTGGATAACGGAATTACCCCCCGCGGGGTGAGAAATTCCCCGCAACAGCTGAGCAGCTTCCAGACCCGCCTGCGTAATAACGGGTTTGAGCTGGAATGGCCGTCTATTGGTGCGGTCTAGGCCGGCATGACGAGCTGAATCTGTATTACGGGTTAGGATACCGCAGACATCACCTGCCGGGCATGCTCCGGCTGTCCGTACAGGTGTGTCTTACAGCCGAAGCCGCCGGTTCTAATGGTTCATCTCCCTGGGCCCTGGTTAAGTAGTGGGAAACCGTGAAATTTCCAGTGAAAGGGGAACTTCGGATGTCCGAACATAATCATGTGGTGAACAAGGACGGGAATGTGACGATAGCTAAGGTAAGTGAAGCCCTTGACCGGATAGATCCCGAACAAAAAGAGGTTATCCTGAAGAATTTTGAAGATTTCAGATCTTATCTAGGAAAGCGCATCCAATTGGCGCAGAAAATCGGGTTGGGCGAAGAACAGCTGGCAGCAGCGGCGGAAAAAATCGCCGACTATCTGGCCGCACATGAAGAGCCGCGCAACAGCGAGGAGAAGCTGCTGCTGGAGTTGTGGAAGGTCGGCAGCAAGGAAGAGCGCCACCGGCTGGCACATATGCTGGTCAAACTGGCCCGGAATTGAATAGAGCTGTTTTCCGCTAACGCTTATCTAAGTGCATAGGGTGGACAAAGATCCTTCTCCGGTGGCCGGGGAAGGATTTTTTGCCGTAAAGAAGGCAGAGCGGGAAACATCAGGTACCCGAATGCTATAATAGGGGAAGCAATTGGATTCAAATGGGATACTCCCATTCTGAAATCTCATGACTTGGAGATGCGCTGATATGAAATTAAGCATTCTGGATCAATCACCGGTCCCGGAGGGCAGCACGCCGGCCGAGGCTTTGGCTGAGACCGTAAGCTTAGCCATAGAGGCGGACCGGCTGGGCTATCACCGCTTCTGGGTCTCAGAGCATCACGCGGCACGCGGGCTGGCCGGTTCAAGCCCCGAGGTGCTTATGGCACATCTGGCTGCAGTAACCTCAAGAATCCGCATCGGTTCGGGAGCTGTGCTTCTTCCCTATTACAGCGCGTATAAAGTGGCCGAGAACTTTCGTGTTCTCGAAGCCTTATACCCCGGCCGGATTGATCTTGGGCTGGGCAGAGCTGCAGGAGGCGGGGCGCTCGCTGCAAGAGCGCTCCAGGAGAACCGGACCGGCGGCGCCGAGCTCTACGAATTGCAAATCCGGGATCTGCTAAGCTATCTGTATGGCGCTCCGGATGATGAACACCGCTTTGCCGGGCTGGAGACCAGTCCACAGGTCAGCACGGCGCCGGAACTCTGGCTGCTGGGGTCCAGCAGGGATAGTGCAGCTCTTGCCGCCAGGCTGGGGACCGGCTATGCTTACGCCAGGTTTATTAACAGTGATGGGGGCAGCATGGCGGTCCGGTCCTTTCGGAGCAGCTTCCGCCCGTCTCCTGCAGCTTCAGCGCCCCGGGCGCTGGTGTCGGTGTTTGCCATATGTGCGGAGACTTCCGCGGAAGCGGACCGGCTGGCTGCCAGCATGGATTTGTCCCTCGTTCAGCTGGAGAAGGGCCATGTCTCCACAGGCACGCCTTCTGTGGAGACGGCGCTGGGTTACAATTATACGCCGTATGACCGGTTTCGGATCGGGGATAACCGCAGGCGAATGGTGCTTGGATCACCGGACGAAGTGCGGCGGCAGTTTACAGCGCTCATCGAGGAATACCAATGCGAGGAAATTATGTTCGCTACGCTTGTGCACCGCTATGAGGACAAGCTGAAATCTCTGCGGCTGATAGCCGATGTCTGCGGATTGCACGGAGAGGCCGGAGCGGATTAGCTATCCGCTATGGTGTCCTGAATTTTGTATTTCTGCGGCAATGAGTTAAGATGAAGAATGGCTGGACAGTGCATCGCCTTTAGAGAATCCACGGATGAAGGGAAGGAAGCAGGATGTCTATTTATAGTTTCGCCGGAGTGAAGCCTTCGGGTGCGGAAGTGCCTTTCAAGGATTATGAAGGGAAGGTGCTGCTGATTGCCAACACGGCCAGCAAATGCGGACTTACACCACAGTATGGGGATTTGCAGAAGCTGTATGAGCAGTACGGCGGCCAGGGACTTGTTGTGTTGGGTTTTCCCTGCAACCAGTTTGCCGGACAAGAGCCGGGAACCAGTGAAGAAGCGGAGGAGTTCTGCCAGATTAATTATGGCGTTACGTTTCCCGTTTTTGCCAAAGTGGATGTGAACGGGCCGGACGCCAGTCTGCTGTTTCAATATTTGAAGGGCCAGCAGCCGGGAGAAGGCGGGAGCAGTGACATTCAGTGGAACTTTACAAAGTTCCTCGTCGACCGGAGCGGCAACGTGGTAGCCCGTGTGGAACCAAAGGAATCACCTGAAAGCATGAAGGAACAGATCGAAGCATTGCTTTAGAACAATACGGCTTCATGTTTAAAATATAAGAATTTATAAGCAGAGCGCTCTGCTCTATATATCTTGTAAGGAGACGGTTAAGCCGTTTCTGACTGCTGGAATTCACATGAGTTTTCCTCCCGGATGCGGCTTTGCCGTGATTGGGGGGATTTTTCGTATGGGCATCTATGAAAATTATCCTTGACGCTTTTCAGAGACACTGTATCCTTTGAAGAGGAATGTGTAGAACTTAAAGAACTGCATAAAGTGAATGGTGAAGCAGGATAATAACGGCAGGAGGGTTTTATAACGGCATGAGGTTAATTACAGAGGTGGCATCAGCAGCAGGGATTCATGAGGAGCATCTGGAGCTGTACGGCAAATATAAAAGCAAGCTGTCACCATCCCTTTGGGATGAGCTTAAGCACAAGCAGGATGGAAAGCTGGTGCTGGTCACCGCGATGAATCCGACTCCGGCAGGCGAAGGCAAAACGCTGACGACCATCGGACTGTCCCAGGCGCTGAATGCGGCGGGGGTTAAGACCGTGGCAGCGCTGCGCGAGCCTTCGCTTGGTCCAACCTTAGGGATGAAAGGCGGAGCCACCGGCGGAGGCAAGGCGCAGATTGTTCCGGCGGATGAGATCAACCTGCATTTCACAGGCGATATACATGCGGTAACTTCGGCGCATAATCTGTTGTCGGCCATGATCGACAATCATCTTTTCCAAGGCAATCTTCTCGGGCTGGACCCGCAGCGTATTGTCTGGAAACGCGTAATGGATATGAATGACCGCAGCCTGCGCAGCATTGTGACCGGTCTCGGCGATGGCAACGGCACGGTCCGGGAGAGCGGCTTCCAGATCACTACCGCCTCCGAGATTATGGCTGTGCTGTGTCTGTGCGACGACCTAGCCGATCTCAAAAAACGTCTCAGCCGGATGCTGGTCGGCTATGACCAGTCGGGTCAGCCGGTAACGGCCCAGGATATCGGGGCAGTGGAAGGCATGACTGCGCTGCTGAAGGAAGCTGTGAAGCCCAATCTGGTGCAGACACTGGAGGGGACACCGGTAATTGTGCATGGCGGCCCTTTTGCCAATATCGCCCATGGCTGCAGCAGTGTGATCGGTACCCGTTATGCGCTGAAGCTGGGTGACGTGGTGGTGACGGAAGCCGGCTTCGGGGCGGATCTCGGGGCGGAGAAGTTCATGGATATCAAATGCCGCCAAGCCGGGCTCACTCCCGCCGCTGCCGTGCTGGTTGTAACCGTGAAATCGCTGAAATACAACGGCGGTGTGCGTAAAGATGAGCTGTACAAGACGAACCGGGCCGCCCTGCTTTCCGGCATTTCCAACATGGAGCGCCATATTGAGAATTTGGGCAAATTCGGCGTACCGGTGCTTGTGGCGGTTAATCACTTCGAGGGAGATGCCCCCTCAGAGATTAACGATGTCGTGGAGGCCTGCAGCCGTCTGGGTGTACCCGCAGCCATTTCCAAGGTATGGGCTGAAGGGAGTGCCGGAGGGGTAGAGCTCGCCATGGAGCTGAAGAAGCTCTTGGAACAGGGAGAAGGCCAACCTGCGGCATTTGCCCCCTTGTATGAGGACAATCTGGACATCCCGGCCAAAATCAATACAATCGTCACTGAAATTTACCGTGGTGCTGAGGTCGCCTTCTCGCCGGCTGCGAAACGCAGCCTGGGCATTATTGAGAAGCTTGGCCTCCAGCAGCTTCAGGTCTGCATGGCTAAGACTCCATACTCCTTCTCAGACCAGCCAAGACTGCTGGGAGCCCCCGAGGGTTTTACTATGGGTGTCCGCGATATTACGCTGTCGCTGGGCGCAGGCTTCGCCGTAATCATCACCGGCAATATCGTCACGATGCCTGGACTCCCAGCCAAACCGGCTGCAGAAGGTATTCAGGTAGACCTGAACGGTGCCATTAACGGTTTAGAATAGCTAGGATGATATAAGTTCACAGGCCTAAGCCCCCGTATTTCTGCGACTGCTGCAGAGGTACGGGGGCTTTGCTGTGCTGAAGGTTCCCTGCTCCTTCCTGCTGTGCAGCAGACATAATGTACTCGTTCCGGGGAAAACTAATGCAGACGGAGAGGGGACCTGGAGAACTAAATCCGCAAAACTTGTGAACGTTGTGAGAAAAATCACAAAAAGGCTTGTAATGTGAGAAAAATCACAATATAATCAATTTATAAAGTGAAATAAATCACAACTATAGAGAAAATAAATGAATGCCCAAATTTGGAGGAGGAAGAAACCATGAAAGTAGCAGTCATTGGATGTACCCATGCCGGAACCGCCGCAATTGTCAACACCGCCCAGCTCTACCCTGAAGCCGAGATTACAGTATATGAACGCAATGATAATATATCTTTCCTGTCGTGCGGGATCGCGCTTTATGTAGGGGGAGTAATCAAGGACCCGCAGGGTCTGTTCTATTCCTCACCGGAAAAGCTGGCTGAGCTTGGCGTCAAGACGAACATGCGTCATGAAGTCATCCAAATCGATACGGACCGCAAAACCCTGCGTGCCCGCAATCTGGCGACAGGCCAGGAATTCGATGACTCCTATGACAAGCTGATCATGACCACCGGCTCGTGGCCGATTGTTCCGAAGCTGGAAGGCATGGAGCTTGATGGTATCCTCCTGTCGAAGAACTACAGCCATTCCAACACCATCATCGAAAGAGCACAGCAGGTGGACAGAATCACTGTTGTCGGCGCCGGATATATCGGAGTCGAGCTGGTGGAAGCTTTTCAGATGAACGGCAAGCAGGTTACGCTGATCGATGGCGAAGATCGTATTCTGAGCAAATACCTGGATGAAGAATTCACGGCACCTATTCAACAATCCCTGGAGGATCACGGAATCACCCTGGCACTGGGCGAGAAGGTCAGCTCGTTTGCAGGAGAGAACGGCAAAGTGACCAAGGTCATTACCAGCAAAGGCGAGCATGAGACAGACCTGGTTATCCTCTGCATCGGCTTCCGTCCGAATACCGAACTGCTGAAGGGGAAAGTGGATATGCTGCCTAACGGTGCGATTATCGTCAACGACTACATGCAGACCAGCCTTCCGGACATCTATGCTGCGGGTGACAGCTGCGCAATTCACTATAACCCGACCGGCAAAAATGCTTATATTCCGCTGGCAACCAACGCAGTGCGGATGGGTACGCTGGTAGCCCGGAATTTGGTGTCGCCTACGATCGCCTATATGGGCACACAGGGCACCTCGGGGATCAAAATTTATGAAGACAATATTGCCGGAACCGGGCTGACGGAAGATGCAGCCAAAGCAGAAGGTATGGATGTCGAGAGTGTATTGCTGACCGACAACTACCGTCCTGAGTTCATGCCAACCTTTGAGCAGGTGCAGTTAAAGGTGGTTTATGACCGCTCGACCCGACGCATCCTCGGCGCTCAGATTATGTCCAAGATGGACCTGACGCAGTCGATCAATACCGTGTCGGTATGCATACAGAATAAAATGACTGTAGATCAGCTGGCATTTATCGATTTCTTCTTCCAGCCGCATTACAACAAACCATGGAATTTCCTGAATACCGCAGGTCTTCAAGCCTTGCCCGCTACGGTTCCCCATAAAGAAACTGTAACGGTCTAAGCCCGCTGCCATTCCCATACCCGGAGCCGAATGAAGGCTCCGGTTTTTTGGTGCGCTTCTGCACGGCTGTATTTTTTGACGGACTGGCCGCTTCTGCTTGAATAAAACATTCCGCTTTGAATACTTTTGTGGTAAATTTGACATGTCAGTGAAAACTTTCACTTAGTCTTTGCATAAGTGATTTTTATCACGTAATTGTAGTAGTTGACACGCTACAATGACATAAAGGAACAAATTTTAAGTAATTAGAAGGGGATAGGAATCATGGCTTATAACAAACCGCAGGGGATTGCCGAAGTCACGGTGGAGAACGGAATCAAGAAGGCTCACAACCCGCTCAGCACCGTACTTATTCTTGGCTTCTTGGGGGGAGCGTTCATCGCGCTCGGGTTTTTGCTGGACATTCGCGTGATCGCAGGCGCACCGAAGGAATGGGGTTCCATTGCGAATTTTATCGGGGCTTCCGTGTTCCCGGTAGGTCTGATCTTGGTGCTGCTGGCCGGTGGGGAACTGCTGACAGGCAATATGATGGCGGTGCCGCTGGCATTTATGTCCAAGAAAATTTCATTCTGGGAAACGATTAAGAACCTGGTGCTGATAACCATCAGTAATTTCGCAGGTGCCTTGTTCGTCGCTTATTTCTTCGGCCACGTTGTTGGCCTTACCGCAGACGGCGTGTATCTGGACAAACTGGTGGATATGGCCGGACACAAGATTGATGCCACCTTTTTGCAGGCGTTTGTTTCCGGTATCGGTTGTAACTGGCTCGTTGCTCTGGCGGTATGGCTTTCTTACGGAGCGGATAATTTCAGCGGTAAAATCCTCGGGATCTGGTTTCCGACCATGGCGTTTGTGGCCATCGGCTTCCAGCACGTTGTAGCCAACATGTTCCTTATCCCTGCTGCCATATTCGAAGGACATTTTACTTGGTCCCAGTACTTCGGCAATTTTGCCCCGGTCTGGCTCGGGAACCTCACAGGCGGTGCAATCTTCGTCGCATTCGCTTACTGGATGGCATACCTGCGCAAAGCGCCGGCGGTTGCCCAATCCGTAGACAGCATTGCTCCTGCCGGTGTAAAAAAACACGCCTAAACTCCAGGCTTGCTCACCATCTGGAAGCATCACAGCACTCTCCGAAATCGGGGGGTGTTTTTTATTGTTCCTACTCCGGCCCATAACAAAATTCGCCGTGCATATCCGACTCGGGGGAACGAAATCGGGCTCACGGCGAATTCTTAGGGAGTGTTTCATATGCTCTATTACCCAGGCATACTTGGAACGAATCAGTTTGTTCCCGCCTATTTTCTTTACGTGGAGCACATGCGGTTATAGAATATACATATTCAAGCAACAAAGGAGGACTGCAGCCCATGAGTTACAGCGGAGATGGGGTTTTTCAGGCGGTATGTCCGCTGGATTGCCCAGACACATGCGGACTTCTAGTGCATAAGCAGAATGGTAAAATCATTAAAGTGGAGGGCAACCCCGGGCATCCGGTCACCAAGGGGGCGATCTGCAACAAGGTGCGGCATATGGCCGAACGGGTCCATCATCCCGAGCGGCTGCTGCAGCCCCTTCGCCGTACAGGGCCGAAGGGAAGCGGTTCTTTCACGCCGATCAGTTGGGAAGAAGCCATAGGCGAAATTTCCGGGCGCTTTAAGGAGCTGTCGGCAGCTCACGGGCCGGAGAGCATTCTCCCCTACAGTTTCTACGGAAATATGGGGGTGCTCAGCGTCGACGGAATGGACCGGCGTTTTTTTAACGCGCTTGGCGCAAGCCGTCTGGAGCAGAGCATCTGCAGTGCAGCAGGCAGCGCAGGCTGGAAATATACAATGGGCTTCAACGGCGGGACAAGCCCTGAGGATACGGTGAACGCCGACCTGATTATCGTCTGGGGCGGCAATATTGTCAGCACGAACATGCATCAGGTCGTCTACGCCGAGCAGGCCCGCAAACGGGGGGCGAAGGTGGTTGTAATTGATGTTCACCGCAACCGCACGGCCCAGTGGGCGGACTGGTTCCTGCCGCTGTACCCCGGCACGGATACAGCGCTCGCGCTCGGGCTGATGCATATCCTGTTCCGGGACGGAATGACGGATAACGCTTTTCTTAAGCGTTATACAACCGGACATGAGGAATTGCGCGGCCATGTGCTCGCCTACCCGCCCGAGCGGGTCGCGGAGATCACAGGCATTGCGGCAGCGGATATTGAGAAGCTGGCTAAGCTGTACGGTGAAGCTAAAGTCTCGCATATCCACATCGGCAACGGCCTCCAGCATCACGACAACGGCGGCATGAATGTTCGGACGATTGCCTGTCTTCCGGCACTTACCGGTGCCTGGCTAAAGACCGGCGGCGGGGCGATCAAGTCAAACGGCGGCTACAGTTCCACGAATGACCGGGCGCTGACCCGCCCTGATCTGCGCCCTAACCGCCGGGCACGCACGATCAATATGAACCGGATCGGTGAAGCGCTGGAGCTGAAGGAAGAGCCGGTGATGGGGATGTTCGTTTACTGCTGCAATCCGGTTGTAGTTGCTCCCGATGCGGAGCGTGTGCGGAAGGGATTCGCCCGTGAGGATTTGTTCACGGTCGTGCATGATCTGTTCATGACCGACACTGCGCTTTATGCCGATATTGTGCTGCCGGCAACATCCACGTTGGAGAATGTGGATCTATACGGTTCCTACTGGCATCATTATATGCAGCTCCAGGAGCCTGTATTGGATGCGCCGGGAGAATGCAAGAGCAATATGGAGGTCTTTTCGCTGCTTGGCCGGGCAATGGGCTTTGATGCAGAGGCTTTCAGCGAGTCCGAATATGATATGATCCGTAAGGCGCTGGATTACCCGCGCAACCCTTATCTGAACGGGGTAACGCTGGAGCGGCTGACGGCTGAGCGTTTCGTGAAGCTGGATATGTCGCCGCAGGCGGATTATCTGGACAACCTGCCGACTCCCTCCGGCAAAATCGAGCTGTATTCAAAGGCCATGGAGCTGGCTGGCCTGCCTCCGCTGCCAACCTATACACCGCTGAAGGAAGGCTATGACGGCGAGCGGCAGCCGCAGCCGGGAACGGCGTACCCGCTGATGTTCGTTTCGCCGCCGAATCATAATTTCCTCAATTCCACCTTCTCCAATGTAGAGAAGCACCAGCGGATGGAGAAACGGCCGACCCTGCAGATTCATCCCGAAGATGCAGCGGTGAGGGGAATTGAAGAGGGCGACGAGCTCACCGTATATAACGGCAGAGGAGCTATTGAGCTGTGGGCGGTGGTAACGGACAAAATGCTGCCCGGCACCGTAATCAGCCAAGGCCTGTGGTGGGAAGGTAAAGGACACAAACAGAGAGTCAATGTGCTGACGCCGGACCGGCTGAGCGATATGGGCAACGGGGCGACTTTTTTCTCTGCCACTGTAGAAGTGAAGCGTAGGGGAGAAGCGAAGTCCAACGGAGAATCTGTTGGATTTAAGTGATGTGTTTTATTTGAGTGACGCGATAAAGCGTCAATCCATATACTTGCCCTTGACCCTGTTTTAGGATGATACTGGATGAATTAATGACACATAGGTTACAGGGGATGAAAGACAAGATATGAAGTTTTTGCAAGCCTATCCTAAGGAAATCAAAGTATTTCTGATTGCCAGCCTGATTAACGCAACCGGCAGCGCACTGATGTGGCCGCTCGTGACTATGTACGTATTCGATGAGCTTGGCCGGAGTATGAAGGATGCCGGCTTCGTTCTGCTGATTCAGGCGCTCGGGGGGATTGCCGGCCAGCTGCTGGGCGGTTCGCTCTATCATAAGGTCGGTGTCAACCGGCTGATTGTGGGAGCCTTGGCCCTAACGGCCCTGTCCTTGTTCTCCATTCCGGCGGCAAGCAGCAACTGGCATTTGTTTATTATTTTAATGGGATTATTTGGACTGTTTAATTCGCTGTCGCTGCCGGCCATCCAGGCATTTGTCGGTTTCCGGTTTGCCGAGCAGCGTGCAGAGCTGTTTAATATCATCTATGTTTGCAACAATATAGGAGTAGCACTGGGAACGTCGCTGAGCGGATTTTTGGGCAATTATATGCTGAGCTTTGTGCTAAACGGTGTAACTTCGGCTGTATTTGCTGTTTTTTTCTTTTTTTATTTGCGCAAAGTAGGGACAGCTTCACCTCACGAACAGACCCGGAGAAAGCAGCCGCAGCCCGCACAATCCGGCTGGAGGCTTATGGGTCAGATACGGATTTATCTGTTCATGTCCATTGGCTCCATGTTTCTGCTGATCGGCAATTCAATCTGGAATACCGGTGTGTCGCCGTTTATTATCTCAGAAGGCTGGCCGAAGCAGACTTACGGGTTTCTGTGGACGCTGAACGGGATTCTGATCTTTGCCGCGCAGCCGCTGGTCAGTCTGATCAAACGCTGGTTCGCAGCAACCTCAACGGCGCAAATGACGGCCAGTGCCGTCTTTTATTTGAGTGGTTATGCGGTGATTCTGCTCATGCCAAGCTATGCCGGCTTGTTTCTGGCGATGCTGCTGGCGACACTGGGGGAGATGCTGATCTCTCCGGCAATGCCTTCATTTATTTCGGACCATGCAGACCGCAATGCGCCGTTCTATCTGGGGCTGAGCGGCGGCATTGGCGCAATCGGCAGAGTGATCGGGCCTTATCTGATGGGCGTCCAGTTCGACAATGGAGGTCTAGCCCCGACGGGGTGGCTGGCATGCGGGATGGCTGTGCTGTCGGTGGGATTCTTTGGGTTACATGCATACATCAACCGCTCCGCCCGTACACTGGGACGGAATACGGCATGAAATTGCAGCGGGAGAATGCTGTTAAGGCAGCTGCAGTCTTCCGCGTGATTTAGTAAGGCAAGGAGTGTAGAAGGAATGCCACAACTGAACAGGGATGCCTTAACGATCCGTCCCTCGGAAATCAAGGATGCCCGGGAGCTGATTGTACTTGATAATATGATCTGGACTGAGGATACATCACCCGGTCCGTTAATGTGGCGCTCACGGGAGGATTATCTAATGCATGCCCCTCCCGGTTCACAGCTGGTCGCTCTGAAGGATGGGGAACTGTGCGGCTATGTCGGCTTTGGCTGTCCCAGTGGTATGGAGAGCAACCGTCATGTGTGCGAGGTCAACATCGCCGTTCACCCGAAGTTTCAGCGAATGGGCATTGGCAGACAGCTGATCGAAGCGATCAAAAGCCATGCGGCGGAGAACGGCATCCGCAAACTGCGGCTGCGTGTGCTGTCCTGCAACAAACCTGCGCTTGCGTTCTACCGCAAATGCGGATTTGTGGAGGAGGGCCGTCTGCGCGAGGAGTTTTTTCTTGGCGGGCGTTACGTTGATGAGGTATTTATGAGCTGCATGCTGACAGGAGGGAAAGAGGATGGAAGTCATCTCGCTTAATGTAGGCAAGCCCAAGACCGTCGATTACCGGGGCAAGCCGCTGGAGACAGGCATCTACAAAATGCCCGCACCCGGTAAGGTGCAGCTTCATCTGGAAGGGTTCGACGGGGACGGGCAAGCGGACCTTGTGAACCACGGCGGTGCGGACAAAGCAGTGTGTGTCTATCCCATTGAGCATTATGCCTATTGGGAGCAATGGCTTGGCAAGAAACTGGAATATTCGGCCTTTGGCGAGAATATAACGGCCAGCGGCCTGCTGGAGACGGAAGTGTGCATCGGGGATGTGTATGAGATCGGCACAACACTGCTGCAGGTCAGCCAGCCGCGTTTTCCATGCTATAAGCTGGCGCAAAAACACGGCCCCGCGGATATGCCGGCACAGGTGCTGAAAACCGGGTACAGCGGTTTCTATTTCCGTGTGCTGCGCGAGGGCCAGATTGCCGCTGGCGACTCAATCATCAAGCAGGAAAGCGGCGAAGGAAGCTTCCCGATCAAGCAGGTGCTCTATCTGATGGAGCACGGACGCAAGGACAAGACAGGCTTGGCGGAGCTGGCCGCGCTTGAGACCTTGTCCGCTGTCACCCGGGAGAAGTTTCGGGGCTGGCTGGATACGGCGGAGAGATAAGGGGTTCGGAAGGGTTCTCCCGGAAGAGCCGGGAACTCTTGGGTTGGCAAGGATTCCCGATACTTACAGGGCTTATATGTATATGAGTGCTGTGTGAAGTGGAGTGCTGCTGTGAGATACTTTCTGCTGTCGCTGAAGTCGCTTTGCGCCAGATTCCTTAAGAGGGTAAGTGGATTTTGTACCACTAATTTGCAGATATCTGTGCCTCAACAGGGATTTAGTGGGAATACCCTTAAATTCGGCAAATCCAGCGCTGGAAGGCTAATGGGTTCAGATTAGTGATACTTTTTCCACTTAATATTGGTGGAGGAGCCTAGAGACTTGGATTAGTGATACTTTTTCCACTTAGAGTCTGGATTCATTACAGCGCACGGCCTCGAATCGGGGCAATGTTAAGTCTCCGTGGGGTACTACTGTTACGCAACCTCAACTGCTGCTGGGAACTGCACGGCGCGCAGAAGGATTCCGTCTATAACGAGAATAAACAATCTGAGTTTAGGAAAGCAAAGCCCCGGAGGAATAATTCCCCCAGGGCTTTGCCCGTTGCGAATAGTTTGGACAAACGTGCTGTCTTCAGCCCATTCAGCCCAGCAGCTTCCACTCACTGCGCAGCAGCCCGTAGACAGCGTGATTCATGTAGCCGGACGGAAGCTTTTCTGCTTGGCGGATCACGCCTTCGAACACGAAGCCCAGGCGTTCAGGAATCGCCCGGCTCGTCCGGTTGCCGGTAGCGCAGCGGATTTCAACACGGTTCAGATCCATTTCAAGCAGTGCATAGTCCACGAAGACCCGGCAGGCACTGGTCATGTAGCCTTTACCCTCATAGCCTTCGCCGAGCCAGTAGCCGATGCCGACCGAGCGGTTGTGCCAGTCAATTTCGTGGTATCCGATAATGCCGGCCAGTTCTTCCCGCACCCACAGTCCGGCAGAGAAGCCGCCGTTCTCACTGCCCTGTTTGACTGAATTTTTGATAAAAGTCTCCAAATGAGCCTGCTCCGTAACACCGTCTACCCAAGGCAGCCACTGTCTGAGCCGGGCGCGCGAGCGCTCCACCAGCGCGAACATATGGCGTGCGTGCTCAGGCATCAACAGCTTCAGCGTAAGCTCTTCGTCAATGACATAATTAAACATGAGGCTGCCCCCTCTACCGGTTCAAGGATTAACGTTTTTTCCATTCCAGTGCGTAAATGTCGTCCTCCAGTGATTGCATGCGCTGGCCTACCAGTGTGCGGCAGTCGCCCAGCGCTCCGTTATAAATCGCCGGTCCGAGCTCCTGCAGGAAAAATTCCAGCAGGCTGTCCGCCGCCAGATGGCCGATGCTCTCTCCCCGTTCGGCTTCGAAGTAGGCCCGGATATTCTCGGTAATGGTATCCCGCTGCTCTTTGGGCAGCTTGATTGGCTTCATGAATAAGTCCCCCTCTTATAGCAATTATAAAGATACATACACTATAATCCCCATGCTACTCTATAGCCGGGAAATAAGTCAAAACACCATGAACAAACAGGCCTCTATAGCTGGACTTCCCGGCCGTTTCTTCTTGACTTTTATTGAACATTCCCCGCTTAACGGGTATATTAGTAGGAAACATGTTCATACAAGGAAGTAGTAATATTACAGAATGAAAGGTTGATAACTGTGGAGAACCGTGGAACACCCTCCAATTTCATTAAGAATGTCATTACCGAAGACCTGAGCTCGGGAAAAGTAAAGGAAGTGGTGACCCGCTTTCCGCCGGAGCCTAACGGTTATTTACATATCGGGCATGCCAAAGCGATCTGGATTAACTTCACCCTGGCAGATGAATTCGGCGGCAGGACACATCTCAGATTCGACGATACCAATCCGCTCAAAGAGGATACGGAATATGTAAACTCTATACAAGAGGATGTAAAGTGGCTCGGCTATGAATGGGATGAGCTACGGTTTGCCTCGGATTATTTTGGGGAAATGTATGAACGGGCAGAACTGCTGATTCAAAAAGGAAAGGCTTACGTCGATGACCTGACGGCTGAGCAAATCCGTGAATACCGCGGTACACTGACCGAGCCGGGGGTGAACAGCCCGTACCGGGAGCGCACCATCGAAGAGAATCTGGATCTGTTCCGCCGGATGCGTGCAGGAGAATTCAAGGATGGCGAAAAGGTGCTGCGGGCCAAAATCGACATGTCCTCCCCGAATATCAACCTGCGTGATCCGGTCATTTACCGGATTTCCCATTCCCATCATCATAATACGGGTGATGCTTGGTGCATCTATCCGATGTATACTTTTGCTCATCCGCTTGAGGATGCCATCGAGCACGTAACGCACTCCCTCTGTTCCCTGGAGTTTGAGGATCAGCGTCCGTTCTACGACTGGGTGGTAGCCGAGTGTGATATGCCGGCTTCGCCGCATCAATATGAATTCGGGCGGCTCAATCTCGCGCAGACGGTCACCAGCAAGCGCAAGCTGAAGCTGCTCGTGGATGAAGGCCATGTCGATGGCTGGGACGATCCGCGCATGCCGACGATCTCCGGGCTTCGCCGCCGTGGATATACACCGGAAGCCATTCGCAGTTTCGTGCATGAGACCGGCATTTCCAAAAGCCAGGGGCTGGTGGATCTGCAGATGCTGGAGCATTTCATCCGTGAGGACCTTAAGCTGACGGTTCCCCGGACAATGTCGGTGCTGCGGCCGCTGAAGGTGGTTATCACCAACTATCCGGAAGGCCAAACGGAATGGTTCGAAATTGAGAATAATGTGGAGAATGAAGCTATGGGCACCCGCCAGATTCCATTTTCCCGCGAAATCTATATTGAACGCGACGACTTCATGGAGAACCCGCCGAACAAATATTTCCGTCTGTTCCCCGGCAATGAGGTGCGCCTGAAGAATGCCTATTTCATCAAGTGTACGGATTTCATCAAGGACGAGAACGGCGAGGTTGTGGAGCTTCACTGCACTTATGATCCGGAGACCAAAAGCGGCAGCGGCTTCACCGGCCGCAAGGTTAAGGGAACATTGCACTGGGTGGATGCCGGCCAGGCCGTACCGGCGGAATTCCGCCTCTATGAGCCGCTGATTTCCGCTGAGGAGGCCGATCAGGAGGCTGAAGTCGAGGGCATGGAGCCTACTACTGATAAGCCCGAGCCTAGTTTTCTTGACCAGTTGAATCCGAAATCAATCGAGATTCTGCATGGTTTTGTGGAGCCGGGACTGAAGGACAGCGTGCCGCAGGACAAGTTCCAGTTCTTCCGTCATGGATACTTCAACGTGGACAGCAGATATTCCACACCGGGGCATCCGGTGTTCAATCTTATCGTTTCTCTAAAAAGCTCATTCCAGCCTGCCAAATAAGGCTGAGGCTACTTTAAGCACAAGAGGCTGTCCGAAGTCATCATATGACGGGGGCAGCCTCTTGGCGTGGGACGAATCAAAGGTAAAAATACCTTTGAATAGGCCCGCCGAGGCCGGAAGTGGCGAAATCAAAGGTAAAAATACCTTTGAATGGCCCGCCGAGGCCGGAAGTGGCGAAATCAAAGGTAAAAATACCTTTGAATGGCCCGCCGAGGCCGGAAGTGGCGAAATCAAAGGTAAAAATACCTTTGAATAGGCCCGCCGAAGCCGGAAGTGGCGAAATCAAGGGTAAAAATACCTTTGAATGGCCCGCCGAGGCCGGAAGTGGCGAAATCAAAGGTAAAAATACCTTTGAATGGTCCGCCGCGGCCGGAAGTGGCGAAATCAAAGGTAAAAATACCTTTGATTAAGCTGCCGCGGCCGCGGCACTCTCTACTAGCGGCACGACGTGGCAGATTATTTGCCGATGCACGCGGCAATGGACCCAAAGCAGCGATTCTCCACCCATGGGAGAACCGCTGCTTTGCTGTTTGTGATGGGCTTGTCCGGCGGCGGGGCTAATTCCCTGCTGCCGATGTTGACGCGTACCCATTTTTTTAAGAGGTTTGGAGCATCAACGGTTCAGCTCAATTTCATTCCACTCTTCTTCCGGATGCCCGTCCTGGGGGTGATAGCCGCCACGGCTGACGAGCAGCCACATGGCACCGAACCCCAAAGTCCCAATCAGCGATAGAAAGACTCCGGACTGGTACATGCTCTGCGCGCCGAGATACTGATACAGCCAGCCGCCGAGAACGCCGCCCATAATCCCCGAGATCCCGCTCCAAGTCAGGGTATACAGCGCTTGTCCCGAGGAACGGTAAGGCTTCGGAACCAGCAGCATGGTCAGCCGGGTGCCGACATAGAAGAACCCGCCGAACGTAACGCAATGCAGAATTTGAATAAAGGCCACCTGCAGCGGAGTTGTTGCATCGGCCATCAGCAGCCAGCGCAAGACGAACAGTGCGCTGACCAGGGCGAGCCAGCCAAGCAGCACCGGAATGCTGCGTTTCAGGTAACGGTCGCACAGGACAAGAACAGCCACCTCCAGAATCGAGGAGAGAAACACCGCCAGACCGATCATGGTCTTGCTGCCTCCAAGCTCTGTAATGTACAGGGACACGAAGGTATTGTTCATTGTATTGGGGATCGAAACCAGAATGCCAAAGAAGATGAAGCTCAGAAAAAAGGCATTATAAAAGATCTGGCGGAAGCCCTTGAACGGCAGCGGCGCAATCCCGATGGAATGGTCGAGTCTGGGCAGGACAATCAGCGAGATCATGGCTGCACAGAGCAGCGCCGCAAACAGATAGGAGAGCACGGATACACCGGCCCACTCAATCACAGGTCCGGCCAGGATTGCGGTAAAGGCCCAGCCCAGCGATCCCCATAGCCGGAAAGAGCTGAAGCGGTGCTTGGTACCGTCAATGTAGCTCAGGATCATGGTATTGCTCTCGGCAAACAGCGGTCCCTGAAAGAAATAAAAAAACAATATGGAAGCATAGATCATTTCATATGTATTTGCCTGGAATACGACCTGGGATAATACCAGCGTGCCTGTGAGCATCAGCAGGACAATCCGCCGGATATTCTGATACCGGTCGGTCCAGATGCCCCAGAAGGGATTGGCAATAATGGAGACAAGCGCCCCGACCGACATTAGGCTCCCGATCTCCAGCTTGTTCATTCCCACTTCCTGCAGATAAAGGGGAAAGAAGCTGGTGAAGAGAACGACCGTTCCATACAAGAAGAAGTTGAACCACTTCAATGAGGTGAAGGAAAACTGTTTATCAAGGTTCTCCCGCAAAATTGGGCACTCCTTTCCTGCTAAATGCCTTGCTTGTATTCATGGCAGCATTGAAGAGGCTGCTTCTATCACTGTAACACTTGTTGAAAAGGGATACAAACCAACTTTTGATCAGATTTCCAACTGCTTAATTATTTCTGCTGCGGGCATCGCGTTTTGCTGCCTGAAAGGGATCTGTCCAGTAAGGGAGTGTATCCGGAGAAGCTGCCCTTATCTTGCTGCTCAATCAGCGCTAAAAGACAGCAGCGCAGAGATTCTCTTCCATTGGAGGATCGCTGCGCTGCTGCTTATGCTAAGCCGGGCTTCATTATGGAGTTATGTGGGTTGTAGTTATGAAATCGTATATCTCTCAAAGTCCGCATAGCCTTGTGGTTCACCCGGCGTCAGGGAGAGGGCAAATAAGCCAACCTTGGCTCCAACCCATTGTCCTTCCTCTAACCTGAAGGGGCTGCCAAACTCGGTGAAATCGGAACCCTCCGGGCTAAAGCTGAAACGGCAGCCGTTAGCTTCTTCAAAACTGGCCCTGAGATACAGGGACTCTGTCTGGATACGAATCGCGGAGATTTTGATATCCAGGTCCTTTCGGCCGGGATCATCCGCAGTACCGCTCTCGTATCGGGCCAGCCAGAGATCTCCGGCCGGGTCAAGGGACAACGCGATGCAGAACGCCCGGTGTCCCAAGACGACCAGTCCCGCGCGTTCACCGCAGGAGGAGAAGCGTGGAGTGATTTTGACGGTAGCTGTAAAAGCGGGCGCAGCCAGCTTCTGCATAAGCAGCTGCGGTGTGTCATACAACGTCCGGCAGTCCCTTGGAAGAGGAGCGGCATTCAGCCTCAAGCCGCCGCCGGGGATCAGGCGATGCCAACCGGGAGCGGGGTTGGCCTGCCATTGCCACTGCAAGCCGAGCGCAGTCCCGCAGAAATCATCTGAAGTCTGCGGAATGCACACATCTCCCGCTGCGGCGTCAGGCTTCTTCCAGAGCTCTACAGGCTCCCCGACCTCCCGGTCCGGCGCAAGCCGGCCCATCACGGGCCAATCTTCGCGCCATTCCATGGGCTGCAGATGGGTGATCCGCCCGTAAGCGCCTTTATCCTGAAAATGAATGAACCAGGACTCACCGGAGGCCAGCTCGACCCATCCGCCCTGATGAGGGCCGTTCACCGGGGTCTCTCCTTGCTGGAGGACAATTTTATCTTCATAGGGACCATAAATGGATTTGGAGCGGAAGACCGCCTGCCAGCCTGTCGGAACCCCTCCTGCTGGTGCAAAGATATAATAATAGCCGTTTCTTTTATACATTTTTGGGCCTTCCAGCGTGGGATGCTTTACCGTTCCGTCCACAATGATTGTGCCGTCGTCAAGCAATGTTGTG
Organism: Paenibacillus graminis; assembly: GCF_000758705.1. NCBI lineage: Bacteria > Bacillati > Bacillota > Bacilli > Caryophanales > Paenibacillaceae > Paenibacillus > Paenibacillus graminis. Next base: position 6,694,933 of record NZ_CP009287.1, on the reverse strand, counting down.
CCGTCAGGGGACATCCTGCACAGGTTCAGAATATGCTTCAGGCCGGAACGGCTGTGGGCGTAGGCATGGACCAGATAGGCTTGCCCGTCTTCATCCCAGAAGGGGCAGGGGTCAATCCATCCTTTGGCAGCCTTCAGCAAATGCGGCGGTTCCCAGGCTCCGAACGGATCATCCGCCTTCGTCATGAAGATACCTTCATCGGGTGTGGCGTAGAAGATCCAGAACTGGCCCTCATGATACCGCAGGCTTGGAGCCCATACGCCTTTGCCATGCTGCACCTTGTCGTAGCCAGGAAGCTCCAGCCGGGGCAGGGCATGATTGACGATGCGCCAGTTCACCAAATCGCGGGAATGAAGAATCGGCAGACCCGGTATGTGCGTAAAGCTTGAAGCCGTCATGAAAAAGTCTTCTCCCACACGGATGACATCCGGGTCAGAGTAATCGGCATAGATAATCGGATTGATGTAGGTCCCGTTCTCCTGATCGGGAATCCAGAGTCCGGAATCTGTAACAGCAGGTGTATTCATTCTGGCCTCCATATCTGTGGGGGTAAGTTACTTTTGGGCTTGATCATAGGACTGCTTTTCAGCTTCCAGCAGCTTGGCCCACTCGTTAAGCATTTCCGGTCCGGTCATTTTTTTGGCCATTACTTTTTGGATCATGGATTCAGCCTTCTTCTGAATGTTGCTGTAGCCCGGTAAATAATACGGGTTATCGGCAAAATGGGTATCTGCAGAATTCAGCAGATCGGAGGCGGATTTCATATATGGAATATCTTGTACCCAGGCATCGGAGGCGGCATCCTTGTTGGCCGGAATCTCACCATATAGCTTCGCATATTGGCTGTTGATGTCATGGGATAAATAGAAAGTCATGAATTTCCATACGGCTTCTTTATTCTTCGCTGTTTTACTCATGGTCAGGCCAAGCGGAGCAAGACCGGGATGTTCACGGTAGCCCTTCACACTTTTTGGAAACGGAACAGCCTCGAATTTGGTATAGTCACCGCCGAAGGCTTTTTCATGAGAGCTTGCCGAGCCCAGATTATGGACCACGATGGCTGCCTTATTGGATTGGAAGGTAGCCGCCAGTTCAGTCCAGCCTTTATTCAAGTCATCTTCCGGACTATATACATTGTAGGCACCCAGATATTTCTCCAGGAACTCTGCATGCAGCGGATCGTTAATCGTCGACTTTCCTTCCGGCGTGAAATAATCGGTAATCCCGGAGTAGGAATACATCAGCATTTCCAGCGTATTGGCGCTGCCGGCACCGCCGCGGATACTCAGGCCATAGCGGTCTTTGGACTTATCCGTGAGCTTGGCAATATCTTCGAAGAATTGATCCCAGGTATCGGGCAGCTGTAGGCCGGCTTCCTTGAACCAGTCAGGGCGCAGCCAGAGATTCCAGGTCTGTGAGCTGTATGGGAGCGCATACAATTTCCCTTCTTTCGTATCCAGCTTGCGGTTGCTGGCAATCAGCTCCGAAGAGATCAGATCCTTGTCGGCCCAACCGTCAAAATACGTATCCAAAGGTTCCAGCACATCTCTGGAGAGCAGATCGGCTTTGAAGTCATTCATGATATCCGGTGCCTGTTCTGCGGAGATGGCTACGTTAACCTTTTGCTCGTAGGCGGAGAGGTCCCCCGGAACCCCCAGATAGTCCACTTTGATATCCGGATTCTCCTCCTCGAACTGTTTGATGATTTTTTCAAAAAAAGCATTGCGCTCTGTCGTCACCGCAGCCGCCCAGAAGCTGATCGTGGCGGGTTCGCCTTTGCCGCTGGTGTTTGCGCTCCCGTCCGCTGCAGATGCATTTGAATTGGATGTTTTGTCCGAACCGCAGCCGGACAGCACCAGCAGCAGCGAAGCGGCCACAAGGGCTGTTCCCCGTAATTTTCTTGTCATTAACAATAGACCTCCCTGAAATGATGTTGTGAGGATCGTTGCATTTCTTCTGGCCGGAATTCAGCCTTTGACGGCACCGCCGAGACCTTCCACCAAATAACGCTGGATGTACATGAACAGCAGTACAGGAGGGATGAGGCCGATGATGCTCCCCGCCGCGAGTGAAGCGTATTGCACGCTGAACTCCCCAATCATGAACTTAAGCCCGATCGGGATGGTAAAGCGGTCCGGCGTTGTGATGAAGGAGAAGGCGACCAGGAATTCATTCCACACCCCAATGAATGCAAAGGCACTGGTCGCCACAATGCCCGGAAGCACAATCGGCGCGATAATGGTCATGATGATGCGGAATCGGCCTGCGCCATCGACCATGCCAGCTTCGTCAATTTCCTTTGGTGTGGAGGAGATGAAGCCCTGCATCAGTATCGTGTTAAACGGCACCTGCAGCACAATATAGAAAAGGACCAGTGAGTAAGGAGTGTTGATCAGCCCGAGATTCTTAAAAATCAGAAACAGCGGAATCACAAACAGGATTACGGGCATCATTTGGGTAGCGAGCAGGATCAGCATGAACGCGCTTTTTCCCTTGAACTTAAAGCGGCTCATCGCGTAGCCGTTCATTACGGACAGAAGGGTAATCACTACGACCGACATGACCGATACCAGCACACTGTTCAGAAAATACTGCGAGAAGCTATTTTCGTTCCACACACTGATATAATTTGCAAAGGTAATGGGCTGCGGCAGATAATGAATCACGGGGCTCATAATGTCCGATTCTCTTTTTAAGGAAGTAGAAATTGCCCATAGAAAAGGCACAAGCACAAGGATCAGCGTCAAGGCCAGCGGAATGTAAAACAGCAGTTTGCTCCCGATCCGGCGGGCGGTTTTGCTACTCATCCTGCATGCCCCCTGCCCGGTTAAGCTTCAGATACAGAATGACAAAGATCATCAGGAACAGGAAGGTCACCACGCCAAGCGCCGATCCGTAACCGTAGTTGCCCTCCAGAATCGAGGTCTTCATCATGTAAATCGGCAGTGTCGTTGTCATATCCATCGGCCCGCCATTGGTCATCGTAAAAATCATGTCAATCGAGTTGAACTCCCAGATCGCCCGGAGCAGTGTGGCAAAGATAATGCTCTCCTTCAGATAAGGGAGCGTAATATGGAACAGCTTCTTCAGCTTTCCGGCCCCATCAACCTCACAGGATTCGTACACCTCATGCGGTATAGTCTGCAAGGCCGCAAGCAGAGTGATGGCAAAGAAGGGAATGCCCCGCCACAGTTCAGCAAAGACCACGGAACCGAATACTGTGCCCGGATTGGCGAGCCATGCGATTTTTTCATGGATAATTCCAAGCTTCAGCAGGATGTCGTTGATGATCCCGATATGCTGGTTGAACATCAGCGACCACAGCATCGTGGTCAGCACTCCCGACACAGCCCAGGGGACCAGCACCAGCGAACGGACCAAACCGCGCAGCCGGAAAGACTGGTTAAGCAGCAGAGCCACAATCAGTCCGAATACCAGCTGCAGGGCCACCTCGGAAAATACCCATTTCAGCGTAGTGACGAGGGTGGAGTAGAAAAGATCATCCTGCGTAAAAATATGGCGGAAATTCTCCAGTCCGATATAGCCCGCATCCTGCAGACGGGTGAAATCATAACTTTGAACACTCAGGTCGAATACCCTGAAGATCGGAAATATGAGAATACCTGCGATCAGCAGCACCGTGGGGGCAATCAGCAGGTAGGGAACCCAAGCCTCCCCTTTCTTTCGTTTTCTTTTTCTCAGTGTGGATAAGGCAAGATTGCCGTTTCCGGGTTGTCGCGTAATTTCCATAACCGCACCTCCAGAACAATCGTAATCCAGAAGGCGCATGTACTGAATAAGATATCTTTCAAAGGTTGTTTGTTTTCTTTGACAGTTCATCCCGCTGTGATTTACGGTAATCGGACGGGGACATGCCATAATGCTTTTTGAACAGCACGCTGAAATATTGGGGATTGCCGTACCCTACCTTTTCACTGATCTCATAGGATTTATAATCCGTCTGTTTAAGCAGCTCAGCGGCTTTTTCCATCCGGATGCGGATTACGTATTCAATGACGTTGATTTCCCTGTATTTTTTGAAAAGTGTGCTTACATACGACGGAGAAATGTGGATTTCACCGGCGATGGCTGCCAGGCTGAGATTCTCGTCGGCATAATTTTTGTGGATATAGCTCTCCATCTGCTTCAGCAGCGTATGGTGTGAATGCTGGGAATGGCTCATCTCGTCACAGAAAAATAGTCCGGATCTGCCCGCGACATCCTTCATATGGGCCGCAGCCAGGGCCTTGTTGTAGGAATAGGGGATTTGCCCGAAGCCTTCGCAGACCGTACCGACACCGATGCTGACAGGGATTTTTAGGCAGGACTCAATCGTATAGCGTATGTCCTCCAACAGCGTGGCAAGGGAGCAGCCGGATGGTGAGGTCCCGTCCGTGTCTGCCAGGTTCAGGATAATATTGATCCGGTGGTTGTAAGGGACAAAAAAAGGCTTAGGAAGGCGGTTTGTGAACTGCTCTGCACATATGTTCTGAATGGAGAACAGCAGCAGCTCGGTATTTTCCAGCATTCCGGGCCGGGAGAAGCGCTGCAGATCTTCAGGCTGGATCACCGCGACCCGGAAATAAGGGCCTTCCGGCCGGATTCCCAGAAGCTCCATCTCCCGGCGGGCCCAATCCACACTGGGAACCCCCGACAGCAGGTCGGCAAAAAATTTATTCTCAATCAGGCTCTGGCTCTTTCTGGCCTTTTCCAGTTCACGTTTCTCTCTCCGCAGGTTGTTCCCTGTCTCGGCAACGGATTGCAGGATAGCCTCATTGTCCTCGTATTTCAGAATATAACCGGAAGCCTGCAGGTCCAGAGCCTTCTTGGCATAGGAGAAATCGTCGTAGCCGGTCAGGAAAATGATCTTGGTCAAGACGTACCGCTCATTAACCTTCTCGGCAAGCTGCAGGCCGTCCAGCAGCGGCATTTGAATATCCGTCAGAAGGATGTCCGGCCGGAGCTTCTGCACCAGTTCCCAGCCCTCCTCGCCGTTGGCAGCGGTTGCAACTACTTCAATGCCTTCCCGGCTCCATTTTACGTTGGCCCGCAGGCCTTCCCGAATCCACTTGTCATCATCCACAATCAGCATCTTAAGCATCGGCACTCTCTCCTTTCGCTTTATTGGCAAAGGGAAGGTACACCTTCACCCGTGTGTATACTCCTTCTTCACTGTCCAGCTGTAATCCGTAGCTGTTCCCGAAATGCAGCAAAATGCGCATATGGGCGTTCCACAGCCCGTAAGTGATGGCCTCATAAGCGGCCGTATCCGATTGCAGTGACGCCCGGAGCTGGGAGAGCTTGGCCTCACTGATGCCATGTCCATTGTCGTATACTTCAAAAACGGCGTTATCCCCCTCGCGGTAGCCGGTAACGGAAAGGTGGCCCTGGCCATGTTTGTTTTTGATGCCGTGGTAAATGGCATTTTCAACGATGGGCTGTAGCGTCAGCTTGAGAATGGGAAGCTCCAGAAGCTCGTCCGCCACTTTGATTTCATAATCAAACTCCTGGCTGTAGCGGATGTTCAGAATCATCAGGTAGCTGCGCACATGCTCCATCTCTTCCCGGACGGGAATGATCTCCCGGCCTTTGCTGATGCTGATCCGGAAATAGGAGGTTAGTGCGCTAACCATCGTCGAGGCCCGCTGCCGCTCATTCATATCGATCAGATGCTTAATTGAACTAAGCGTGTTGTAGAGAAAATGCGGCTGAATCTGCGCCTGCATGGCCTGAAGCTCAATCTGGCGCTTCTTCTCCTGCTCGCTGCGCACCTTATCAAGCAGTTGGACAACCGAAGCCAGCAGCCCGGAGAGCCCGCGGGCCAGAACGCCCATTTCATTATGCTGGTCCAGAGCGAAGCTGACGGTGAAATCGCCCCGTTCGAAGCGCTTAACCTGCTTGGACAGGTAGCGGAGGGGGTTGCTGAGGTTGCGTGCGACAACGGCTGCCGCCAGACTGACCACGATAAGAATGAAGACCATAATCACCAGAGTAATATACTTGATCCGGTTGGCTCCCTCCAGAATATCCTTCTCGGGAACAACGGCGGCAAGCACCCAGTGGTTAAGCGGAAGGGTATTGTAGGCGATAGCCATTTTACGCCCTTCTTTGCTGTCCGTTGAGAAGCTGCCACTGCCAGCGGTGCTGTTTCTTAGCGCGGTGATCGTGTCCCTGCTCAGCTCATACCCCTTATCCAGCTCTTTGGAGAATAGGGCGCCTTCCGGACTGATCAGCACCAATGTCCCGCCGGGAGAGATATTCACATTCTCCATAATGTCGAGGAAATAGCTTTCCCGTAAATTAATCAGTACAATGCCGCTGACCGGTGAGCTTTCGGTGCCGATCATTTTGAAGCTGCTCATTACCTTTCGCTGTTCTACGGTTTCGAAGATGGTATCTTTATGGCTGTTCAGCCAGTAGTACCCTTTCTTCGAAGTGTTATAGCGCTTCAGCCAGCCGTCCAGATCAATATGTACCTGCCGGGGGACGTATTCCTGCTGCAGATTGAAGGACCTCCCGTTATTGAAGGCCACAAAGATGGAATCAATCATTTGAAAATAGGAATGGTATACATCGTCAAGCTGCTTGTGCAGCTCGATCAGATCATCGTACCGGTGCTGCTCGGCTGTCTGTCCTTCCCCCGACAGGATACTGCCCAAGGCATCATTCCGCTCAAGCCTGACTAGCTGCTCGAATATGGTCATGAATTTATCGTTCATGAACAGAGCGGTTTGATGAGTGGTGTCAGACAGCGCGTAGAAAGCGTTTTCTTTTAATTGCCGGCTTGAGGACAGATAGGAGAAGAAGCCGGTCAGAACAACGGATAGAACCAGGATGGGCAGGAAGCAGATCAGCAATTTGGATTGAATAGGCCGGTCGGCGAAATAACGCTTCATGAAATGACTCCTTTGTTAGAGAAGATCTTAAGAAATGTTAACGGTAACATTTTTGTACAGATGAGATTGGCTTGCAGCCGTTCTAGCCTGCCGGATGATAGCGTCCCCTCCGAACATAGAGTAGCACAGACCCCTGCAAAATCAACAGTCTGTTTTTTACTATATAGGAAATTGCGATTACCACCTTTGCCGATAAATAGGCATGAAGTTGGGGAACAGTTGACGTGAATTCAGCGAATTCACCCATAAGAGCGGAAATCCGCCGGATTCGTTAGCCTTTTCCGGCTCGCGCTGGCGGAGAAGCAGGTGAACAACAATCAATAGTTGGAGAAAGGGAACTTGTTTCCCCTAGAAATCAACAGAAGAGGAATTTAAGTGGAAAAAGGAAAACTAATTGAGTGGTTCTATCCACTCAGGAGCGAAATGAGCAGAATTAGTGATCCTTTTTCCACCTTGTATTGCCGCCGGATTCATGAAAGGTCCTCCAGGCCCAGGCAGCGCTAAATTGAAATCCGGGACAGCTGCGTTATCCGGTGAAGGGCGGCGTAGTCGGTTTGTTCCTGTTCTGCTGCAGGCGTCAGCTGTTCTCCCGCTGTAAAGTCTGATACGATAACTTCAGAATGCTACAAATATGAGAGCCGGGAGGAGAAAAGATGCCACAGTTCACGGGGATTTTGCTGTCGGGAGGATATTCCAGACGAATGGGCCGTGATAAGGCGCTGCTCGAGCTTGGCGGCAGAACAGTCATTGCCCGCCTGGCGGATGAGCTGTCCAAGGTGGCCGCAGGTACAGTCATAGCCTGCGGGGAGCAGGAGCGGGAGGCTTACCGGTTTTTGCAGCTGCCCCAAATCATTGACCGTTATCCGGGCTGCGGCCCGCTGGCCGGACTTCACGCGGCGCTGTACCAAGCCCCCACGGAATGGAGCGTGGTGGCTGCCTGTGATCTGCCGTTTGCCTCAGCGGAATTTATGCGGTATATGATGGGTTCGGTTGAAGAACCTAGCCGGGAGCTTGTGCCTAATTATAACGGGGATTGCCTGCAGGTTGATGCTGTAGTTTCAGTGTCCAATTCCGGCCGTGTTCAGCCGCTGCTTGGACTCTTCCATAAGCGCGTGCTGCGGGTTCTGGAAGAAGCGCTGCAGGGGCGGCGGTTCAGAGTCATGGAATGCCTGGACGCTCTGGAGGTGCTCTATATTCCGGAGGCAGGCTTCACGGGCGGCCCGTCAGGGCCTTCCCCTTTGTACAACATGAATACACCGGAGGATTATGCCGCAGCTCTGAAGCTGGTTTCCGCACCGGCGGATGATTCCTCTGTTTAATTTCAGTTTACATTGCCGGGTTACAGTAGAGTTAAGGCGGCAGGGGACCCCGGAGGTCCCTGATATCGATCCGCTGGAAAAGGGGAACATCCATGAACAATAATCAATCTGATAAGAAACAGGGGGCGTCCCTGAAGTCGTTTCTGAAGCTCCTGCACAGCGCCAAGCCTTCGTATGGGCTATTGGTGTTTGCTGTTGCGCTTAGCATGATATCGACCCTGGTGGGTCTTGTGATACCCATGTTCACCAAGAATCTGGTGGACGGCTTCTCCCTGGCTTCGATCAGCAAGCTGCAGATTGCCGGGATTGCCGGGGCTTTTATTGCCCAGACGATCGCCGGAGGGATCTCGATCTATCTGCTGAATTATGTCGGGCAGAAGGCTGTAGCGGGACTGCGGGACCGGTTGTGGCGTAAATTTCTAGTACTGCCGGTAGCTTACTACAACGACAACCGCACCGGAGAGAGTGTCAGCCGGATGACGAACGACACAGGGATTATCAAAACTCTGATTTCAGAACATTTAGCGAGCCTGTTCACCGGGGTGATCTCCATCGTCGGCTCGATTGCCGTACTGCTCTATCTGAACTGGCAAATGACGCTGGTGCTATTCACAGTACTCCCGTTATCCGCACTGATTCTGGTGCCGCTGGGCCGGCAGATGTACAAAATCTCCAAGGGTACCCAGGACGAAACCGCATCCTTTACCGCTACGCTCAGCGGGGTCTTGTCCGAAATCCGGCTGGTGAAATCCTCAGGCGCGGAACAGAAGGAATATGAGGCCGGACGTACCGGAATCATGAACCTGTTGTCCTTCGGCATCCGTGAGGGCAAAATCAGCGCCATGATCAGTCCGCTGGTCTCCTTTGTATTTATGATGCTGCTGGTGGTCGTTATCGGCTACGGCGGAATGCAGGTGTCCTCAGGCGCGCTGACGGCCGGGGAATTGGTCGCTTTCATCCTGTATTTGATTCAGATTGTGATGCCGCTGACCCAGCTGACCCAGTTTTTCACGCAGATTCAAAAGGCCAAAGGCGCTTCCGAACGGATCATTGAGACCCTTGCGGCCGATGAGGAGATCTACGAGGGGATAGAGGAAGCCAAAGGAGCAGAAGAAGCCATAGTGATCGATAATTTGAGCTTTGGCTACACAACAGGCGACCCGGTGCTTAGCGGAGTAAGCTTCTCCATGCAGCCGGGACAGGTAACGGCGATTGTCGGACCGAGCGGCGGCGGCAAAACGACGCTCTTCTCGCTGCTGGAACGGTTCTATGAACCGCTGGGCGGAGGGATCAGGCTGGGGTCGAAGCCGATATCGAATTTCTCTCTGCGTTCCTGGCGCAAGCAGATCGGCTACGTATCCCAGGAAAGCCCGCTGCTCTCCGGCACGATTGCCGATAACCTCACTTACGGCCTGAACCGGGAGGTTGGCGTGGAGGAGCTGCGCCGTGTGGCGGCGATGGCCTATGCCGACGGCTTCATCAGTGAGCTTCCGCACGGCTATGATACCGATGTCGGCGAACGCGGGGTGAAGCTGTCCGGCGGACAGCGCCAGCGGATCGCCATTGCCCGGGCGCTGCTGCGTGATCCGAAGATTCTGATGCTCGACGAAGCGACCGCAAGTCTCGACAGCCAGTCGGAGGCAGTGGTGCAGAAGGCCTTGTCCAATCTGATGAAGGGGCGGACGACGATTGTCATTGCGCACCGGCTGGCGACAGTTGTAAATGCGGATCAGCTTATCTTTATGGAGAAGGGCCGGGTTACCGGCAGGGGAACACATGAAGAACTGCTGCGGGAGCATGAGCTGTACCGGGAGTTTGCCGAGCAGCAGCTGCAATTGAATACACCGGTGCTTCCGGGCGGCGGTGAAAAGGAGGGTTCTGCGAAGAATGGCCAAAATCCTGGTAGTGGACGACGATCCGCACATCCGCGAATTGGTGGAAGTCTTTTTGAGAGCTGAAGGCATGGAGGAGGTATACGGTGCTTCCGATGGTATTGAGGCGCTGCGGCTGCTAGAGGATAATGGAGTGGATCTTGCAGTCATTGATGTCATGATGCCGAATATGGATGGCTGGGAGCTGTGCAAGGCGCTGCGCCGGAGCTATGATATTCCGATTCTGATGCTGACGGCCAAAGGCGAAACCTCGCAGATCGTCAAAGGCTTCGAGCTGGGAACCGACGATTATCTGGTCAAGCCGTTTGAGCCTCCGGTGCTGATCGCCAGGGTCAAAGCCCTGCTGAAGCGGTACCAGATTTCTGCCGCACAGAGCGTAAATGTAGGCAGTTTGCGCATGAACCGCAAAACCTACGAGGTGACCGCAGATCAGGGAAGCATTACGCTGCCGCTGAAGGAGTTTGAGCTGCTGTTCAAGCTGGCCAGCTATCCGGGGCAGACGCTGACGCGCGACCGGCTGATTGAAGAGATCTGGGGATATGATTTTGAAGGAAATGAACGCACGCTGGATGTGCATGTGGGCCGTTTGCGTGACCGTTTTCCCGCGGAGAACTATGGTTTTGCCATTCGTACGGTCCGTGGTCTGGGCTACCGTCTGGAGGGGGATAAATAGATGGGCGGAAGCAGAGCCGGAGAGATTGTGAAAAGGGTCATGGGGATAATCATGGTCATCGCAGGCTTCTATCTTTCCTGGAACGGCGGGTATTTCGGACTAAAGCTGCTCGAGAAGCATTTTAACTGGTCCCTTACGCCCTACAGGTTCCAATTGCTGACCATGCTGCTCCAGTTTCTCATTCTGTTCCTGTTTGCCGCCATCGCGGCACTGGTCGGACATCTGAGAGGAGACGAACGGACCTTTTATCTCCAGATTATTACAGCGATCCGGCAAATTTCCAAGGGGAATTTCAAGGTGGAGCTGGAGAACGACAGGCGTTACGGGCAGTTCGGCAGTATTGTTGAAGGCATCAACGAAATGGCCAGCGAGCTTAGCCGGATGGAGACGATGCGCCAGGACTTTATCTCCAATGTCTCGCATGAGATTCAGTCCCCTCTCACCTCGATTCGCGGCTTCGCGCGCGCCCTGCGGGATGAAGGGCTGAGTGCGGAGAGCAGGGCTCATTATCTCGACATCATTGAAGCAGAGGGCAGCCGCCTCTCCGGCCTCAGCGACAATCTGCTGAAGCTGTCAGCGCTGGAGGCGGAGAGCTTTCCGTTCGAGCGCACCGCGTACCGGCTGGATAAGCAGCTCCAGGAGATGATTCTGGCCTGTGAGCCGCAGTGGCTGGGCAAGAATATCGACGTCGAGGCTGAACTGGATGAGGTTACTGTCCAAGCTGTAAAAGACCTGCTGAGCCAGGTATGGACCAACCTGCTGCATAACAGCATCAAATTCACTCCCCAGGGCGGGATGATTACGGTCCGTCTGCGGACCCTGGATAACCGGGTGGAAGTCGAAGTCAAGGATAACGGCATCGGGATTGCCGAGGACGAGCTGCCCCGCATCTTCGAGCGCTTCTATAAGGTGGACAAAGCCAGAAGCACTAGTGAAGGCGGAAGCGGGCTTGGCTTGTCGCTGGTCAAAAAAATCGTCGACATCCATGGAGGCGGCATAACCATCACAAGCCGCCCAGGGGAAGGGACGGCTTGTGTAGTCGTTTTGCCTATACAGTCTTAGATAAATCCGCCGTTCACGCGGAGCGTCTGGCCGGTGATCCATCCCGACTGTTCTGCTGCAAGGAAGCTGACCACTCCGGCAATATCCTCCGGCTGGCCCAGGCGTCCGAAGGCATTGGCCTTCTTCAGTCCCTCAAGCTGTGCTTCCGATTTGCCCTCCAGGAACAAGTCTGTGGCGACAGGGCCGGGAGCAACCGCATTGATGGTGATGCCTTTGCTGCCGAATTCCTTGGCCAGCTGGCGGGTGAACTGCTCCACGGCGCCTTTGGTACCGGCATAGATACTGTAAGCCGGGAACATCTGCCCATTGACCGAAGTGGAGAAGTTGATGATGCGCCCGCCCTGTTCCAGGTGGAGAAAGGCCTGCTGGCAGGAGAAGTAGGTTCCTTTGACGTTAATCGCGAACTGCTTGTCGAACTGTTCCTCGGTGGCCTCCCCAATCAGGCTGTTGATCATAATTCCTGCGTTGTTGACCACAATATCGATTTTTCCGAATAATGCCTTGGTATCCTTATACAGCTGCTCAATCTGTGCAGGTTTGCTGATGTCGGCCTGAAGCGCCGCAGCGGTTCCGCCTTGGGCTTGAATGCCCTGGACCACCTCTTCGGCCTGTTTCGGGCTGCTTGAATAGTTAATGACTACCGAAGCACCTTCTTCCGCTAATCTCTCCGCGACACTCCGTCCAATGCCTCTCGACGACCCGGTAACTATTCAACCTTGCCTTGCAGGGATTGACTCATTTGACATACCTCCTGATATGTTGTGGATTATTACGAATGCTGTGAAGCGGCAAGTCCGTGTTCCAGAAGCAGCCAGAGCTGCTCGAATTCCTGGTCTATGCTGACGCTCCGCCATTCATGGGCATGAGCCGGATGATGGAATCTTAAGGTTGCATGGAAAAGCGAACGGGCAAGCGATTTGGTCTCCGCACGTTGTGCAATCCGTTTCTGTTGAATTCCTCTGGCGATCAGGATGCCCATCTGCTCCACTATCCGCTGGATATGCACCTCAATCAGCTCAGCGGCTTCCATAGTAACGTCCGTGTACATCTTGAACATTTCACTATCCTGCTGGGCATAGTGACGCTTCAGCTCAATCAGCCGGGCAATATATACCTTTAGCTGCGCGAGCGCATTGTCTGCCGGGGCCTTCACAATCTGCTCCAGCGGGACAACGATCTGCTCTTCCAGCCAGCGCTCCGTTACCGCCTCCCGCAGAGCCGCCTTGCTGGGAAAATGGCGGTAAAGCGTGCCATGGCTGACCCCCAGCAGCTTGGCCACATCGGTTACCGAGGTCTTGTCAGGCCCGAAGCGGCGCAGCGTCTGTTCGGCGGCGTCCATAATTTCCGTTTTACTTAAAAAGGAGCTTGATTTGCTCATGGGTCCGACCTCCTCTGTGTAAACAGCATATCACTAAAGTAATCAAATGACAAATATTATTATTTGTCATTTGATAGTGAGAGGAGGTTATATAATGCTCAAGAACGATGACCAAGAATCCCTGATGGATGTTCTGATGGATGGCTGTTCGCAGCGCTTGTTGGAAAAAGGGAACTTATTTCTCCTCGGAATCAACAATCTTAAGATTTAAATGGAAAAAGGAAACTTAATTGGGGAATATAACGCCATTTAGGCCTAAGGTGCTGAAATAGTTAACCTTTTTCCACTTGATATTGCCGTAGAGGTCACACTAAACCAGAATCCAAAACGGCTACGCTGTCCAGTGAAGGACAGCGTAGCCGTTTTGTTCCTTTAAGGATAACTCATATAGTGAATTTAGCCGGCAGCCCGGTTCAGGAACCGGGCTGCCGGAGCTTGCGGATCAGTCCGGCCAGCAAAGGGAGGCCATGCTCTAATTCGGTGGTGGAGGCGTAGACGTAGGACAGCCGCAGATGGCGGCTGTCGCCCCGGTCGTACAGATCGCCGGTGTTCAGCAGCAGCCCGGCCTTATGGGCGGCGCGGAAAAGCGTCCGCAGCGGCACCGGCTTGTCCAGGGACAGCCAGATGTAGAAGCCGCCCGCCGGCACGTTCCATGCAGCCAGTCCGGCAAAATGATGCTGCAGCAGTGCAAGCGCAGCATCCCGCCGCTGCCGCAGCCTGGCCCGCAGGCGCTGCAGATGCTCTTCATGATACCCGCCCTCCAGCCAACGGGCGGCGGCGAGCTGCGAGAGCGAACTTGCCCCGTAGTCGGTCTGCATCTTAATGTCGGCCAGCCGGCGCACGACAGGCTCCGGGCCGACGATCCAGCCGATGCGCAGCCCCGGACTGGCGGATTTCGACAGTGTGCCGAGATGCAGCACTCTGCCATCGCGGTCCAGCGCCTTTAGCGGCGGGGGAGGCGGCGTGTCGAGCCAGAGCTCCTGATAGGCTCCGTCCTCCAGGATGGGCAGGCCCAGCCCGCCGGTCACATCCATAAGCTCCTGCCGCCGCTGGGCGTCCATCAGGATGCCCGTCGGATTATGGAAGGACGGGATGCTGTACAGCATAGCCGCCTTGGTCCGGCAGGCTTCCCTGGCCAGCCGGTCCGTTAGCAGTCCATGCTCATCCATGGGCAGGCCGCTGAACTTCACTCCTGCGGATTGGAAGGCATGGATGGAATAGAGATAGGAAGGCTTCTCCAGCAGTATGGTAGAGCCGCGCGGCAAAAGCCCAACCGCTATCAGCTGCAGGCCCTGAAGTGCTCCGGAGGTGATCAGAATAGAGTCTGGATCAGCCTGTATGCCGTTCTTCGCCAGCTCGCCGCTTACGGCCCTCCGCAGCCCCGGGCTGCCGAGAGGTTCTTCATAGGACAGCGGCGGCAGCGTCTGCCGGGAGAGCTCAGCCAGCACACGGGTCATGGCTTCGCCGGGCAGCAGCCCGGGCGACGGCTCACCGGTGCCAAGACGGATCAGCCCCTGCTCATATTCCAGGCGGTTGATATCCTGCACCGTAGGCAGATTGGGATAGTGGACGCCCTCTTCGACATAAGAATTCCAGCTTCCGGCAGACTGGACTGGCAACATCCCTGTCCCGTCACCCGTTGAAACCGCCCGGTCACCGGACGCATCCGCCCGGCTACCGGACGCAGCCGTCCTGTCACCGTACGAAACCGACCCGTCTGCGGCGGCCCGTAAATCGACCACCCGGGTCCCGCCGCCCCGCCTGCCTTCAATCAGTCCCAGTGCCGACAGTTCTCCCAGCGCAGTTACCACTGTGCTGCGGTTCACACCCAGCTGGCGGCACAGCTCGCGCTGGGGGGCCAGGCGCATTCCGGGCGGCCAAGCGCCACTGCGGATTTTATCCATGTAATAATTGGATATTTGTCTGTGCAGCGGAAGCGCTGATGCCGGGTCCGGTGTCCATGATCTTGCCTGTATCTGTTCCTTTTGATGTTGATTGGTCAAAATACCAGCTCCTTTGCGAGGGTCTTGCGGTTTTATGCTCTGCCAATACTCTGACTTGATCTGACGCCCATCCTTTATTGAGAATAATGCGGGCGGGAAAGGCAAGAGTTCTTCTCTGGAGTATACCACCTTTGACCTGTGCTTTTTAGTTTGGTTGGGCAGCACTTGGAGAATTTGGCTGGTTACGAATTCTGCTATCGCGGTGTACGATCAGTCCTGCGGCGGAGAAGGGGAGTGAATCCCGCATTCAAAAACAGCCCGTTATTCACCAGCTTCATTCACCCCGCAAACAGACTGAGAGGAGCAGACTAATGCTGGAAGCCATTGTGCATGGAATCCTATTGGCCTTTGGGCTGATTTTGCCGTTGGGCGTACAGAATATATTTGTTTTTAACCAAGGGGCGCTTCAGCCCCGGTTCCGCAGTGTGATGCCTGTAGTTCTTACGGCGGCTGTATGTGATACGCTGCTGATTGCCGCGGCCGTCGGTGGAATTTCGCTTGTGCTGCTCTCCGTGGAATGGGTAACGCCCATCGTGTACGGTGCAGGAATCCTATTTCTGTGCATCATGGGCTGGAAAATCTGGAGCGCAACGCCGGGAGAGGGGTACCGGGAGGCACGGCTGCTCTCGCTAAAAGGCCAGGTAGGCTATGCCCTTTCTGTGTCTCTGCTGAACCCGCATGCGCTATTGGATACAGTGGGTGTCATTGGCACCAATTCCCTGCAGTATACCGGTGCTGAACGCTGGGCGTTTGCGGCTGCCACGGCGGGGGTTTCCTGGATGTGGTTTTTGAGCCTGGCGGCGGCTGGCCGGGTGCTGGGCAGATTGGATTCCTCCGGCAGGGTGATCCGGCTGCTGAACACCGCTTCAGCACTGTTGATCTGGGCCATTGCGGTGTACATGGGAGTACAGCTCTGGCGGTCATTTTGACGTGTTCCCCCTTGTTTCATAAGGAAATGGCAACCCTGTTGCCTAAATTTTAAAATATTTTGCGCTGTTCACTTTTTAGACCAATCTGGCATATTGACCATTGGAATATTATCACATAGGATTACAGTTATACAGACAAAAACCTATTTTCTGGGATTCGGAAGGAGGTGTATCCTTGGAGTCTACAGTCACGATTCGAGATCAGCTAGCGGACTATTTATCTGAACAGAGCATGTCCATTAATCAGTTCGCAGACAGATGTGGCATTAATTCCGGGACACTCAGCCGGATTGTAAAAGGCAATCAGCCGATAGCTATGAGTCACTTGGAGTTAATTACCAAAGGGATGGGGGAGGTGGAGGATCACTTTTTCAGCTTGTATGTAGATGAATGCTTCTATTATTCGGCACCCACCTGGCGGCGGCTGCGGCCGTTTATGATCCGTTGTGCTGAGCTTGGGCGCATGGATTGTATTGAACGCATGGTGCAAATTCTGCTCGATAATCTGAACAATGTGCCTACGCTGTTTGAGGTGTCTGAAGGATTATTCGAGCAAGGGCAGTGGCAGGCGGCAGCATTGTTATACAAGAATGTGAGCGCCAGCGAGAAATACCAGTATTCCGAACGTCTTGCCGTGTGTCAGTACCGCTTGTTCCGTATTGCGCTTGGTGACGACCAGAGCGAAAACCTGCGGGCGGCAACGCTGTTCGAACCTTATGTTCCCCGGTTGGATGAGGCGGACCAGTTGGATGCTTTGAAACATTTAATGAATGTTTATTATTCTCTGCATCAGTGGCGGAAGATGGATGAGCTGGCTCAGGAATTACTAAGGCTTGCCAAGATTAGATACGATCTTCAGTATAATTCAGAAGGTAGATTCCAAAAAGAAAAAAAGCCTGAAAAGCCGTTATGCCTTTATATACTATATGCGCACCTTATGCGATCGATTGTGTATGAGGAATGTGGGGACTACAATTCTGCTTTAGATCTTGTACCGATTTATACGGATGGAAGCTGGATACAAGAAGAAAGCGAGGAAGTGAAACGAACCTTAGCTCAGTTTCAAGAATGGGGAAGGGCAAATACTTATTTATATCGCTTGTTAGGTGGGCAATCGGAAGTCTTGCCTGATTATGTTGATTATATTTCCACTAGGAAAGGCGAAATATTTACAGCCCTTTCTAATGTTATTAAATCGGCAAATCGATATTCTTGGAACGTCGATCACATTTTGGAGCGTTTTTCTGCCTATATCCCTTACCGGGTTCATCAAACTGAGTTTGGCGAGTACAGTCAGCAAGTAATAGCAAATCAATATGCTAGTTTCCTTGCTGAGTTAGCAGAATATTACTTGCACAGTCAACGAAAAGAAGGAATTTACTATATACTACATAGTTTGGAGTATTCAACTAAGATAAATAATGAGGCTATTGTCATCAGATGTGTCGACTTATTTGAACAATACCGGCACATAGCAGCAGAGGCAGAGAAGGCTCAATATAAACTTTTAATAAGAGAGGTGCAAAATTTGTATGGTAAAAAAAATCATAATGCTGTTAGCTTCATGTAGCTTAGCTATCTTAATTATTTTGCCTAGTGGTACTGTTAAAACTGTAGAAGCAGACACTTCCCAATTGCTCATCCAACCGACGGGACATGGTGGTGGCGGAGCTTAAAGTTCAGAAAATTCTAAAAGCAAAGTTTAAAATTGCTACCTGTATCAATTAAGAAAAAGTCTTTTTTATATATTGAGTTGCTAATACTGCTGTATCTTGTTTCTGTTTTCGATCATAAAAATACATTAACAAATAATATACCAACGACGTTCCTGTTAACAGGGGCGTCTTTTTTATAGTAGCCCCTTTGCGAATCCTTTACCACTGTAAATTGTTAGGGCGCTGCAACCATATTATTACGATATAATTTTACATAATTATCTAAAATATTGCATAAGGAGGCGAAACTGATATGGATAATGCTGTATTCATTAGAATTCGTATTGAGCGGGCAAGACGGAAACTTCATCAGATGCAAATGCAGTATGGTGGTTTCAGCCATCCTAAGTTGCTTCGGCAATCGGTAGAATTGGACAAGTTGCTGAACAATTACAGTAATATTCCTATGCAAGAGAGACGCCCGCCCGCTTAAGTGGCATTTTTCACTATGTAACTTCAAATAAAGGATATTGTGTCCTGATTATAAGTACGAATAAAGGTGGTATGGACTTGGAGCATACAGTCACAATTCGGGATGAGCTATGGGCGTACTTAACACAAGAGGGTTTGTCAATTAACAGGTTTGCTGCTCTCAGCGGTATTCATTCCGGGACTCTCAGCCGAATCATGAAAGGCCGGCAGGCGATGGCTATGAGCCACTTGGAACGAATTACCCGGACTATGGGACTGGCAGAGGACTATTTCTACAGTAAATATGTAGATGAATGTTTGTATGATTCGGCACCAACTTGGCGGCGGCTGCGGCCTTTTATTCTGCGTTCTGCACATCTTGAACGTCTGGATTGCATTGAGCGGCTGGTCCATGGTCTGCTGGACAATCTGGTCTATGCGCCACTGTTGTTTGATCTGGCGGAAGAACTTTTCCAGCAGGATAAGCATCAGGCCGCTGCAATCATATATGAGAATGTGGCAGCCAGCGAGAAGTATCAGCATTCGGAGCGGCTGGCGCTTTGTCAGTACCGTTTGTTTATGATTTCTTTGGGAGATGACCCTCAACAGAACTTGATAGAGGCTACTTTATTTGAAAACTATGTGAATCGGCTGGATGAGGCCTATCAGTTGGATGCTATAAAGAAATTGGTACATGTATATTATTCACTACATCATTGGGAGAAAGCAGAGGAACTGACGCAGGAATTGCACCGACTCGCTTCTATTCAATATAATTTACGCAGTCGGGCAAACCATAAGAATAACAATAACGCTGCATTAGAAAGGCCGTTATATTTTTATATCCTATACGCACAACTTATGCGTTCATGTACCTATGAGGAACGCGGAGATTACAAAACTGCTATAGAACTTGTGCCACTTTACACAGATGGAAGCTGGATACGGGAGGAAGGAGAGGAGGTAAATCGAATTGTTGCCCAATTTAAGGAATGGGGGACAGCTAATACTTATTTAAATCGCTTGATGGATGGACAAAAAGAAGTGTTGGAAGAGTATGTCGACTTCGTCTCAAAAAGAGAAAATGAGATTTTTACAGCCTTGTATAAGATTGTAGAGACAGCTAACCGTTATCATTGGGATGTGGACCACATTTTGAAGCGCTTTTCATCGTATATTCCTTATCGCAGATACTCGGGTATATTTACCAAACGCGATAAACACGTCACCGATGATCACCACGCCCGGTTCCGCAGCGAACTGGCTACCTATTATTTAGCGCGCAGGCGCTTTGGGGCCAATGAAATCGCCATGCGCAGCGTAGACCTTTCTGCTGAAGTGGATCATGAGCGCAATGTGATTAAAGGCACGATATCGGTGGATTTTGAGATCAATATTTAGCAGGCATAGGGTGAAGTTAATGCTGAATAAGCTGATGGCAGTTTTATACGGACAGGAGAAGCGTTATTTTGCAAAAACAGGGTACTTTTCTATCTATGCGGACACAGAATCCGTTAATTGGCTTATCGCGCGTGAGTTTGGGCTATTTTTCTTGATACAAGGCCTTCTGAGTCCACATCATCGTAAAAAAATGAGCCTCATTTCGCATAATAGGGTCATCTGAGTCCGGAAGGCGCCGGGGGCTGAGGGCGAACAATCTATGGTGTCATGCAGCGCACAAGCAAGAAACTCAGGCTGAGCATAATGATGTTATATCCAATAAACGGCAGCGCGATCCCTATATGGATGGCCCTGCCGTTTATGCATCTAGCCCCCGATCTGCGACATGCGCCGCACGGTTGGGGTATGGCTCTGCGCTTTACGTTCGAGGGCGAGTGCCATTTCGTGGTTATGCGGCTTGTTGCCCAAGGCTTTGCGGAATAAGGCCTGCACGGCTGCGGGATCGCTGGTCAGAGGACGCACATTGTATTCGTCCGCCCAGTAGAGGCAGGCCTTGATATGCCCGTCTGCCGTAAGGCGCAGCCGGTTGCAGTTGTCGCAGAAATGCTCGCTGACGGGATGGATCAGCCCGAAGGTTCCGCGCGCACCAACCACCCGCTGGTTCTGTGAAGGGCCGTTGCCGGACGGCATGTCCGCCTCTTCCGTAGCCCAGCCTGCTTCATGGCAGGCTTCAACTACGGTTTCCAGCGGCAGATACGTCTGGCGCCAGGCATCGCTTGCGCTGCCAATGGGCATATATTCAATGAACCGCACATTTAGCGGGCTGTTCAGGGTCAGCGAGATGAAATCCTTGATCTCATCATCGTTGATGCCCTTCATGAGCACAACATTGAGCTTGATCGGGGAGAGGCCCGCCGCCTCCGCAGCTTCGATTCCCTTCAGCACTTTGGCGACTTCCCCGCCACGGGTGATCATGGCAAAGCGGTCCTGGCGCAGGGAATCCAGGCTGATGTTCACCCGTGACAAACCCGCCTGCTTGAGCAGGGCGGCTTTGGCGGGAAGCATCAGGCCGTTGGTGGTAAGGGAGATATCCTCAATGCCCGGGATCGCGGCAATCATGGAGACAAGCTTGTCCAGATCCTTGCGTACCAGGGGCTCACCTCCGGTCAGACGGATTTTGCTTAGCCCCAGAGGGGCGAGTGCTTCCACCACAGCTGTAATTTCCTCGTAGCTCATAATCTCGTCCTGGGGCTGGAATTGCATTCCTTCCGCAGGCATACAATAAATGCAGCGCAGGTTGCAGCGGTCTGTAACCGATATGCGCATGTAATCATGCAGTCGTCCAAAAGGGTCCGTCAAGGGTTCCATGTTGTGCTCCCTTCAGCATGTATTTATTTTAAATTTTAAAGAATGTTGGCAGCCACGTCAATGCGACATGGCTGTGGCAGTGTACCGTAGATTAATTGGAAGAGGGTGACCACAGGTACAAGGAATAGAAACAAGACAACCTAAATAATATGTGACGAAACCGAAATGGCAAAGGCCAATTTTGACAGAAGTGCGACAATTTCGGGGAATGGTCATAGAATGCTCACCGAAAGCGTTTCACTTTTCCGATATAATCTAGGTGCGGAAGTAATATCAGTTTACATTCCACTCACTTTTGCGAAGAGCACAGCTATGATTAGACCGGATAACGCGCGCCTTGTAAGAGATAGGCGATAAGCGCCCGGCAAACCAATAGGGAGGATTTGCAAAATGACTATACCAACTGTTCCATCGCTCGTCGTGCCGGAGGCATTCAGCCGTTGGCTGGAAAGCCGGGGATTAATATATCAGCTATTAGTGGATTTTTATGGGCGAAAGCCTAGCCTGTCGCTGGTCGCCCAGTGGATTCGAAACCGCAAGCTTGGTGTCGCAGCGGATATGACGGAAGGCGGACGTGAATTGAAACGGTACCTGTGCAGCCAGGAGCCTTCGGCGCTCCCACAGATCTGCGAGCGGGAAAACCGGGAATACATGCGCCTGATGAATGAACGTGCAGCCAGCACTATTGTAGCACGTGAAGCAGCAGAACTGGGCCGTGAGGAAGAATTCTGCAACGTGCTCTCCGATGTGTATGCGTCGGCGGGGATTGTCTTCAAGAAATGCGGCGGTGAAGCCGATGACCATATTTCCATTGAACTGGAATTCATGGCAGTGCTGCATGAGCGTATGCTGTACAACAGCTTCTCGATCCGCAGTGCCATGGAGCTGCTGGAGATTCAGGAACGTTTCCTGGAAGAGCATCTGCTGAGATGGACGCCGCAGTTCTGCGAACGTCTGAATGCTGCCACGGATAGTCCGCTCTATCTTGGCCTCAGCCATATGCTGGAGGAATTCCTGCCGCAGGACCTGCTGATGCTGCGGGCCTGGAAGACTTCGCTGGAGAGCAGCGCGTCGGCAATGGCGTAAACGGAGCTGGGCTGGCAATTATCTAGCGTGAGCGATTGAAATACAGGATCAGCATCAGCATGTTATAATAGAGCCAGAACAAGCGTAAAATAAAGAGAACCGTGCGCTAACACGGTTCTCCGGTGCAACAGCCGCTTTTAAGGGCGGTGGCTTAAAAGGTGTTTATGGACAGAGATAGACCGTTTCCTTTGGGCAGGGCGGTCTATTTCTTTTTGAGGTAGTTTAGCAGTGCTATGATGAACATGCCGAACATGAACATCAGGGACAACGCTTGATAGACCTCCATGGCCTCACCTCCCCTCAAGGAGATTAGCCGACCGCCCATATAAGCCTTTCCATTGCTTGTGTGACTATACCATGAATAATCATAGGTAGGATATAACATTTCTCCAAAAACAAGGCACCCTTCCACATAAGGAAGAGCGCCTTGTTTTTTTATTATTTCAATTGGCCATTAAGCCCCTTATTCATACACCTTTTTGCTGCGGAATTTCATCAGGAACTCATACACTACCGGCACGACAACCAGGGTCAGCAGAGTGGAGCTGACAAGACCGCCGATAACTGTTACTCCGAGGCCCTTGGAGATGATGCCGGCGCTGTTTTCGAGACCGGTTACGAGCGGCAGCAAGGCGCCGATGGTCGCCAGTGCGGTCATCAGGATCGGACGCAAACGGGTCGCTCCGGCTTCAAGCAGGGCTTGGCGTGTAGACATCCCTTCTTTTTCCTTGTGGATTACACGGTCGATCAAGACAATCGCATTGGTGACAACGATCCCGATCAGCATCAGTGCGCCCATGAGCGCAGAGACATTGAGTGTTTCTCCTGCCAGCAGCAGGGCAACCAGTGCACCGATGACGGTGAACGGCAGAGAGAACAGGATCGCGAACGGGGCCAGACCGCCGCCGAAGGTAACCACGAGCACGAAGTACACGATGGCAATGGCAGCCGCCATGGCAATTCCAAGCTGTCCGAACGTATCGTTAATCTGCTCGGTTACACCGCCGAAGGTGACGGTCACCCCATCCGGCAGATCGAGCGCGTCGATTTTTTCCTTGACGCTGTTCGAAGCACTGTTCACATCATTTGAGATAATCTCGGCGGTGACATCGACCTTCATTTTACCGTCTTCGCGGGTAATGGTGTCTGGCGAAGTCCCGTTCTCAATCTTGGCTACCTCACCAATTGGCACCGTAATGCCCAGCGGGGAGGTCAGTGTAGCCTTTTCCATTTCCTGAATGCTGCTGTACATGTCCTTGTCGGTTTCAATGTAGACATTATAGTTCTTACCGTCCATCGCTACCTCAGTCAGCACTGGGCGGGTACCGGCGGGACTAAGCTTCATGGCAATTTGTCCGGCGGTAAGGCCGAGGGAACTGAGCTTCGCCTGATCGGCGACGATGGTGTATTGATCATAGGCTTCGGAGAGACTGGTCTTTCCATCTTTGAAGTTACCGGTGTCAGCCTGGACGATGCCGGCAATTTCGTCGGCTACCGGCTTAAGCTGATCCAGACTGTCGCCAAAAATGTTCACGGTCAGCGTATTGCCGCCAAGGCCACCGCCTGACATGCCGGACATATCGCCCCAGACCCCATCAGGCACCTCTTTGGTCAGTCCTTTAATCAGGTTTTCTTTGACTGTATCGAAGTTAGGAGTATCACTGTCATAGGTTACATAGAACAGGCCCGAATTGCCGGAGCC
Organism: Paenibacillus graminis; assembly: GCF_000758705.1. NCBI lineage: Bacteria > Bacillati > Bacillota > Bacilli > Caryophanales > Paenibacillaceae > Paenibacillus > Paenibacillus graminis. Next base: position 6,671,098 of record NZ_CP009287.1, on the reverse strand, counting down.
CATACCGAACGGGCTGCTGCCGCCAATCGAATACTGCATGTTATCCAAATGCTTTTGGGCCAGGATATATTTCTCGGCTTTCAGTCCCTGCTCCTTGACGTCTTCCAGCGTCTGTCCAGCCTTCGGGGAGAAGGTGAGCATTACGTTCTTCTCTTCCTGGGAAGGCATGAAGCTGACACCGATGGGTTTGATCAGGAACAAGCTGCCCACCAGCAGAAGCACGGCAACGCCGAAGGTAATCAGCTTATGGGAGAGAGACCAGTTCAGAATCTTCTGATAGCCGGCAGCCATTTTGCCCGGCTTCTCGCTGTGGCTGTTCTTGCCTTTCTTCAGGCCGTTGCGGAACAGCGTATGTGCGAGTGCGGGCACCAGGGTAATGGCCACTACCAGTGAAGCCAGCAGAGCGAATACCATCGTGAGGGCAAAAGGCAGGAACAGCTCGCCCACCATACCGCTGACAAAAGCGAGCGGCAGGAATACAGCAATGGTAACGATAGTAGAGGACATGATCGGCACGAACATTTCACGTGTTGCCGCGCTGATGAGCTCCCGTCCGCGCAGCTTCTCCCCGGACAGGGTCAGCCGCCGGAAGATATTCTCAATGACGACAATCGAGTCATCCACGACACGCCCAATGGCGACGGTCATTGCTCCCAGGGTCATCATATTTAAGGTAATGTCCATCTGGCGCAGGCAGAGGACCGCAATCAGCAGCGACAATGGAATAGAGATGATGGAAATAATTGTCGAGCGGATATTCCGCAGGAAGAGCAGAATGATCAGCACGGCGAACAGGGCGCCAAAGGCAGCCTTGGACAGCATGGTGTTTACGGAATCTTCAATCGGCTTTCCTTGGTCCAGCAGAACCGTAAGATCCATCGATTTGTATTGCTTCTTCAGTTCATCCGTCTTGTCCTTGACGCTGTTAACCACATCTACTGTGTTGGCATCATTGGCTTTTACGATCTGAATCCCGATGGATTCCTTGCCGTTGGTGCGGGATATGGACTCCGATTTCCCTGTAACCTCGATATTGGCCAGCTCTCCCAGCTTGACGGTTGGCAGTCCGGTCATAGCTGCTCCGCCGGCTGGACTGCCAGCGGCATTCCCGGCTGCACCCGTTGCTCCAGCTCCGCCAGCGGCACCCGTACCTGCAGGCGTGCCTGCGCGTGCCGAAGCTCCGCCACCTGCACCCGTACCCGGTGCGCCGGATGGCACAACTGGAATGCTCAGGTTTTTCAGATCATCAACGGTAGTGACATTGCCGTCCACTACAACGGCTTTCTGCGACTCCTCCATTGTGAAGAGCCCAAGCGGCACGCGCAGGGAAGAGCCTTGAACGATTCCTTTAATAGTATCCTCGGTCAGCCCATACTGTTTCAGCTTGTCCTGGTTGAACTTGAGCGTAACTTCTTTGACATATTGTCCGGCAATCTGCACGGAGGCCACACCTTCAATATCTTCCAGGGCCGGACGGATATCATTCTCGGCGATGCGGGTCAGGCTCTCCAGGTCGGAGGAGCTGTTGTCGGACAAGCTGAGTGAAATGACCGGCAGGGAGCTCAGGCTGAACCGGGAAATCTGCGGTTTCTGCACATTATCCGGGAGGGTAACTTCATTCAGCGCCTCACGCACAGCTGCCGTAGCATTATCCAGATTTGTGCCATAATCAAATTCAATGGTGATGCTAGAGGCATTTTCGAGCGAGCTAGAGGTCAATGTCTTCACGCCGTCCACATTGCGGAGCTTCTGCTCCAGCGGCTTGCTGACATCGTTCACCACGCCCTCAGGTGCGGCCCCCGGGTAAATGGTTGTAATACTGAGATAAGGGATGCTGATATTAGGCAGTGTTTCCTGCTTCATGGTCAGGCCGCTGTATAAACCGGCGAACACGATAATGATGGTCAGAAGCCAAATAGCGAATTTGTTTCTGAGCGAAAAGTTAATGAGGCTTTTCATAAGTTACGTTTCTGCTCCTCTCGGGCCTTCCGTAGGGAACGCCTCCAGTATAAAATCTGCATGTACTGCCTATCCGTCTTTCTCTCTCTCTGCTGCCGCTATATGCCTGGTTCATGAAAACCGCATACACCCTGCATGTGAAACGAACATAGCTTCTTCAGATCCTCCAGCTGCGGATGAACCGCAGGATAGCTCTGGAGGTTGCCGATCATCCCCTGGATAATCGCCTTGCGCGGATGAGGCATGAGTATTTCGCTTTCCAGAATGGCTATCGATTCCAAGGCATCCTCCGTACTGTGCGGGTCAACACCCGGGCCGGCATGTAACCGTTCCTTCATTTCTTTGAGGAGCTGCAAAGGATTACGGTGGCTGCTGCCTTCATAATTCTCCATCCAGCTCTCCAGGGCTACGGATGAGAACAGGGGAGCCGGCCGGCCGGCGTGGAGACCTGCTACCACGATGTCCAATACATCCACCAGATGGTTGGCAAGACGCGGAATGGAAACGAAAGAGTCGTGGTTGAACAGCAGCCAGATATAGGAATGAATCATTCCATGCCCGAGCAGGAACAATTCTCCTGTATAAGGCATGATCTCCTTTCCATATAGGGTCTCCAGCTTGTTCTGGCTCCACTTCAGCAAAGGACCATTAATCTTGCGCAGCCATTCGGGAGCATCTGTCATTCCTTTTCCGGCCAGTTCCTGGAATTGCCGCTGGAAAAATTCACGCAGCTCATACACATGATGAAGCAGAATCTCAACCTGGTTGCGCAGCTTCTCGCGCGGCGTTCCTGAACTGTTCTGTTCTTCCTGCTGCAAGGGATCGCGGATCATGCGAAAGCAATATATATAAATGCTGCGTTCCAGCTCCTCCTTGGATTTGAACACCAGATAGAGACTGCCCTTGGACATCCCGCATAACTCGGCAATCTCCTGCATCGAAGTGGAGGACGAGCCTTTCACAGCGAATAGCTGCATGGCTGTTTTGATGATTTGCTCCTTTTTATTCGTAGTTTTATCAGCTGCCAAAGAAAGCGACTCCTCTCTGACTTGAGAGTTCTGTAATTGACTCCTTAGTCGAACCGATTATAGTATAGAACGGAGGCCATTACAAATGTAGCTACGTTGAAGGCGGTCAACAGGTTACATTATTGTTGTAAATTAAGTTTTGCGGCGGATACTAGCTAGGAAGAAATAGATTCTTCATGTAATATATAAATGTGTCATTTTAGTGATGAAAGGCAGAAAGAGAAGGTAGGTTATCTATGAGAAGAGGATTGCAAGCTATAGTCATTATTGCAGCTTTATTGGCATTTTATTACTTTGGCTTCGGCTTGTTGGGCAGCACCGTCGGGACCATTGTCAGTGTTTTTTCTACATTGACTGTCATTTCCATTGGCCTCGGTATTTTTATGGAGAACCGTAATCCCTCCACTACGATGTCATGGATTCTGCTGCTGGCCTTGATTCCGGTGGTGGGACTTATTCTTTATTTCCTGTTCGGACAGAACGTGTTTAAACGGCGCAAATATGATAAAAAAGCTCAACGTGACCAGATGGCCTATGAGCGGATTGAGAATGATGCTCTGCGTATGCATCAGGACTGGTCAATCTTTGACACCACCCGCCAGAAGCTGCTGGGCTTGTCGCAGAGACTGGCACGAACCCCGGTTTCATTCAATTCCGAGACACGCATCCTGACCAATGGTGAGGAAACGTTCGGCACACTTCTGCTGGAGCTGCGTCAGGCGCAGCACCATATCCATATGGAATACTATATTTTCCGGGCTGATCATATCGGGACCCGCATTCAGCAGATTCTGATTGAAAAAGCCCGTGCGGGTGTTACCGTCAGATTTATGTATGACGCGGTGGGAAGCATCCAGCTGTCCCGCGCTTTTCTGAAGGAGTTAAGCGATGCCGGAGTTCAGGTGGCGGCCTACGGTAATTCCACTTCCTTTTTCTCCAGCCGGGTCAACTACCGGAATCACCGCAAAATCGTCGTGATTGACGGAGATGTCGGCTTTATGGGCGGGCTGAATGTCGGCGATGAATATCTCAGCCGCAGCAAGACCTACGGATTCTGGCGGGATACCCATATGCTGCTCCGGGGTGAAGCAGTGCGGACGATGCAGATTATTTTCCTGCAGGACTGGATGCACACGACCGGTGAAAAAATTCTCGAGCAGGATTACCTCTCCCCGCAGCTGCGGTTCACGAATGGCGACGGGGCGGTGCAGATTATCGCCAGCGGACCGGATAACGAGCGCCGTGCGCTGAAGAATATTTTCTTCTCAATGATCACCTCGGCGGAAAAGTCGGTCTGGATCGCTACCCCATACTTTATCCCGGATGAAGATATCTTAACCGCGCTGAGGGTAGCCGCGATGTCCGGGCTGGATGTGCGGCTGCTGTTCCCGGCCAAACCGGATAAATGGCTTCCTTTTCTGGCTTCGCACTCCTATTTCCCGGCGCTGCTGGATTCCGGTGTGAAGATTTATGAGTATGAGAAAGGCTTCATCCACTCCAAGCTGCTGATCACCGACGGTGAAATTGCAACAATAGGCACAGCGAACATGGACATGCGAAGCTTCCATTTGAATTTTGAGGTCAATGCACTGCTGCTGCAGACGGAAAGTGTCTCCCGGATTGTGGCCGACTTTGAACGCGACCTGCTGTCGACCCGTCAGATTGTGCATGAGACGTTTATGAATAAACGGCTGCTGGAGCGGGTGCTGGAATCGGCGGCAAGGCTGATGTCTCCGCTGCTGTAGTAAGACCGGAGCTGTGGGGGCCATACGGCTGCCAATCGTGTATTTAGAGCCCGCTTGACTAGGGGATTTATCAGAAGAGACCGCCGGACCATGCTGCGCATAGCAGTCCGGGGGTCTTTTGCATTGGGGAGGAAGATGTAACTTGTTTTGTTACTGTGGTCACTAGGCCATCCAATAAACCATCCTTGTGAGCCAAACGCGCTTCTTTCACCTTAAAAGGTAGTAAAGCCCAGACTTTTCTGCATCCGGAACAGGATATATTTTATCCAGGTCACATCACTTTGGTAGGCTTCAAACGGCAGGCTGTATTGTGCATCCTTGTTATTCCACAGCCGGTTGAAGTAGCTTTCCATTTCCGCATAAAGCGGCTGATTCTTCGGCACAGCAACCCAGAGATTATTTTCAAGATTATAATCATCCAGATTGCGCGCAGTGAAATTGGTCGAGCCGCCCAGAATGATTGATGGTCCGCTGGCCTTGGCGATGAACATCAGCTTAGCATGGAACTGCTCCTTGCCGGTGTTATACCAGCGGATGGCAATCTTTCCGCCTGTACGCTTATTCAGTTCCATGGCTGCCGGACGGTTGGGAATACCAGTTTTATCCCGCCCGAAGGCGTTTTGGTTCGGGTCCATCAAGAGCCGGATGCCGGCACCGCGTGCGGATGCCTTCACCAGCTCATCCAGAATCCTGTCGTCAGCCAGATAGAACATGCCCATCCATAGTGTATCGCCCTGTCCGGCGGAGCGGATGCCTTGAAGCGCATATTTATAGATCTTGCCCTCGGTTAGATAGCGCATCTCCAGCGGGTTTCCCGACTGTGCGATGTTCTCTTTGGGGAATTCGGGCAGCCTGCTGAGGATCGGACCTGCAGCAGACAGATTGACCGCAGCCTGCTCAGTTTCCAGAATATCCGCGATGATGGGGCCTTGCACTTCCAGTGCGATGTTGGAGTGGTAAGCACTGGCATCATGCACATTGCCCGAAGAGATCAAAGCGGTTTTTTCGCTGACCACCACTTTGCGGTGATTGGCTTTAACATTCAGCAGCTTCAGATAAGAGCGGGCGGTAATGTCCGGTCCGCCGCTAGCCATCAGATTGGGAATCCAACCTTCTCCGGACTGCCCGAACCACTGGATGAAAGTCCGCCACACGGCGGAGTAGACAGGAGTTGAGTCGCGCAGCGGATCTACATCGGTCAGGATTACCTTGATTCCGGCCGCTTTCATTTGTTCCAGGAGCGGATTTGGAGCAGATCCGTAATTCGTATTCACTTCATCTGTGATGAAGACGATCTCCATATCGGGATAGGCCGCCTGCTGCGCGACGAGCTTATCGGCCAGCTCCTGGCTTACCGCAGGAAACTGCTGGTCTTTATGGGTGTAATTATTGAACAGGAACAGATCGATCACCAAAAATTGCCGGGATTCAGCAATTATCTCCAGAATACGGGGCAAAATCTGCTCTTCGTGCTGCTGGGTCCCGCCCGGGACCTGATAGGTAAGATCATGCCAAAAATCAATGCGGTCCGCTGTATAGACAGGACTCTCATAGGAAAGCCCTGCTGGAAGGGGCTTATGGGTCTGGTAGATCATCACCCCGGCCAGCCAGAGCATAAGGAGTCCAATCATCCATATGATCCATTTGCGGCGCCGGTGGTGCGAACGTTTTTTCCGGTGAAACAGAGACAGGTCCTGACCGTTGACATCAGTAGATTTCGTTGTCTCAGGCGGAGCGGTGAAGTGATATGGATTCATGGGTTCCTCCTGAATGTGATGCGGAGTAAACTTGCACTATAAGTATGCTCCGACAGAGTATCCAACTATTTAACACCCGCAGAGGGAAACTGAAGCAGTAGGAATGTCTGATGACGGGACATGGAAATATAACCGTTACTTCCATGTGTTCATCACACCTGGAACAGCAGACACATTGGCCCGTAAATTGCCGGGCGTGGTGGTGGGATGCGGATATGCTATAATGAAGCGTGCCGGCAGGCAATCAATACAATTCCAACTTACAGACCAGATAAGGTTTCAAACCTTTTGATGTGAAAATCTCATGCGGGTAAACATAGATCATTAGGAACGGGGGATGACAGCATGGGCCAGATACCGCAGGATGAGTCACCGCATAAAAAATCAAAGACAACAAGCATAGCCCCGCAAACGGCAAAACCTGCCGGGCATCAGTCCCTGTTGCCTTCCTCCACGACGGGGGAACGCAAGATTGAACATGTAAGGCTGTGCTTGAACGAGGAGGTTGGGGCCAGCGGCATTACAGCTGGCTTTGAGCATTACCGCTTCCGCCATAATGCGCTCCCCGAGCTGAATTACGATGACATTTCCCTGCGGACGGTCTTCCTGGAGCGTGAGCTGCGCACGCCGCTGCTGATCAGCTCGATGACCGGCGGCAGTGCTGCTACCGGCGCGATTAATGCCAGGCTGGCGGAGGCCGCCGAACGCCGGGGCTGGGCGCTCGGGGTAGGCTCCATACGGGCGGCAGTCGAGCGGTCCGAGCTGGCGGCTACTTTCCGGGTCCGCGATAAGGCTCCGGGCATTCCCGTCATCGCCAATATCGGAGCGGTGCAATTGTCTTACGGCTTTGGCGTGGCAGAATGCCGCCGGGCGGTAGAGATCGCGGGTGCGGATTGGCTGGTCCTGCATCTGAACGGGATTCAGGAGGTTTTTCAGCCTGAGGGCAATACCGGGTTTGCTGACTTGTTAACCCGGATCGAGCGCGTGTGCAGAGAGCTGGAAATTCCTGTTGGTGTCAAAGAGGTCGGTTGGGGCATTGATGGAGAAACGGCGTTACGGCTGTACAGTGCCGGGGTAGCCTTTGTCGATGTGGCGGGTGCTGGCGGCACCTCCTGGAGCCAAGTTGAGAAATTCCGCAGCAGTGATCCGGTCCGGCGGGCTGCCGCAGAGGCCTTCGCGGATTGGGGAATTCCCACCGCGGAGTGCATTGCAGAGGTGCGGGCGGCCTCGAAGCGCGGTGCACTGATCGGCAGCGGCGGGCTGCGGCACGGTGTGGATGCCGCGAAGGCATTGGCGCTCGGTGCGGATCTGGCCGGCTTCGGGCGGAATCTGCTGGGTCCGGCTGTAGAATCCGAGGAAGCGCTGGATCAAGCGCTGGCCCAGGTGGAGCTGGAGCTGCGGACTGCGATGTTCGGCATCGGCGCCCCGGATCTGGCGGCGCTCCGCGGGACTCACCGCCTGATAAGACGTTGACATGATTAGAGAATAAGGAATAAGGAAGGGCACAAAACCATGATTAGACTGGTCCAAATGGACGAAACCACATTTCAATTTTTTTTAAGCCAATCCGCCCGGGATTATGCGGAGGACAAAATCAAAGCCGGTTCCTGGGATGTAGAAACGGCCATGCAGCTGTCCCAAGATGAGATGACCCGGTTTTTACCCGAGGGGCTCAACACGGAAGGGGCTTATCTCTATTCCATAGTAGAGACGGAGTCCGATACCCAGGCCGGATATATCTGGTTCAACGTGAGCGAGGGGCGCAACGGGCGTGAAGCATTTATTTATGATTTTTATGTTTTCGAAGCGTTTCAGGGAAAAGGATACGGCAAGCAGACGCTGCTTGCGCTGGATGAGGAAGCCCGCAAACTGAATATAACCCGAATCGGCCTGCATGTGTTCGGCCAGAACAACCGGGCTTTTGAGCTTTACAAAAAAGCGGGTTTTGCCGTCACCGATATCACCATGTCGAAAGAACTCTAGCATAGGCGGCTGTTCAACCCGGCAAAGGCTGGATATCTGCTGTTGCTGGCGGTTTTGTTCTAATATATAATGGTTTAGATCGAGCCTGGAAATTATGCGGTGATCAATCCAACCGAAAATAGGAGTTGTCATATAAATGGCTTTGAAAGCAGGTATTGTAGGACTTCCCAACGTGGGAAAATCCACATTGTTCAATGCAATTACACAGGCGGGAGCAGAATCCGCCAACTATCCTTTTTGCACTATTGACCCGAACGTGGGTGTTGTGGAAGTGCCGGATGAGCGCTTGGATAAGCTGACAGAGCTGGTGCAGCCGAACAAGACGGTTCCGACTGCCTTTGAATTCGTGGATATTGCCGGTCTGGTACGCGGTGCGAGCAAGGGTGAAGGCCTGGGCAACAAGTTCCTGGCCCATATCCGTGAAGTGGATGCGATTGTTCATGTGGTACGCTGCTTCGTGGATGAGAACGTTACCCATGTCGATGGCAAAGTGAACCCGGTCAGTGACATTCAGACGATTAACCTGGAGCTGATTCTTGCCGATCTGGAGAGCCTGGAGAAGCGCATCGAACGTTCCCGCAAAAACATCAAGGGCGGCGATAAGAAATACGCCCAGGAAGTAGAAGTGCTGGAGCGCATCAAGGAAGCTCTGTACGAAGACAAACCCGCGCGCAGCGTAGAATTGACCGATGATGAACGTCTGATTGTGCGCGATCTTCATCTGTTGACCCTGAAGCCAGTGCTGTATGCGGCTAACGTGGGTGAAGATGAAGTGGCGACTGCCGACGAGAACCCTTACGTTCAGCAGGTCCGTGAGTTTGCCGTTGCCGAGAATGCCGAAGTGGTGCCAATCAGTGCCAAGGTGGAAGCAGAGATTGCCGAACTGGAAGGCGAAGACAAAGCGATGTTCCTGGAAGAGCTGGGCCTGCAGGAATCCGGTCTGAACCGTCTGATTAAGGCAGCCTATAGGCTGCTGGGTCTCTACACTTACTTCACTGCAGGTGTGCAGGAGGTTCGTGCTTGGACCATCCGTAAAGGAACCAAAGCACCTGGTGCAGCCGGTGTCATTCATACGGACTTCGAACGCGGCTTCATTCGTGCAGAGGTTGTTGCTTATGCCGATCTGCTGGCAGCCGGTTCGATGAACGGGGCCAAGGAACGCGGACAGCTGCGTCTGGAAGGCAAGGAATATCTGGTGCAGGACGGCGATGTCATGCATTTCCGTTTCAACGTATAGGCCGTATCACCGGCCAAATATGGGTGGAGAGTCATCCAGAGTAGGTATGAAATAGCAGAAGTCATTCAGAGCATGTACGAAATAACAGAAGTCATCCAGAGTAGAGTTTCTACAGGGCTGGATGACTTTTTTTATCGTTTTGGAAATTAAGTAATGCCAAACAATACCTGTTTCCCTGGCGGCTTCAGACACAGAAGACCTGGGTTTGCGAAAAAGTCTGCTTTTCTGGTGTTTCGGACTCAGAAGCCGTTATACTGTTAAGTTGGGGATAAGTAGACGTGAATTCAGCGAATTGGGGTGGACATCAGCCGGATTCGACAGCCTTTTTCTAACCCGGGCTGGCGGAGAAGCAGGTGAACGACCGCTAGTTGGAAAAAGGGAGCTTATTTCCCCTCCAAATCAACAAATGAGGGATTTAGTTGGAAAAAGGGAACTTAATGGGTGAGTTGTACCCATTCGGGAGCGAAATGAGCTAGATTAGTGATCCTTTTTCCAACTTAGGCTGCGGAGATCGGTGTGCTGGGGCCAATTAGTGATCCTTTTTCCACTTGGAATGGCAGCACGATTCATGAAGGGTCTTCCGAAGGGTCTTCCAGACAACGCTAAATTGAAATCCGAGACAGTGACGTTATCTAGTCAAGGGCGGCGTAGCCGTTTTGTTCTATTATCCGATTAAACTTTTGTTCCCCGCTTCCATTTATTTCAGTGCGAACCTCCGTGTTATGAATAACTTTCCTGCCGGATCACATTATAAGGAGTGGAGTTTCACCGGCTCTGCAAAATATACAGAGCTGTGCATAGGGCACTGTAGCCAATCGGCGGGTTCGGTGGTATAATATAAAGTCGTATATCTATTTTTATTGTATCAACAATTTAAAGTTTCCATATTGAATCTGAAATTGAATCAGGAGAGGTGAATTCCCTTGTTGGACCGATTGCAATCCCTGGCGGACCGCTATGAGAAACTCAGTGAACTGCTTTGTGACCCGGATGTTGCAAGCGACAGTAAGAAACTGAGGGACTATTCCAAAGAACAATCCGATTTGCAGCCCGCCTTTGAGGCGTATGCCGAATATAAAAATGTAATGGAAGAGCTTGAAGCCGCTAAGATGATGCAGGGCGAAAAGCTTGATGATGAAATGAAAGAAATGGTCAAGATGGAGATTGAAGACCTCTCCTCGCGCCAGACTGCGCTGGAGGAAAAAATCCGCCTCCTGCTGCTGCCGAAGGACCCTAACGATGACAAAAACGTGATCGTGGAAATCCGCGGTGCAGCCGGTGGGGATGAAGCGGCATTGTTCGCATCAGATCTGTACCGGATGTACACCCGTTATGCAGATACCCAGGGGTGGCGCGTGGAGCTGATGGATGTTAATACGAACGACCTCGGCGGCTTCAAAGAGGTTATCTTCATGATCAACGGGCGCGGCGCGTACAGCAAAATGAAATTCGAAAGCGGCGCACACCGCGTGCAGCGTATCCCGACCACAGAATCCGGAGGACGTATTCATACCTCGACTTCTACCGTATCGGTCATGCCGGAAGCGGAAGAGTTCGAAATTGAAATTCTCGACAAAGATATCCGCGTAGATACCTTCTGCTCCAGCGGAGCGGGCGGACAGTCAGTTAATACGACCAAATCCGCGGTTCGGGTAACTCACGTGCCAACGGGCATCGTGGCCACCTGCCAGGACGGCAAGTCTCAGAACTCCAACAAAGAGAAAGCCCTGCAGGTGCTGCGCGCCCGGATCTCGGACATGAAGCGCCAGGAAGAGGAAGCGAAATATGCCGGAGAACGCAAGAGCAAGGTCGGCACAGGTGACCGCAGTGAGCGTATCCGCACCTATAACTTCCCGCAGAGCCGTGTGACCGACCATCGTATCGGCCTGACGCTGCACCGTCTGGATCAGGTCATGAACGGTGATATTACGGAAATTATCTCGGCCCTGTCGATTGCGGAGCAAGCGGAATTGATGGAAAAAGGAGAATAATGCTTTGAAACACGACTCTTATGTCATGCCTGACGTGCAAAGCATCCGGGAAGCCTTTGCGGAGGCTTCTTCTTTTTTGGACAAATCCGGATGCAATGAGCCGCAGCGTAGCAGCCAGCTTCTGCTGGAGCATGTGCTGGGCTTGTCCGGGGCGGCCTATTATACGGCCCTGGCTGATCCTTTTCCGGCAGAAGCGCGGGCGGCTTGGGAAGCCGGGGTCACCCGCCGGGCGGCCGGTGAGCCGGTGCAGTATATCATCGGCGAGCAGGAATTCTACGGGCGGGTATTTGAGGTAACGCCCGCTGTGCTCATCCCCCGGCCCGAGACGGAGCTGCTCGTCGAGGCGATTCTGAAGTACGGCGCGGAGCTGTGGCCGGACGGCTCGGTTGCGCCCCGTCCGCTGACCGCCGTCGACATCGGCGCCGGCAGCGGTGCGATCTCCGTCACGCTGGCGGCGGAAGCGCCGGCGTGGCGGGTCTGCGCCGGCGACATCTCGCCCGGCGCGCTGGCCGTGGCCGGGCGCAATGCGCAGCGGCACGGCACGGCAGTGGACCTGCGGCTCGGCGATCTGCTCGAGCCGTTTGCGGGGATGGAGACGGATATTCTCGTCTCCAACCCGCCGTATATTCCCGGCGGGGATATCGCCGGGCTGCAGCGCGAAGTGCGCGACCATGAGCCGCGCACCGCGCTGGATGGCGGCGATGACGGGCTGGACCCGTACCGCCGCATGATCGAGCAGCTGCCGCTGCTGCCCGCCCCCCCGCGCCTGGTCGGCTTCGAGCTCGGCCAAGGACAGGCCGAGCAGGTGGCCGGGCTGCTGCGGGCAGCAGGACATTGGAGCGAGATCATCACCATTGACGATCTCGCGGGGATTCCCCGCCATGTGTTGGGCATAGCGCGTTAGAGCAGCGGCATTCCCTGTATGAAGGAAATTCGGGGCATGAGCTCCTGTTTGGGGCATAACTGCTGTCCGGAGCATGAACTTCTGAAACGAAGTGGGATTTCTCCACCTGTCCAGCGGGAGGCACGCCCAAATTGATAGTTAGTGGGAATTTCTCCACTTAATTCGAAAGAAATCAAGGCAAGTTACTCAAAACAGCCGGATTAGTTCTACTTTTTCCCACTAATGATGATGCTGAGGCCGATAACCGCTGATTTAGTTCTACTTTTTCCACCTTTAACTACTAAGTGAGTGAGCATAAGTAAGGCATTCGAGTTACCTATTACCGGATATACTGCGTGCTGCTATGAACTGGACCGGTATGAGCGGACATCCGCGCGGCGGAGCAGAACCGTTTTCGTATGGAATTGTATTTTTGATGCCCCTTCCTTTACAATGAAATTGACGGGACTTCAGCATAGACAGGAATTTCAGAAGACCCAGTACAGAGTAAGGAGACAGAATATGCTTCAGAAGATTAAAAAGATCGACGGCGTCATCGTAATCATTTTACTGCTGTTGATGGTCGTCAGTATTTTTTCCATATACAGCGTCACGCATGGACGGGATAAGCTGGATGGGGCGCATCTGCGGATGATTAAGTTCTATGTGCTGGGCATCATCGCTTTTATAGGATTGACCTTTGTGGATTATCGGCTGCTCGTAAAGTACGCGCTGTACATTTATGTTACGGGAATTGGGATTCTGGTGCTGGTCAGTTTTATCGGCAAGGAGCAGAACGGAGCCCAGGGCTGGATTAAATTCGGAGGCTTCAGTCTGCAGCCAGCGGAGCTGTTCAAGCTGATATTGATTCTGTTCCTGGCAGCCGTACTGGTGCGCAAGCACAAAAACAGGCTGCTGTTCTGGAGTGATGTAGTTCCTTTGGGACTGCTTACCCTGCTGCCGTTCCTGATTGTCATCAGTCAAAATGACCTGGGCAACGCCCTTTCCTATATCGTCATCCTGGTCGGATTGCTGTGGATCGGCAATATCAAGTTTACCCATGCGCTGATTGGACTGCTGGTTATAGGCGGTATCGCAGCGGGGGGGATAATAAGCTACATTCACTACCACGATGAAATCAAAGATTTTCTTACAGACATCGGCCGTTCACACTGGGTGGAGCGGTTTGATCCCTGGCTGGTCCCTGACGAAGCGACGGCCAAGGCGAGCTATCATACCAAAAATGCGAAGCTGGCCATCGCCTCGGGTGGGATGAGCGGCGAAGGATACATGGAGGGCAGCTCCGTGCAGACGGACCGGGTGCCTTACACCTATTCGGATTCCATCTTTGTGCAGATCGCTGAGGAGTTTGGCTTCGTAGGCTCGGCGCTGGTGCTGCTGCTCTACTTTATACTGATTCACCGGATGATTCTGATTGCACTGGAGAGCAAGGATAGGGGAGGGCCTTTCCTGATCGTCGGAATTGTTGCCATGATGCTCTATCAGATATTTGAAAATATCGGCGCATTTATCGGCTTGATGCCGCTGACCGGCATTACACTGCCCTTCATCAGCTATGGGGGAACTTCGCTCATGATTAATATGGCCAGTATCGGCTTGGTTATGAGTGTGCGCCTGCACGGTCAGGAAGTGGAAGAGGATCTGCCGAGTCCATCGGTCTACACCTCCCCGGCCAAGCAGGGATAGTTCAATCACAGTTAACCCGAACCGCTGAGCCCATCTATTGATGGGCCGGCGGTTTTTTGTTGTTAGGCAGCGGGTGTCCAAACCCAGGGATTTTGTGGACAGTTGTAAAAAAATTGTATTTACCCTGTGCCTTGCTTTAAAATGGAAATCAACGGCTTCGCTCTAAATGTTCGCTCTATGTTCGCTCTAAATGCATGCGTAGCGGGCAAGCCTAAATCCGGACATAGTTAGGGGTCTGTTCCATGCTGCAGAGATTCAAAAAGATAGATGGCGTCATCGTCGTTGTGCTGCTTATGCTGATGGCTATCAGTATTTTATCGATATACAGCGTCACCCACGGGCGAAAAGACGATGGATTGCACATCCAGATGATAAAGTGGTACGGGGTGGGCTTCGTTGCCTTTTTTGGGCTGTCCCTGTTTGATTACCGGCTTCTGGTTAAATATGCACACTATATTTATATAATGGGTGTTGGGATACTGGTCGTGGTCAGCTTTGTAGGCAAAGTGAAAAACGGGGCGCGGGGATGGCTTGAAGTCGGAGGGTTAAGCCTTCAGCCGGCGGAGCTGTTCAAGCTGATCCTGATTCTTGCGCTCGCTGCGCTGCTGGTCCGCAAAAACAAAGGTGAGCTTCTGTTCTGGCGTGATGTTGTGCCGCTCAGTCTGGTGGCGCTGCTGCCGTTTGCAATCGTCATTATCCAGAACGATCTGGGCAATGCGCTGAGCTACATGGTCATTCTGGTCGGTCTGCTGTGGATTGGCCGGATGAAATGGTCCCATGCCCTGATCGGTCTGATTATTTTTGGCGGCGCAATATTCGGTTTTATTTACAGCTATATCAACTATCATGAGCAGATGACAAATTTCCTCAGCGAGACCATTGGCCGCAAGCACTTTGTGGCCCGCTTCGACCCCTGGCTGGTCCCGGAGCTGGCCAGCAGCGACGACAGCTATCAGACGCGGAATGCCAAGATAGCCATTGCCTCGGGTGGGCTCAGCGGAGAAGGATATATGAAGGGCGGCTCAGTCCAGTCTGGTAAAATACCGGTGCTGTATACGGATGCGATATTTGCACAGATTGCCGAAGAGTTTGGTTTCGTAGGGGCGGCATTGCTCCTGCTGCTGTTTTTTATTCTGATTCACCGGATGATCATGATCGCTCTGGAATGCCAGGAACGTGCAGGACCTTTTCTGATTATTGGGATTGTGGCGATGCTGCTGTACCAGATTTTTGAGAACATCGGGGCGTATATCGGCCTCATGCCGCTGACCGGCATTACGCTTCCGTTCATTAGTTATGGCGGGACCTCTATCGTGATTAATATGGCCAGTATGGGGATTGCCATGAGTGTGCTGCTGTATGGACGGGATGTGGAGGAAGATCTCCCTGCGCCTGCAGTGTATTTCTGAAGTGAATAAATGAATAGTTTAATAGGTTTGCAGTCTCTCATCCCTGGACATACTAGGGGCATAAGAGTTTTTGAGGGAGAGGGGCTGCTGGAGATGGAACAGTTCAAGGCTGGAAGACAGGATTCCTTGCGGGTAACTTTTAAGTATACTGCCATTTTAATTTGTTTTTTTATGATCCTCATGATGGCCTGGGAAGGGCAAAAAACCGATGCCGCCGTAGCGGAGGTGTCGATTCCGCAGGATTCGATACGGCTGCGCATTCTGGCGAACTCGGATGCGGCGGGTGATCAGCTGGCCAAACGCCAGATCCGCGATAGTATAGTCGAACAGATGAACCAGTGGGTGGCCCAGCTGGAAGATCCGCAGAGTTTGGAGCAGGCCCGGAAATTGATCCGGAGCCATTTGCCGGAACTGAATGCGCTGGTGGCCGGGGAACTGAAAGAGCGGGGGATTGACTATGGCTATACAGTTGAGCTGGGCGTCGTTCCCTTCCCGACCAAAATGTACGGAGGCACTGTCTATCCGGCCGGAGAATATGAAGCGGTACGGGTCACACTGGGTGCAGGACGGGGGCAGAACTGGTGGTGCGTGCTGTTCCCTCCGCTGTGTTTTATCGATGCAGGATCAGGAGATGCGGCAGCGCCTGCCGCGGCCAAGGCCCGAACCGTCCCGGCTGCTGCAGCCGGAGAGAATGCCCAAGTGAACGCGGCGGTGAAGGGAGCGGTTGCCACACCTTCTGATACTACTGCAGCCGATGGGGCAAGCGGGGAAGCGGAAACGCCGAAAGTGAAATTTTTCTTCCTGGAGCTGCTGCAGAATATCTGGAGCTGGATCAGCGGATTGTTCAGCTGAGCTTCTATGAATCTATAACGGGCTATGTTACGATAGAATGTGCATTGAAGCGGATTACCTGCGGCGCCACCTGGTGGGGCCGCTTTTGTTGAAATTTCTATGAAAGCTTGTGATGTGAATGACCAAAGATTCTTCGTTTGCGGTCCAGCGCCGCAGCGGCCAAATAGATTCCACCCGGTACTGGAAGCTGTCATCGGCAGAGGAACCTGGTGTGGACTCCGGACCTTATCCGCAGAGCGAAGCGGACCGGCAAGCCATTGCAGAGGCAGCAGCTCTGCTGCGTGAAGGAAGCACTGTCGCGTTCCCGACGGAGACGGTGTACGGGCTGGGGGCGGATGCCGGCAGCACAGCTGCGGTAGAAGCAGTCTTTGCCGCCAAGGGCCGGCCTTCCGACAATCCGCTCATTGTGCATATTGCCCGGCGGAGCGATCTGGAGGGGTTGGTGACAGAGGTGCACCCTTCTGCGGCGGCGTTGATCGACGCTTTTTGGCCGGGCCCGCTGACCGTCGTGCTGCCTGTCCGGCCCGGTGTACTGTCTCCGCTGGTAACGGCTGGGCTGGACACGGTGGGCGTGCGTATGCCGGACCATCCGCTCGCGCTGGCGCTGATCCGCGCGGCGGGCTGTCCGGTGGCCGCGCCCAGCGCCAACCGCTCCGGGCGGCCGAGTCCTACGCTGGCCGCCCATGTGCTGGAAGACCTCGCCGGATACATCGGCGGGGTGCTTGACGGCGGCGCGGCCGGTGTCGGCCTGGAGTCGACCGTCGTGCAGGTGCAGCCGGACGGGACGGCCCTGGTGCTCCGTCCCGGCGGCATCACCGCCGAGCAGCTCGCGGCGGTGCTCGGTCCCGGAGCCGTCGCTGCGGCTCCGGCTGCTGCCGTGGACGATGCCGCCGGGTCTGGCGGCATGTCCACGGAACCTGCGGAAGCGCCTGCGGCGGCTTCCGCCCAGTCCCCCGGCGCGGCGCAGGCCGCCGGGGACAGCAGCCCGGCGCCGCGCGCGCCGGGCATGAAGTACACGCATTACGCCCCGCGCGGAGCGCTTGGCGTAGTGCGCGGGGCTTCCGCGCGGGGCGTGGCGGAAGCCGCCGCGGGCCTGCTGCAGGCGGCGCAGCGCGCCGGCGAGATTACGGGCCTGCTCCTCTTTGAGGAGCATAAGGCCCTGTATCCCGCCGGGGCGGCCGCCTGCATCGTTTCCCTCGGCTCGCTGGCCTCGCCGGAGGAAGGGGCACGCTCCCTGTATGCCGCGCTGCGGCGCTTCGATGAAGCGGGAGCGACCTATATTCTGGCCGAGGCCTGCCCGGATACCGGCCTCGGTGCCGCAATCATGAACCGGCTGATGAAAGCCTCCGGAGGTACCGTCATCGACGCAGGCTGACCCCGCCAGTCTTCGCTGTCGCACCCCGGGTCTGCTAGAATAATCACCAGTTCGATCTTTAAGCGGGAACTTCTCTGTTCCCTTGCCTTCCATGCCCAGTCATGAATCCACCCTTGTCCGCATATGGTGGTGGTACAAGACTTTCGGACTTTGGGGGTATGGGCATGGACATGGGGGGAGTATATGCTGGCTGGGGCCAGATTGTAACGATTGCCATTATGGCAATCGCACTGGGGATGGATGCTTTTTCACTCGGTGTAGGCATCGGGATGAAGGGCATCCGTCTTTTGCATGTGCTGCAGCTCAGTCTTCTGATTGCTTTTTTTCATGTGCTGATGCCGCTGCTTGGCTTGTTTACGGGGAGCTATGTCGGGCATTTGCTTGGACAAGTTACTACTTATGCCGCCGGAGGGCTGCTTGTGCTGCTGGGTGGACATATGGTGTTCAACTCCTTCCGGGCGGATCATTCCCGCCGTGAGCCTGTCAATCACCGGACATTCTGGGGGATGCTGCTGATTTCGCTCAGTGTGAGTGTAGATTCCTTCTCCGTAGGGGTTTCCTTGGGGATGTTTGTGAATAGCATAGCATTAACCGTGCTTGCTTTTGGAGCCTGCGGCGGTCTGATGTCTATTTCGGGCCTGCTGCTGGGCCGGAGAGTCAGCCGTGGATTAGGCGGTTACGGAGAGGCGCTGGGCGGCGGGATTCTGCTTGCGTTTGGCTTACTGTTCATCTTCTGATACAATAACGGCACAACAAAAATTTAAGTTTATTTTTTTCATGGAGGTGGAAAGTATGCTGCATATTTTATTCGTCTGCACAGGGAATACATGCCGTAGTCCTATGGCAGAGGGGCTTCTCCGGAAACTTGCGAAGGAGCGGGGAATTGACGTGGAAGTGCGGTCTGCAGGCGTCTCCGCCATTTCCGGAACTTCCATGTCCAGACATGCCGCAGCGATTCTGCGGGACGAAGGAATTCATGATCATATCCTGTCCACGCAGCTAAATGCAGAGACAGTAGCCTGGGCGGATCTGGTGCTGACCCTCACAGGGGGACACAAACGCCACTTGCTGCAATATTTCCCTGATGCCGTTGCGAAAACTTATACGCTAAAAGAATACGTCTACGATGAAGAAACCGTGAACGCAGATATCCGTGAGCTGGATAGCCTCTATGCCGATGCCGAGCTTAGCCTTGCGCTGGGTGCAGAGCCGAAATCGGCCGATCTGCAGCGGATCATTGAAATCCGTCAGCGGATTCCAAGCTTTGATATTTCCGATCCCTTCGGAGGTCCGCGGGAAGATTATGAGCTTGCCGCAGCCGAGATCCGTACAGCGCTGTACAGTCTTCTGGATAAGCTGGAGTCCTTACGCCGTTTGTAAAGATGGTTGATTTTTCGCGGCCGTTCCTTTAAGATGAAATAAATATTACCCGGTTCCAGTGTAACTGGCGACAAGTGTGGATCAAACCACGATGGAGCACTGGAATAAACGGCCGGTCGCCTGGGCAAAAGAGCACATCCGCAGCCACCTGCGGACTGCTCTTTTTTGTTTAAAATACAGCATACGGTTAGGCTCATTTTTCCAATGAAATATAAGGATTTGTAGGTGTCGTTTGTAAATCATCCTTATATTTCTCACTGAAACGGTACCGTCCTTAAAAAGGGACCACAAAACCGTTTCTACTTGCTTGAGGGAGGCTTAAGTGATGGATCATATCATGAAACAGGACTCACGGGTGAATCCGGTATCCGGCAATGCAGCCGGGGATGCGGATCAACCGGCAGGAGCGGAGCTGTCTTTAACGGCTGCAACCGCTGCTGTGGTGCGCGAGCTGTCAGAAGCCGGGAAGCTGGGGCCCGGTAAGATTCTGGTTGTTGGGGCAAGTACAAGTGAGGTGGCCGGGGTCCGTATTGGCACCGGCGGCGCGCTTGAGGTGGCACAGCAGCTGTTGGAGGGAATTGTGCAAGTCGCGGAGGAACGGGGATTTCATCCGGTATACCAGTGCTGCGAGCACTTGAACCGTTCGCTGGTTATGGAACGCTCACTGCTGGATAAGCTGGGACTCAGGGAAGTGTCGGCGGTGCCGATACCGGGAGCCGGCGGTTCAATGGCTGCCGCTGCGTACCGCTCGATGGCTGATCCTGTGCTAGCCGAAACGGTGGAGGCACATGCCGGCATCGATATCGGCGAGACGCTGATCGGCATGCATTTGCGCCGGGTAGCCGTCCCTTTTCGGCCAAGCCTGCGCTACATTGGCTCCGCCCGGGTGAATGCGGCCTGGAGCCGACCTCCGCTCATCGGCGGGGAACGTGCGGTATACCGTAATCCGGAGACCAGCGGATCACGGACCTGCGACTAAGGAAACGAAGTTGGTTGACGGAATGCTGCTGATTATAGTTTGTCTTCACACAAGCAACATAAACTAAAGAGCACTAGGGAGGAAATAAGAATCATGGAACAATTGCGTAAGAGTGACCCGGCAGTACTGGAAGCGATGGGACTGGAGCTGAGCCGTCAGCGTGCTAACATTGAGCTTATTGCCTCGGAGAATATCGTCAGCGAAGCTGTAATGGAAGCGATGGGTTCTGTGCTCACGAACAAATATGCCGAAGGGTATCCCGGCAAACGGTATTATGGCGGTTGTGAAGATGTGGATATCGTGGAGAATCTGGCCCGTGACCGTGCCAAGCAGCTCTTCGGTGCCGATCATGCCAATGTGCAGCCGCATTCCGGTGCCCAGGCCAATATGGCGGTTTATCTTGCCGCGCTGAATCCCGGCGACACTGTCCTCGGGATGAACCTGGCACACGGCGGCCATCTGACGCACGGCAGCCCGGTGAATGCCTCCGGATTGCTGTATAATTTTGTGGCGTATGGCGTGCAGGAGGATACGTTCCTGATTGATTATGATGAAGTGCGCAAGGCAGCCTTCAAACACCGTCCAAAATTGATCGTAGCCGGAGCAAGCGCGTATCCACGAACGATTGATTTTGAAGCCCTCGGTTCGATTGCGAATGATGTAGGCGCCTTGTTCATGGTAGATATGGCACATATCGCCGGACTGGTCGCTGCAGGCCTTCATCCGAGCCCCGTGCCGCATGCACATTTTGTTACAACAACCACACACAAAACGCTGCGCGGCCCCCGCGGAGGCATGATTCTCTGCAGACAGCCTTGGGCGGCGGCGATTGACAAGGCCGTATTCCCCGGCTCCCAGGGCGGACCGTTAATGCACGTGATTGCTTCCAAAGCCGTTTCCTTTGGTGAAGCTCTTCAGCCTTCATTCAAAACCTATGCCGAAAATGTGGTGAAGAACGCCAAAGTGCTGGCAGAGACACTGATTGGTGAAGGGGTTAACATTGTATCCGGCGGTACGGACAACCATTTGATGCTGCTCGATACCCGTAACTTGAATATTACAGGCAAGGATGCGGAGAAGGTTCTTGATTCGATCGGTATTACAGTGAACAAGAACGCTATTCCGTTTGATCCAACCAGCCCGTTTGTAACAAGCGGTATCCGTATCGGTACACCTGCAGTCACTTCGCGAGGAATGAACGAGCAGGCGATGGTTACCATCGGCCGCATCATCGCCAGTGTATTGAAGAATCCTAAAGATGAAGGGAAACTCGCCGAGGCTGCCCGTGAAGTAGCCGCACTTACTGAGCAGTATCCGATTTATCCGGGTTTGCAATACTAAGGAAGACAGCTTCAGCCCTGACATCAATAGCCTCTGCAATACCGGAATTTCTGGTATTGCGGAGGCTTTTTTGCGAAGACCAGCCTACTTGTTGCACAATGTTCACATTTAAAGCTATAAATTTGTCGAAAATCCTCATGAAATATTTATGAAAGTTCATGAAAATTTCAACAATAATAGTGAAAGAAATGTGAAAAGTATTAAATGAGCAAAATGGCACAAACTAAGCCGCGTTAATCATTGAATTAAAGGAGAAAGATCTGGACCCTTTGCAGATTCAACCTGGCAATAGACGGATTTGCGTCTGCAGAACCAGTCCTTCGTAGGTGAAATACACCCCGGGTGATGATATAATAGACAGGATTTAGCCATGGGAGAAGCAAAAGCGCTTACTACGGCTATAAATAAGACTTACAATTACCGGAGGGACAAGAATGGGAAAATTGGTGATTTGCGATCATCCTTTGATTCAGCACAAATTAACATTTATTCGCGATGTGCGGACGAATACGAAAGAGTTCAGAGAGCATGTTGATGAAGTCGCTACACTTATGGCATATGAGATTACGCGGGACATCCCGCTGGAGACTATCACAGTGCAGACGCCGGTAGCAGAGACACAGAGCAAAGTGATCTCCGGAAGAATGCTGGGTCTGATTCCGATTCTGCGTGCAGGACTGGGGATGCTAGAAGGCGTGCTGAAGCTGCTTCCTGCAGCCAAGGTAGGGCATGTTGGATTGTTCCGTGATCCGGAAACTCTTCAGCCGGTCGAATATTATATCAAGCTTCCTACAGATGTCCAGGAACGCGAATTGATTGTGATTGACCCGATGCTGGCTACAGGCGGCTCTGCCATTGCCGCAATTACCTCGCTGAAGAACCGCGGATGCACCCAGATCAAGATGATGAACCTGATTGCCGCTCCGGAAGGTGTTGCTGCTGTACAAGCCGCCCACCCGGATGTAGATATCTATGTTGCTGCGCTGGATGATCATCTGAATGAGCACGGATATATCGTCCCTGGACTCGGGGATGCCGGTGACCGGTTGTATGGAACCAAATGAATTTCAATTAAGTAGTAGTACTATAGAACAAACAAAGCAGACCGAACAATAATGAAGATTTTTGAAGAGAGGGTAGGGGTTATGTCCAAAATTAAAGTGATGACGATTTTCGGAGTGCGCCCCGAGGCGATCAAAATGGCGCCTTTGGTCCTGGAGCTTGCCAAGCATCCCGAGCATATTGAATCCGTTGTTTGCGTAACAGCGCAGCACCGGGAACTGCTGGATCAGGTGCTTGAAGTATTCAAGATTACTCCTGACTATGATCTGGATGTAATGAAAGACCGCCAGACGCTGAATGAAATTACGATCCGGGTGCTGGAGGGACTGGAGCCGGTGCTTCGGGAAGCGAAGCCAGACCTGGTGCTGGTGCATGGGGATACACTTACCACCTTCCTAGCCAGCTACGCTTCTTTCCTGCAGCAAATTCAGGTAGGCCATGTAGAGGCAGGACTCAGGACCTGGAACAAGCTGTCTCCGTATCCCGAGGAAATGAACCGTCAATTGACGGGGGTTCTTGCAGATCTGCACTTTTCTCCGACCGACTGGTCAGCGGGCAATCTGAGACACGAGAACAAAAAAGAATCAAGTATTTATATCACAGGCAACACCGTAACTGATGTGTTTCAATATACCGTACAGCCGGACTACCGGCATCCTGTACTGGATTTTGCTTCAGGAAAACGACTTATTTTAATGACGGCGCACCGCAGAGAATCTCAAGGCGAACCGCACCGTCATATTTTCCGTGCTGTCAAAAGAATCGCTGATGAATTTGAAGATGTAGCTATAGTCTATCCTGTGCATCCGAGTCCGGCAGTCAAGGAACCGGCGCATGAGATACTTGGCGGACATCCGAGAATCAAGCTGATTGATCCGCTGGATGTCGTTGACCTGCATAATTTTTATCCGCATACCCACCTGATATTGACCGATTCCGGCGGCCTGCAGGAGGAAGCTCCCTCCTTTGGAGTTCCCGTGCTTGTGCTGCGTGATACGACCGAGCGCCCGGAAGGGATCGAAGCCGGAACACTGGAGCTTGTGGGCACGGACGAGGAGAAGGTGTATCAACGGACACATGCTTTATTGACTGATCAGGAGCTGTATCAGTCCATGAGCCGGGCCGCCAACCCGTATGGAGACGGCAAAGCCTCCGAAAGAATTGTCAATGCGATTTTGCACCATTTCGGTGTAATTCAAGACCGTCCGGAAGAGTTTCACAGAATGTTCACAAAATGAACAAAGTAGCTTGAAATCGATATTCTGAATGCACCAAAATCAACATACAGTAAAACTGTACGGTTTATATGGTTTTGGAATCTTTTGCTGTGATTATTTTCATACTTTCATCCGAAAAAGCCATGATTTGCGCTGGATTGACAAACTCTTGTAACATTCAGTAAAATGAATGGGACTTCTAAGGATGTGTTGAAATGAAGGGGCCTAACAAGCCTGCAGAACCGCATAAACAGACGGGTCACGCGCTCAAAGCCGTGAGTCTTGTCAGCGCTGTCGGGATCAATTTGGCCGCCTTTACACTGGGCGGTTATTTCTTGGGAGCATGGCTGGACGATAAATGGAACAGCTCCGGTCTCGGGGTGGCACTCGGAGTCATTGTGGGTGTGTTGTGCGGGATCACAGGTGTCATCTTCATTATTAAAGCTTTCATGGAGGAAAGTGATGGATGATCTGTCTCGATACCGCAAGGTATTGGCATTGGCAACACTTTGCTTCGTGGTTCTATGCGTTCTGGCTGCGGGCATATTTCCGGATTTCCGGAGTATAGGCTTCGGCATGGCGCTTGGCGGAGCCATTGGATGCATTAATGTGACCTACCTGGGCTACAAAGTCCGGCAAGTGGCAGATACCATGGCGGGTGAAGGCAAGAGGCGTGTAAGCCTGGGGTATCTGACTCGTGCTGCGCTTAGTCTCTTGGGGGTAATGGTAGCCTTTAAAGCACCGCAGGTTTTTAATATGATTGCGGTGGCAGGCAGTTTGCTCTTGGCTCCAATTCTTCTTATTATAATAGGAATTGGGTTTTCGCGTAGAGAAAGTTAAAGGTTACATTGGAGAAAGGGGTGAGAAAAAATGCATAAATCACCAATTATTATGCTGGGCGGTTTACATATCGACCTTTCGATCGTGCTGATGCTATTAGTGACCTGTACCATTGTTTTTGTGCTCGCGCTTCTGGCAACGCGTAACCTATCGGTCGAGAATCCCGGCAAACTGCAAAACTTCCTGGAATGGGCAGTTGAATTCGTTCAAGGCCTGATTTCAAGTACCATGGATCTCAAAAAAGGCAAACCGTTCCTTTCTCTCGGTATGGCGCTGATCATGTTTTTGTTTGTCGGCAACCTCCTCGGGCTTCCGTTAGGGATTGTCACGGATTATCACGATGCAGAGCATGCCAAGGTGTTCGGGAAGGAAATTGTTTCGGTAACCAAAGAACTGGACAAACTCCATGCTGATGCTGAAGCGGGAACGGTGAAATCCGACTCCCACGAGGAACCTGAAGTAGGAGTGGCGTGGTGGAAATCTCCAACAGCAGACCCTGCGGTAGCAATGGGACTTGCAGTTATGATTTTCCTGATGACCCATATTGTGGGTATGACGCGCAACACCAAAAACTATTTCAAACACTATTTTGAACCTTACCCGTTCTTTTTCCCGATCAATTTGATTGAGCAGGTATCTAAGCTGCTGACACACGGGATGCGTCTTTTCGGTAATATCTTTGCCGGCGAGGTGCTGATATCCGTTATCCTCAAATTGGCTGCGCTTGGGGTAGGGGGCTGGATCGCTTCTGTACTTGGCCTGATTGTATGGCAAGGATTCAGTATATTCATCGGTACCATCCAGGCTTTTATCTTCGTAATGCTGACCATGGTGTATTTCTCACAAATGCTTGAAACCCATGACGAGCACTAAACGCGGGAATTGTAAGAAACAAGATTTATGCCAAGGCGGAAATTACTTTCGAGTCTGGCTGATAATACACACTAAAACATATCTTTGAGGAGGATTTACACAATGGGAGTTATGGCTTATTTGGCAGCTGCAATTGCAGTAGGTTTGGGAGCGCTTGGCGCCGGTATCGGTAATGGTCTGATTGTAAGTAAAACAGTAGAAGGCATCGCTCGCCAGCCGGAAGCTAAATCCACACTGCAAACCACAATGTTCATCGGGGTCGCTCTGGTAGAAGCCCTGCCGATCATCGGTGTAGTACTTGCGTTCATGTTCTATGTTGGAGCTTAATTAATTACACATGTTTGGCGGGGAAGGCCACAGCCCTCCGCGCCTTCTTTTTAGAAAAGACCTAAGATATGAACGTGCAACAGAAAGGAGTGTCTAACATTGTCTTTTGTATGGGAGTCTTCCGTGCTGGCAATTATTGCCTTCGGGATTTTATACTTTTTGCTGAACAAGTACGCTTTCGGACCGTTGTTCTCCGTTATGGAGAAACGCCGCGAACTCGTACTGCAGCAGATGAATGAAGCTGCTCAGACCCGCGAACAGGCAGTTTCTTATGTTGAAGAGCAGAAACAGGCGCTTCAAACTGCCCGTAAAGAAGCACTTGAGATCATTGAACAGTCCAGACAAACCAGCAGCAAGCAAACTGAACAGCTGATTGATCAGGCTAAGGTCGAAGCTTCACGGATCAAGGATGAAGCAGTTCGTGATATCCAGAACGAGAAGAATAAGGCGGTTGAGGAATTGCGCGGTGAGCTTGGTGCGGCATCGGTCAAAATTGCGTCCAAGTTGCTCCAAAAGGAAGTCAGCTCCGATCCTGCGCAGGAAGCGCTTGTTGACCAATACCTCAAAGAGGTTGGAGGCCGGTCATGAGTCAGGATACGATAGTCGCCAAAAGATATGCGAAGGCATTGTTCGAGGTTGCTTTTGAAGAACGGCAGATCATGGAAATTGAAGAGGATCTGAAAAGCCTGGTTTCTGCGCTGAATTCGGATGCAGAGCTGCAGAGATTTATCAGCTCTCCGCGGATTACCGGCGAAAACAAGCTTGCCGTGCTGAAAAAAGCGTTGGAAGGCAAGCTGTCGGGGGCGGTTATCAACACTCTGGAAATTCTGATGAAGCGTGGCAGAATGGATATCCTTCCGGATCTGCTGAACAGCTATATCAAGATTGAAGGAGATAGTCTTGGTCTGGCAGATGCCACCGTCTATTCAACCTATTTGCTCAGCAGCAGCGAGCAAACGCAGGTTGCCGAAGAATTCGGCCGTTTGTCGGGCCGGAATATCCGTATCACAAATGTAGTTGATAAGAGCCTGCTTGGCGGACTCAAGGTCATAATTGGCGATACGCTCTATGACGGCAGCCTGTCCGGCAAACTTACGCGTCTTGAGAAATCTTTTAATGATAAGCATAGAAGATAGGGGTGAGGATATTGAGCATTAGACCTGAAGAGATCAGCAGTTTGATCAAAAGTCAAATTGAGCAATATAAAGCCGATATCGAAGTGGCCGAAATCGGCACCGTCATTCAAGTCGGCGACGGTATCGCCCGTGTCTACGGTCTGGAAAACGCGATGGCAGGGGAACTGCTGGAGTTCTCCAACGGAGTAGTGGGCATGGCACTCAACCTGGAAGAAAGCAACGTCGGTGTTGTTATCCTGGGTGAGTACACGGAGATTCGTGAAGGCGATCAAGTAAAACGTACAGGACAAATTATGCAGGTTCCCGTGGGTGAAGCAATGCTCGGCCGCGTAGTGAACGCGCTGGGTCAGCCTCTGGACGGCAAAGGCCCGATTGCAACAACTGAATTCCGTCCGGTGGAAAATAATGCACCTGGCGTTATCGACCGTAAATCGGTGCATGAACCGATGCAGACAGGTCTTAAGGCCATTGACGCGATGGTACCAATCGGCCGCGGACAACGCGAGCTGATCATCGGTGACCGTCAAACGGGTAAAACAGCCATCGCGATTGATGCGATTATTAACCAAAAAGGCAATGGCATGAAGTGTATCTATGTTGCCATCGGCCAAAAACAATCCACCGTAGCGCAGGTTGTTGAAACCCTTCGCCGCCACGGCGCGCTGGAATATACAATCGTAGTAACCGCATCGGCTTCCGAGCCGTCCCCGTTATTGTATATCGCCCCATACGCAGGCTGTGCAATGGGCGAATACTTCATGTACAAAGGCGAACATGTCCTTGTCATCTATGATGACCTTTCGAAGCAAGCGTCCGCTTACCGCGAATTGTCACTGCTGCTCCGCCGTCCACCGGGCCGTGAAGCATTCCCTGGTGACGTATTCTATCTGCACTCCCGTCTGCTGGAACGTGCGGCTAAGCTTAGCGATGAGCTTGGTGGTGGTTCATTAACCGCGCTGCCATTTATCGAAACACAGGCTTCTGACGTATCGGCTTACATTCCGACGAACGTAATTTCGATTACAGACGGTCAAATCTTCCTGGAATCCGATCTGTTCTACTCCGGCCAACGTCCGGCGATCAACGTAGGGATTTCTGTATCCCGTGTCGGTGGTTCGGCTCAGATCAAAGCGATGAAGAAGGTTGCCGGCTCACTTCGCCTGGATTTGGCCCAATACCGCGAACTTCAGGCGTTCTCCCAGTTTGGTTCCGATCTGGATAAATCTACACAAGCCCGTCTGAACCGTGGTGCGCGTATGATGGAAATTCTGAAACAGGGCGTGAACCAGCCGTTATCGGTTGAGCATCAGGTAATCAGCTTGTATACCGCTGTCAAAGGCCACTTGGACGATATTCCTGTCAAAGACGTAAAACGGTTTGAAAAGGAATTCCTGGCTTATATGGACAGCAATGCTGCTGCAATTGCCAAGTCTATCACCGATACCAAGGATTTGACGGCTGATAACGAAACTGCTCTTAAAGAAGCTATCGAGAAGTTCAAAAGAGGTTTCGCGACCAGCTAAGTCCTGCTGTAACTCTACTATTGCTCTAAATCGGGCTTTGGCCTAGCCAAAGCTCTGGTATATGCTTACGAAGTTAGCTTGAATTCGTCAAAGCTCAGATTATGCTTTCGAAGTTAGCTTTGACTTCGTCAAAGCTCTAAGGTGGTGAAATCATGGCAAGAAGCATGCGTGATATTAAACGTCAAATCAAGAGCGTTCAGAACACCAGACAGATCACTAAAGCCATGGAGATGGTCGCCGCCTCCAAGCTGCGCAAAGCCCAGGAGAAGGCAGAAGCGGCCCGTCCGTATTCAGAGAAGCTGAAAGAGGTCGTAGCCAGTATCGCTGCCGGTTCTCAGGGTGCAACGCATCCGATGCTGGTCAGCCGTCCCGTGAAGAAAACCGCGTATTTGATTGTAACCTCCGACAGAGGGCTCGCAGGCGGATACAACGCTAATATTCTGCGGAAAGTGACAATGCTGCTCGCAGAGCGCCATAAGTCCAAGGACGAATATGCGTTGTTCGTTATTGGCCGTAAAGGCCGTGACTTTCTGCGCCGCCGTGAATATCCGATTGTGGAGGAAATTACTGAGCTCTCCGATACACCGAAGTTTGCCGACATCAAGTCGATTGCCTACTCGGCGGTACAGCAGTTCGAAACAGGCGTCTACGACGAACTGTATCTCTGCTATAACCGTTTCGTGAATGCAATCAGCCAGGTGCCTACGGTAGACCGATTGCTGCCTATGGAACCTGTGGAGCATCAGGAGAAAAAGGCAGAAGGCTTGCATGCAGCGTATGAATATGAGCCTTCAGCAGAAGGTGTACTTGAAGTACTGCTTCCTAAGTATGCAGAAACACTGATTTACAGCGCTATTCTGGATGGCAAGGCCAGCGAGCTGGGTGCGAAAATGACAGCAATGGGCAGCGCAACGAAGAACGCGTCCAAAATGATCGGGAACCTTACCCTTACGTATAACCGTGCCCGTCAGGCGGCCATTACGCAGGAAATTACCGAGATCGTGGCCGGAGCGAACGCGCAATCTTAGGATATAAGCGAAGCCATGTCTTCGGCTTATATTTTTCATAAGAAACGGGTGCCGTACATGCGAATGTTGTTCGTCGCTTATGCGGCGCGGTGATTTCTTCTTAATGCAACAGCTTTCGAGGAGGGAAATATTAAGATGAACAAAGGACGCGTTGTAAGCATTATGGGTCCGGTTGTCGATATTGAATTTGAACGCGGCCAGTTGCCCGAGATTTTCAACGCTATCAAGATTGTAACCAGCCTGGCAAACGGCAGCGCCATTGATTTGACCCTGGAGGTTTCCAATCACCTGGGTGATAATCTGGTGCGTTGTATCGCCATGTCTTCCACAGACGGTCTGGTTCGCGGCTTGGAAGCACTTGACCAGGGAGGACCAATTTCGGTTCCGGTGGGGGATGCAACTCTTGGACGTGTGTTCAACGTGCTGGGCAATCCGATTGATAACGGTGCTGAAGTTGTTGCGGACAGAAACCCGATTCACCGCCTGGCTCCGACATTTGATGAATTGTCGACACAAGCGGAGATTCTGGAAACCGGGATCAAGGTTATCGACCTTCTCGCCCCATACGCCAAAGGCGGTAAAATCGGTCTTTTCGGCGGCGCCGGTGTAGGTAAAACCGTAACGATTCAGGAACTGATCAACAATATCGCACAGGAACATGGCGGGATCTCCGTATTCGCAGGTGTTGGCGAACGGACCCGTGAAGGTAATGACCTCTATCACGAAATGACCGATTCCGGCGTTATCAAGAAAACGGCAATGGTATTTGGACAAATGAATGAGCCGCCGGGCGCACGCCTTCGTGTAGCCTTGACCGGACTGACCATGGCGGAGTATTTCCGCGATGTGGAAGGCCGCGACACGCTGCTCTTTATCGATAACATATTCCGCTTTACCCAAGCGGGTTCCGAAGTCTCCGCACTCCTTGGCCGCATGCCTTCTGCCGTAGGTTACCAGCCTACACTGGCAACGGAAATGGGCCAGCTGCAAGAGCGGATCACTTCCACCAAAAAAGGTTCAGTTACCTCAATCCAGGCTATTTACGTGCCGGCGGATGACTACACTGACCCTGCTCCGGCAACGGCATTTGCCCACTTGGATGCAACTACCAACCTGGAGCGTAAAATCTCCGAAAAAGGTATCTTCCCTGCCGTTGACCCGCTGGCTTCCAGCTCGCGTATCCTCGCTCCGGAAATTGTCGGCGAAGAGCACTACAACGTGGCACAGGGCGTTAAGCAGCTGCTGCAGCGTTATACTGAGCTTCAAGACATTATTGCCATCCTGGGTATGGATGAGCTGAGTGAAGAAGATAAGGTCATTGTAGCCCGTGCCCGTAAGGTTGAGCGCTTCCTGTCGCAGCCTTTCCACGTCGCCGAGCAATTCACTGGCTTCAAAGGCAAATACGTGCCAATCAAAGAAACCGTGCGCAGCTTCAAAGAGATTCTGGAAGGCAAGCATGATGATCTTCCCGAAGCAGCGTTCCTGTTTGTCGGAACGATCGAAGAAGCGGTTGAAAAAGCGAAATCGATGTAACCCTGAATTATGGATAATGCTTTCGATGCGAGCTTTATTTCGTAAAGCTCTGAGGAGGAATGAAAGTGAATACCTTTCTGTTGGAAATTGTCACGCCGGAGCATCTCGTTTTCTCCAAGCAGGTTAACAGCCTGACGGTAAAGGGAGCCGATGGCGATCTGGGTATTTTGCCGGGACACATTCCGCTTGTGACTCCACTTCAGGTTGCTCCGATGTTCATAAAAACGGATGGTGCTACAGTCACTATCGCTGTTCATGGCGGGTTCGTGGAAGTGCATAAAGACAAGGTGACAGTTCTGGCCGAAAGTGCCGAGCTGCCTACGGAAATCGATGTTGAACGTGCCGAAGCGGCGAAGGAACGGGCTCAGCGCCGCCTTCAGACCCGCAGCAAACAGGACGAAATTGACCACCGCCGTGCGGAGCTGGCGCTTCAGCGCGCCGTTACACGGATCAAAGTGTCCACCGGAAAAGGACAACAATAATAGCTGTACGGTCAAGCCTGGGGCTTGGCCGTTTTTTTCAGATATAAGGATAAATAAAGGAACCGCGATGCCATTTCTGCTTGAAAAAGTAAATAATATGCCACCATCTACCCTCACATGGCCTGAAATGTTTAAAAGTTTGTAAAAGTACTGGATTCTTTTCCCCTGCGCAAGTATGATATAAGAGTCGATTTCCGAGTAACTTAATACACGGGGGGCGGGGCTAACATGGATCAAAGGTTCTATGATGAGTTGTCAAGCTCGATCGGCACCAGCGGTTTGGTTTCAATGATCGTTTCTTTATTTTGTGTTGCAATATCTTGGTGGGCACTTCAGAACCTTAAGCTCGATTTGGTCATAAGATATCCCAAGAGCCCTCAGGGAAGACTGCTGCATCTATTGCTGGCAATTGTACTGGGCCACTTCGTGGCTGGGTTCCTGCTGGATTATCTGGGCTGGAGCGGGCAGATCCGCAACATGTTTTAAGAAAGTCCGCTTTGGTTATATCAGTCTTAGGCCTTAAGGAGTAAAAAACGTGTCGAATAATAAGGTTTTATTATGTCAACACTGATGTTTAAGGAGCGTGCCCGCACCTCGGGCGCAGGTCAGGCAATGGTAAGAAATGCATAATACCCTGAGCATGAATATCAGAAATAATTTCAGAAATAATGGACGCGGAGGGAAACCGTAATGAGCAAATTTATCGTCCGCGGTGGCAACAGATTGACCGGGAGCGTGAAAGTTAGCGGCGCAAAAAATTCCGTACTACCGATCATAGCCGCCTCTCTATTGGCAGAAGAAGGAGTCAGCGTCATTGTGGACGCACCTCCGCTAGACGATGTAATGACCATCAGCAAAGTGCTGGAATCTCTGGGTGCGGGTGTTACATACCAGAACGATGTGATCGAGGTAGATGCCAGAAGCATTACTTCCTATGAGGCACCATACGAATGGGTGCGTAAAATGCGGGCTTCTTTTTTGGTGATGGGCCCTCTTTTGTCCCGACTGGGTCATACGCGTATTTCTTTACCTGGCGGCTGCGCCATCGGAACAAGACCGATTGACCAGCATCTGAAAGGTTTTGAAGCGCTTGGCGCGGAAATTAGTCTGGGTCAGGGATACATTGAAGCGAAAACAAACGGACGGCTGCGCGGAGCCAAGGTTTATCTGGATGTGGCCAGCGTAGGAGCGACCGAAAACATAATGATGGCGGCAGCACTCGCCGAAGGCGTAACTGTAATTGAGAATGCGGCAAAGGAACCGGAAATTGTCGACTTGGCTAATTACCTGAACGGTATGGGCGGGGTCGTGCGCGGCGCAGGGACCGGAGTGATACGCATTGAAGGCGTGGAACGCCTGCATGGCGTGAAGCACCATGTAATTCCTGACCGGATTGAGGCAGGCACCTATATGGCCGCTGCGGCAATAACAGGCGGTGATGTCTATGTGGAAGGCGCGATCGCAGACCATCTCGGCCCGGTTATCGCCAAGATGGAAGAGATGGGTGTTACGATTATTCCGGATGAGAATGGGGTCCGCGTAATCAGCGACAAACCGCTCAAGGCTGTGGATTTGAAGACACTGCCTTATCCGGGCTTCCCTACCGATATGCAATCCCAGATGATGGCATTATTGCTTCGTTCTGAAGGTACCAGCGTGGTAACAGAGACGGTATTTGAGAACCGCTTCATGCATGTGGATGAATTCCACAATATGAACGCGGAGATCAAAATTGAAGGCCGTTCCGCTATCGTAACCGGCAATGCTGAACTGGTTGGCGCCAAAGTGTGCGCTACTGATTTGCGTGCAGGTGCTGCGCTGATTTTGGCAGGCCTTGTTGCCGAAGGCACAACAGAAGTCAGCGGGACTCATCACATTGACCGCGGTTACGTAAATTTGGCTGAGAAGCTGTCGGGACTTGGTGCGGACATATGGCGGATTTCCATGGAAGAATCGGATGCAACTGCTTCGGCAGTGAAGGAAGAGGTTCTCAAACCAGAGACAGCCCGAAGCGAATCTTTCAAAAGCGAAGAGGTTAAGCCCCGCTTTCAGATTCAGCCAACCTGGGTATAACAACAAAACACTGAAAGGTCTTGCCGCTGATGCGGTAAGGCCTTTTTAGCTTGCTCTTTCTCTCAGAATAGCGTTCTAGCAGTTGCCCGAAACTCATATCTATAAGAATCAACGGTGACTGAGGGAAGGAGACATAGAGATGAAAGATTACCGCTACCTGCTGCAGCGCAGAATGAAACAGCCGCGCCGCTTCGCGCCCGTGCGGCGCGCGAAGTCCCGGACCAGGCGGCTCGTCCCCGCCGCCTGGCTCGCAGCGCCCCTGCTGGCGGGGCTGCTGCTGCCGCTGGCGGTTGTCCCGCTGCGCGGGGGACAACCGGCGCCGCCGGCCGTGCCTCAGGCTACGGCCTCCCCGGCGCCGCCGGCACCGGCTGCGAAGGAAGCTCCGCAGCCGAGGGTTTCCGTCTATTTGTCGCATAGCGGACAAATTGAGACCTTGCCGCTGGAGGACTACGTCAGCGGCGTGGTTGCGGCCGAGATGCCGCCGAGCTTTGAGCTGGAAGCGCTCAAAGCTCAAGCCGTCGCGGCGCGCACCTTCATTGTGCGCCGCCTGCAGGCCGGCGACCACAGCGGCGTACCCGTTCCGGGTGCGGATGTGACGGATACGGTAAGCCATCAGGCTTACGTCTCCCGGACCACGCTGGAACGGAAGTGGACGCGCGGCGGCAAGAGCGCCGAGCTGGCCAAGGTCCGCCGCGCGGTTCTGGAAACGCGCGGGGTGGTTATGACTTACCAGGGACAGCCAATCACGGCATCCTTCTTTGCCTCCAGCGGAGGCTATACCGAAAATTCGGAGGATTACTGGAATGCGGCTGTACCTTACCTGCGAAGTGTGGCAAGTCCATGGGATCAGGAAATTACGCCGAATCTGGCGGTGACCTATACGTTCTCGAATGCTGAACTGATACAGAAGCTGGGGATTTCGGACGCGGCACTTCCGGCTTCCAGAGATCTTGCAGCTTCTGCACTAGCGAAGCCCATTTCCTCTTCCTTCGCCTCTGGGCTGCCTGCAGAGGTACTGTCCCTGACAGCCGGACACCGGGTGCAAAAAATATCCATCGGCGGTACGGTGTACACCGGAAGGGAGGTGCGGGAGAAGCTGGGGCTGCGTTCCAGCCAGTTCACCTGGAAGCGGAAGGGGAACAAGGTTCTGATTACAACCTATGGAAACGGCCACGGGGTCGGCATGAGCCAGTGGGGGGCCAACGGCATGGCCAAGCAGGGGAGTACCGCTACACAAATTCTCAAACACTATTACAGCGGCATCTCTTTTAACCAAGTCTCAACTCTTCTGAAAAAATAACTTGCAAGATACGTATAAAAGCGAAGCGCCCGGTAACACTGGTTACTGAGGTGATAAACATATGAATGAACAAGACAAAAACAAGGAAAACCATGATGAATCTCTCAAAAACAAGCAGGGAGATTCAGGCGCTAAGCCTTCTTCATGGAACAGAATGTTATCTAAACGCTGGGTATTCCCGGCAGTCTACACGGCGGCAGCGGCAATTATACTAACCTTGGTGTGGGTCTATCAGGACGCAGGCCAGAAGCCGCTGAATCCGGACACCGCCGCCGTCGTTTCTCAGGAAGCTGCAGGTACAGGGACTGAGGCAGGAGCAGGAGCAGCCAAAGATGACCCTGCAGCACTCGAAGTGGTTGCCTCGGCCGAAAGCCTGGTCTGGCCGGTAGCCAACCCGGCTGATGTAGAAGTAGTTAAGCCATTCTATGATGAGAATGGGACCGAAGAGAATCATGTGGCAGCCATGGTGCAGTATAATGACACCTTCGTGCCTAACGCAGGTATCGACATTGCCCGTGAAGACAATCAGCCTTTTGATGTCAAAGCTGCACTCAGTGGTGAGGTTACGCGGGTTGAAGATGTTCCGGTATTCGGCAAGGTTGTTGAGATCACAAGCCCAGGCAATTTGAAGACCGTATACCAAAGCCTCGGTGACACCAAGGTGAAACAGGGCGATGAAGTGAAGCAAGGCGACATGCTGGCAACCGCTGGCCGCAGTGAAATCGAGAAGAATCTTGGCAACCATGTGCACTTTGAAGTGTACGAGGATGGCAAGCCGGTCAACCCTTCCGATTTACTGCCGCAGCGCTAAGCTGAGAATTTAGCAGGAGGCTGCCGAGCCTCCTGTTTTTTAGTTTTTTAGGAAGCAGGTGAACAATCGCTAGTTGGAAAAAAGGAACTTATTTCTCCTCTAAATCAATAAATGGGAGATTTAAGTGGAAAAAGGAAACTTCATTGCTCTATTTTACCCCTTCAGGAGCGAAATGAGCTGAATTAGTGATCCTTTTTCCAACTTAGGCCGTGGAGATCCGTGTGCTGGGCAAATCAATGATCTTTTTTCCACTTGGAATTGCCGCCGGATTCACGAAGGGGGCTTCGGGCAAACGCTAAATTGAAATTCACTACAGCTACATCATCCAGTGAACTACAGTGAAATACAGTGTATCCGTTTTGTTCCTCATTTCATTGCCCGGAAGGGTATTTTAGGTTGTCCAGGAAATAAAATGAGCCTTCAGAAGCTTGTCACGTCCTGAAAGCGCGAATATATAGGCCCGCCCCTCATATAATGTACCAAACTATCCACAGTTGGGAGGCGGGAGCGTGCACGATTACATCAAGGAACGGACGATTAAAATCGGACGCTGCATCGTGGAAACCAGGCATACGGTCCGGACCATAGCCAAGGAATTTGGCGTTTCTAAAAGCACGGTGCATAAAGATTTAACGGAGCGGTTGCCCGAGATCAACCCTGATCTGGCCGATCAGGTGAAGCACATTCTCGAATATCACAAATCGATTCGCCATCTTCGGGGGGGAGAAGCCACAAAAATTAAATATAAAAAAACAACAGGAAAAAAGCGTGAGGTCGCCGTGGCCTCAAAGCCATAAGATTTTCGGAATTTAAGGAATAATTCAGTTTTATTTCATTGTATCCATCCCCTAAAGTATGGTATTTTTAAATTTGGGACTAACTAACTATTTTACTCATTTAAGAGGTAACGGCTGCTCCGTCCATATAAGCACGGTAACCGTTCCAGTGAGAAATAGATGGTTTAAGGTATAGGTAAAACTTATACTTTCTTTTATTTTAAAATAACACTTTGGGGGCTCTTTCATTATGCTTAGCAAGGATATCGGAATCGATCTCGGCACGGCCAATGTGCTCATACATGTCAAGGGAAGGGGAGTCGTTCTGGATGAACCCTCCGTGGTCACGCTCGAAAGTGATACGAAGAAAGTCCTTGCTGTAGGCGAACAGGCGCGTCGGATGGTAGGCCGTACACCGGGAAATATTACGACGATCCGTCCTCTTAGGGATGGAGTCATTGCAGATTTTGCGATTACGGAAATGATGCTGAAGTATTTTATTGACCGCGTAGGCGGCCGTTCGTGGTATGCAAGGCCCCGTATTTTGATCTGCGCCCCCACAAATATTACTTCAGTTGAGCAGAAATCAATCCGGGAAGCGGCTGAACGCAGCGGGGCCAAGGAAGTTTTTATGGAAGAAGAGCCCAAAGCTGCAGCGATAGGCGCGGGCATGGACATTTATCAGCCAAGTGGAAATATGGTCGTCGATATCGGCGGCGGAACGACGGATGTAGCCGTACTGTCCATGGGCGACGTCGTTACCGCCTCCTCGATCAAAATTGCGGGGGACAAGTTCGACGAGGCCATTTTAAGATATATTAAACAGAAGTACAAGCTATTGATCGGCGAGCGTACGGCAGAGGATATTAAGCTGAATATCGGATCGGTCCGTCCGGACGGAATGAAGTCCGAAATGGATATCCGCGGCCGCGATATGGTAAGCGGGCTTCCCCAGACGCTGACTATTTCTTCAGGTGAGGTAAAAGAAGCGCTGTGGGATCCGGTTTCCTCCATCGTGGCTGCGGCCAAATCGGTGCTGGAACGCACACCGCCGGAGTTGTCAGCGGACATTATCGACCGGGGGGTCGTATTGACCGGCGGGGGCGCACTGCTTAACGGACTGGACGAGCTGCTCTCTGAGGAGCTGCACGTTCCGGTCTGGGTGGCGGAGGACCCGATGCATTGTGTAGTTAAAGGAACCGGAATTATGCTCGATCATTTGGACAAGAATGTTAAGAAAAAATTCTAGCCTGCCGATAATATAAGTTAACAGCTCAATCAGGAAGGGGATTACCCTCATGCTTAGAGGATTATATACGGCGGCTGCCGGAATGGTAACGCAGCAGCGAAGACATGATACAGCAACGCAGAACATTGCCAATCTGAATACAACGGGGTACAAGCAGGTAGACAGCGTCAGCCATGCTTTTCCCGAGGTGCTCATTTCTGCAATGAGCGGCGGAACGGTAAAGCCAGTAGGCCGAATGAATACAGGGGTATTTGCGGAACAGTCCGTTTCCCAATATCTGCAGGGAGATCTTATTGAAAGCGGCAAGCCGGTGGATTTTGCATTATCCACAGATCTGCAGGTAGCAGACCCGGCGACGGGTGCCAATATTAACTTTGACGGCTCTGGCAAGTATATTACTCCTGATGGCGAGGTAATCTACCGGCCGCAGGCTTTTTTTACGGTTCAGGATAATGATGGTAATCAACTATATACCCGCAACGGCAGCTTCACAGTAAACGCGGCGGGAGAAGTGCTCAGCGCAGGCGGATTCAAGGTGCTTGACAGCAACGGCAACCCGCTTATCTTGACAGGTCCGCAGGACAAACTTAAAGTAGACGGACAGGGTAACCTGTTGAATCCTGCAACAGGACGTCCTTCAGGAACCCGATTAGGCATCAGTGTGGTTACAAGACCCCAGGAACTGGTTCGTGACGGTAACGGTGTATTTCACGCCGACGATGTGGACAACGCGGATATCCGTTTCGCCAATGGGACGGACAATCTGCAGGTGCGGCAGGGATATCTGGAAAATTCCAATGTTGATGCAACCAAGGTGACCGTGGATATGAATGCGGCTTACCGGGCGTATGAAGCGAATCAGAAGGTTATCCAGTTTTATGACAGCAGTTTGCAGAAGGCTGTAAACGAAGTCGGCAGAATATAGGACAGGAGGGGTAACGTATGAACAACTCAACGATAGGCGCAGCCGTCTCTATGTCCAGTCTCCAGCAGCGTCTGGATATTATAGCCGACAATGTCGCCAATATGTATACCGATGGCTATAAGAGCAAGGAAGGCTCCTTTGAGGATGTGCTGACCCGTGTCCAGCAGCAGTCCAAGGATTATGATCAGCCGGGCCGCAGCACACCGCTCGGTTTTAATATCGGCTTTGGGGTCCGTGTACCCACGGTGACAACCAACTGGGAGGAAGGCCCTCTTAAGGAGACGGGAAATCCGACGGATTTGGCCATTCAAGGTAACGGATTGTTTGGCGTTCAGGTGAACGGAGCTACCGCTTATACACGCCAAGGGGATTTCCACTTTGTTCCGGACAGTGCAAATCCGGATAAGATGATGCTGGTGGATAATACAGGGAATCCAGTGCTGAACAAGCAAGGCAAACCTCTGACCGTTCCCACAGACGTAAGTGCCGCCATTGATGAGAGCGGACAGGTATGGACGAAGACGGCTGAGAATGCGCCTGCACGGCGAGGGGAAGCTATTATGATTGTGGAGCCCTTAAGCAAGAGTGCGCTGCAGGCAGTAGACGGCAATTTCTATGTGCTTGGTAACGGAGTCACGGCTCAGCAGGCTTTCAAGGCAGCGGGTGAGCCCTCTACTATTGGCGTCCGGGCCGGATACCTGGAGCAATCGAATGTGGATTTAAGCAAGGAAATCACAGAAATGATGCAAATTCAACGCACTTATCAGCTTGCCGCCCGGGCACTCTCCTCAAGCGATCAGATGCTCGGCCTGGCTAATAACATGCGCGGGTAGGTGAAGGAATGGCTCGTCAGAACAACAGTAAGCCGGAAGCAACTCATGAAGCGGAACAGCATCAGCCCGTACGGCGGCGCGGAATTTCCAAATGGACGATCGTTCAGTGGTTTCTGATTCCAGTGCTGCTGGTGGCAGCACTGTGCGGTGGCATGGTTGCCGGGTATGTCGTTCTGGGCAAAAAAGAATTCAGCGATGTGCTTCACTGGAGTACATGGAAGCATGTGTATGATTTGGTGTTTGCGCCATAACTGTTCATATTAGAACTCCCTTGTTGTACAGGGGAGTTTTCTTTTTTATACTGGAAAATGTATAATGATGGAGGCCCCTGAGAGCAAAAAGGGCCCTCTCCGCCATGTTGCCTTATGCGGTGGAGAAAGCCCCTTATCTCAACCTCCACTGCTGCAGGTGGTGAAGGATATTATAGTTTTTGCCGAAGCTGTCCATATTTATGCAGGATGGCCGGAAATAAAACTAAAATGCTGCAGTGGCAGACAGATTACCAGGGTGCGGTTTATATGCGAAGGGAGCTTTGTATCCATGTTGAATATCAATGAAATCCAAGAAATAATCCCCCATCGGCCTCCATTTCTGCTGGTGGACAAAATTACCGAAATAGAAATGGGCAAGCGGGCCGTCGGCATCAAGAATGTAACCGTGAATGAGCCGTTTTTTGTCGGCCATTTTCCGGGATATCCCGTAATGCCGGGTGTTCTGATCACCGAAGCACTGGCTCAGGTTGGCGCTGTTGCCATACTTGGAGTTGAAGCCAACAAGGGGAAAATCGGTTTTTTGGCAGGCTTAGACGGCTTCCGGTTCCGTGGTCAGGTGGTTCCGGGAGACACGCTCGTGCTTGAAGTGGAAATTACCCGCCTAAAGGGCAGTATTGGCAAAGGGCAGGCAACCGCGAAGGTAGAGGGCAAGGTGGTCGCTTCCGGGGAAATTATGTTCGCGCTCAGCTAGAACCTGTTATAAAATCATATATTATAGATGGAGAAGGAGAGATTTGATATGACTCAATTAAGCCCCAAAGCCGCAGAAACACTGTCACGTTGGCTGCAGGACCCGTCGGTTGACGAGAACACAAAGGCGGAACTGAATCTTCTGGCTAATGAGCCACAGGAGCTGGAAGAGCGTTTTTACAGAGATTTGGAGTTCGGCACAGGGGGCTTGCGCGGGGTTATAGGAGCAGGCAGCAACCGGATTAACCGGTATACGGTGGGCAGAGCGACTCAAGGCTTTGCGAATTATATCCTTGAACAGCATACCGGTGAAGGCAGACCTTCTGTCGTCATTGCGCATGACTCCCGCCGCTTTTCGCCGGAGTTCACCCTTGAGGCTGCACTGGTATTGGCCGGAAACGGGATTGAAGCCCATCTGTTCCCGTCTCTGCGCTCCACGCCGCAGCTGTCTTTTACGGTCCGTCATCTGAAGGCTACCGGGGGTGTAGTGATTACTGCAAGCCATAACCCTCCGGAGTACAATGGCTACAAGGTGTACAATGCTGAAGGCGGGCAGCTTGTTCCGCATGAAGCTGAACAAGTCATCTCCTACATCATGGAGGTGGATTCCTTCAATGGCGTAAAACGGATGTCCCAGGAAGAGGCCGAAGCTGGAGGACTCCTGCATTGGCTGGGCGAGCAGGAAGATGAGGCATTCACCGATACAGTAGCGGCTGTGAGCGTTGCCCGCGACGAAATCACATCTACGCTGGGACGTGATTTCAAAATTGTCTATACACCGCTTCACGGGACAGGCAATCTTCCCGTCCGCAGCGTTTTGAACAAAATCGGCTTTACCCAGGTGCATGTAGTACCGGAGCAGGAATTGCCCGATTCAGAATTCTCTACCGTGAAATCGCCAAATCCTGAAGAGCGGGAAGCCTTCACCCTTGCAATCAAGCTGGGAGAGGAGCTGGGTGCCGATCTGCTGATTGGTACGGACCCCGATGCAGACCGCATGGGTGCCGTAGTCCGCGACAACGAAGGCAAGTTCGTTGTTCTCTCTGGCAATCAGTCCGGAGCACTAATGATCCATTACTACTTGAGCCGCCTGCAGGAGCAGGGCAAGCTGC
Source organism: Paenibacillus graminis (assembly GCF_000758705.1). Lineage (NCBI taxonomy): Bacteria > Bacillati > Bacillota > Bacilli > Caryophanales > Paenibacillaceae > Paenibacillus > Paenibacillus graminis. Next base: position 6,629,410 of record NZ_CP009287.1, on the reverse strand, counting down.
CAAGCAATGGTGCCGTCGTCAAAACCATTGTAACCAGTGAAATGGGTGCAGCTGTTGCCGAGTATTATGGTGCTACCGTATTCAACACGCTTACAGGGTTCAAATATATCGGTGAAAAAATGACCCAGTTCCAGCAGTCCGGTGAATACACCTTCCTGTTTGGTTATGAAGAGAGCTATGGCTACCTTGCCGGGAATTATGCCCGTGACAAGGATGCCGTGCTTGCTTCCATGCTGATTGCTGAAGCTGGAGCCTATTACAAAGCCCAAGGGAAAACGCTGTACGATGTGCTTCAGGAGCTGTATGAGCAGTTCGGCTATTTCCTGGAAAGTCTGGAATCCCGCACGTTGAAGGGCAAGGACGGTGTGGCGCAGATTCAGGGGATTATGAATGACTGGCGCAGCAATCCTCCGCAGGAGATTGCCGGTGCAGCAGTAACCGAGGTTCTGGATTATTCGCTGGGGCTGAACGGACTCCCTAAGGAAAATGTGCTGAAATATCTGCTGTCTGACGGTTCCTGGTTCTGCTTGCGCCCATCGGGGACTGAACCGAAGATCAAAGTGTATTTTGCAGTGCGCGGAGAATCGCTGCAGAACGCCAAAGACAAGGTTGCCACGCTCACGCAGCAGGTTATGTCACGCGTTGACGGGAAATAAATAATAGAAGATACAGGATTTAAGCGAAACGGATACTGCTCCTCTATGGACGCGCATCCGTTTCTGCTTGAAATTAGCCTTGAGAAGGCTTTAAGTGAAAGAGGAGGTACTTTGAAGTGCAGCAGAAATGGCAACGTTGGAACATCGCTTCACGAAAATGGTTATGGATAGTTGTGGTGATTGGTGTGCTTGCCGCATTGCCTGTCGTCTATGACCGCCTGCAGACGGAGAAATCTTCCAAAACGGTTGAATTTGTTTTTGATTACCGTGACCTGGTGGAAGCGGCCAGCTACCGGGCGAACCCGCAGGATTATATTTCAGAGCAGCTTGATCTCTTAAAATCTGCCGGCGTAGGCAGCATGGCTATTTATGAAAACACGCTGGAGGATTACCGCAAGGCCCGCCGGCTGATGATTTGGGGAGCGGCAGATATTGCCAATCTGACGGATACCGTAATTCCGGAGAATGAGAACTATACATACGTCCTCTTCACCAGTCCGGAGAACAGTGAAGCTCTCGCGCCCATAATCCGTGATACTTTCAGCAGCCTGGATATAGCGACCGAAAACTGGAGTTTCCGCGGGCAACAAGGGCTGATTGTCAAAACTCCGCTGGAGGATGCTACGCTGAAGCCGATGCAGCCTGACCCGTTCACCCTGGAGATGCTGCATAGCAAAGGGTTTAACATTGTACCCCGTCTTGTAGATTCTCTGCCTTACAATGAGGCTGCCGTTACCAAGCTGCTTGACCGCTATCAGGAGCTTGGAGTCAAACGTCTGCTTTTTGAAGGGGAGTCTGTTAAAGGGTTTAATGATGATGCTGATTTGAACAGCATTACAGCTTTTTCCAATCTTCTTAAGGAACGCGGAATAGGGATTGCCGCCATTGAGAATATCAAAGCACAGCAAAAAGGATTCAATAAATTAGCTTATCTGCTGGATTACAATGTAACCCGGCTGTACTCGCTCAGTGAAGGTGATTCCGCCCTTCCTCCGGAAACGATAGCGGACCGCTTTGCCCTGGCAACGAAAGACCGCAACATTCGCATGATCTATCTCAACACCATTCCGTCGCGGGACACGTCAAAGGCGCAGATTAAGGATACTCTGGAAAATCTGATCACCAGCCTCAGCGAGCCTGGGGGTGCGGTAGAGAAAATTGAGAGTAACGGCTTCACCTTGGGGCAAGCCACTGCGTTTGATGTTGCGGATTCTTCTTTCCAGCGTTATTTTAAATTAATTGCAGTCATCGGTGCTGTAGCCATGGTGGCCCTTTTGGTCTCTTACTTTATTCCATGGCTTACGCTGCCTGCCTGGGTGCTTGGTCTAATAGGAAGCGCCGGACTGATGCTGATTAAGCCGCAGCTGTTCGAGCAGGCCCTGGCACTCGCAGTAGCCATCAGCGCACCAACAGTGGCAACGATACTGGCGATACGCAAAATAAATGAGAAGGGTCCGCCGCTACGGGCGAATTCCTTGACCTATGTGGTTATGACTCCGCAGCGCCGCCTGGCTCACAGTCTCGTGCTTTACGTCAAAACAGCGTTAATTTCGCTGAGCGCTGTACCGTTTGTGATTGCGCTTCTGAACAATATCACCTACAGTCTGGTCCTTAACCAGTTCCGCGGTGTCAGTCTGCTGCATTTAGCACCTATTGCACTGATTGCTGTATACGTACTGCTCTATCGTGGAGAGTTTGTCCTTAGCAAAACAGGCAAACTCCTGCGGACACCCATTACGTTGGCTTGGGTCATTGCAGCCGGTGTTCTGGGGATTGTAGGGATGTATTATTTGAGCCGGACCGGCAACAGCGGCAGTGTGAGCGGACCGGAAAAAATTCTCCGCACTTTTTTGGAAAATACAGTGGGGGTCCGGCCGCGCAACAAAGAATTCCTGCTGGCTCATCCGCTATTTATATTGGGTGCCTTTATGGCCTATAAATACCGGAATGCCGCATTTATCATGATCATCGCCGTAATCGGGCAGCTTTCAATGGTAGATACCTTTGCCCATATCCACTCTCCGGTTCTGATCTCGCTGGTCCGTGGTTTGCTGGGACTGGGTCTTGGTCTGATTATCGGGCTGATTGCGGTAGGGGTATGGCAGCTTGCAGAGGGGTGTTGGAGACGATGGTCGCCGCTTCTCAAAAAATAATTATCTCCGGTTATTACGGTTTCCGGAACAGCGGAGATGAGGCAGTGCTGCAGTCCATTCTAAATGCGCTGCAGAAGCATTCGCTGGCAACAGGAACAGCCATTGAGCCTGTGGTGCTGTCAATAGATCCGGAAAGCACGGCAGCGGCCTATGGAGTGAAGGCTGTACACCGGATGAAACTTAGCGAAGTGCGGAGGGCTATCTCAGAAAGTGCCGGTTTGATCAGCGGGGGAGGCAGCCTGCTTCAGGATGTGACCGGGAGCAAATCCATCCCCTATTACCTGGGCATCATTAAGCTGGCTCAATGGATGGGCAAGCCGACTTTTATCTATGCTCAAGGTATTGGACCGGTTAACCGCAAGCTTTTTCACCCCTTGATCAAAGCCGTTTTCCGCAAATGCAGCTATATCTCTGTAAGGGATGAGCAGTCGCGCGACCTGCTGCAATCCATGGGGCTGGGCAAAAATAAGATTGAAGTGGTACCCGACCCGGTTATGGGATTAAGTCTTCCAGAGGACAGCCAGGGAGGCAGGACGGAAGCAGGAAGCGTATTACCTCTTCAAAAAAATCCGTTGTCTCGGTCTGAACTTCCGACGGTAGGGGTTTCTGTTCGCTTCTGGGAGCAATCCCGGGGGGAACTGGATGCTGTCGCAGAAGGTTTGCTGAAGGCAAGCGCTCAAACTCCGCTTCATCTGCGTTTTCTGCCATTTCATCATCCTTCTGACCATGAAGCCTCACGTTATATCATGCAGAAGCTGGAGAAGGAAATTTCGCAGAACGGAGGAGTAATCAGCCTTTGTGAGGACGCTGAACATCCGCAGCAGATGCTGCGGGAGGTAGGGGCATGTGACGTCTTGATCGGAATGCGGCTGCACAGCCTGATTTATGCCGCAGGAAGACGGGTGCCGCTCATCGGAATCTCTTATGATCCGAAGATTGACCATTTTCTGGAGCGGGTGGGCTGCCAGCCTATCGGGGTTACGTCCTCACTGGACAGCGGCAGGCTTGCTGCCGAAGTGCTTCAGCTTTTGAAGTCAGGGGATGAATGGAAGCGTGAGCGCGAGCCGTTGATTGCTTCGTTGGTCCAGGAGGCTGAAGCGCCAGCCCGGCAAATTATTGAATATTTCCGCCGTAAAGGGTGATAGATACGTGAAAGCAGAAAGTGTGATCCCCACGGTGCCGATTTTCGGCATCCGGGTATCCAAAATCGATATGAAAGCCACGGTTTCCTATTTGACCGAGGCGGTCCAAAGGCGTGAGCCGCATCAGGTCATTACAGCCAATCCGATCATGGTGATGACCGCCCTGGACAATCCGGCTTATATGGAGATCATGAAATCAGCCGAACTGGTGGTTCCTGACGGAACAGGGGTTGTATGGGCTGCCGAATATTGCCAACAGCCTGTTGCTGAACGTGTTGCTGGTTTTGATTTGCTACATGAATTGCTGCGCCAGGGCGAAAGCTATAAATGGAGGGTATATTTGCTGGGGTCTACGCCTGAGGTGATTCGCGAGACCGCCTCCCGGTTACAATCTCAGTATGCCGGTATCATTATAGCGGGATATCATGACGGTTTTTTCGGGCCGGAAGCGGACGAGGAGATTGTGAATGGAATTATCGAAGCTCAGCCAGACCTGCTTTTTGTTGCCAGAGGAGCTGATAGTCAGGAGCCTTGGATCGCCAAATACAAATCCCGGCTGAACATTCCGGTAATGATGGGTGTCGGCGGGAGCTTTGATGTGATCTCAGGCAAGAGCCGCAGAGCGCCAAAAGCTTTCCAGAAACTCCGTGCAGAGTGGTTATACCGTCTTCTTAAGGAGCCTACCCGCTACAAAAGAATGCTTGCGCTGCCGAAATTCGCAGTAAAAGTGCTGCGTGAGAAAGATAAAGTAACAAAAGTATAGCAAAACGACGTTATTCACCGTAAAAATCCGTGCAACAGCCTAAAAACGGAATTGGAATTTGTTTTACGTTCAGCGTATAATTCAATGCGGTAGAGAAATGGGGGTCGACTGATCAAATGTTAATCATATACATCGCCGGATTCGTTGTGTGCATGGGACTTGCACTGCTGTTGACACCATTCGTGAAGAAATTTGCGATTAAAATTGGTGCCACAGATGTGCCGAATGCCCGTAAAGTGCACACTAAGATTATGCCCCGCCTCGGCGGACTAGGTATTTTTCTGGCGTTTGTGTTAGGCCTGCTTGCCGTATTGCCGATTATTCCTTATGATTTTACTCCGCGGGAGGTAAGTTTCATCAAAGCGCTGCTTTCGGGCGGCGGACTGATCGTTCTTATCGGTGCACTGGATGACCGGTTTGAGCTTTCGGCGAAGGTGAAGCTGTTGGGCCAGATTGCCGCAGCGTGCATCGTTGTTTTCGGATTCGGAATTACCGTTGATTTTGTAAACATTCCATTTAATAATACGTATTCCTCATTGGAAAGCTGGATTGCCATTCCGCTGACGATCTTCTGGATTGTCGGGGTTACGAATGCCGTTAACCTGATTGACGGGTTGGACGGGCTTGCTGCCGGAGTATCCGGTATTGCGATTGCTACGATTGCTGTCATGGCATTTTTGATGGGCAATACCATGGTTGCCTTGCTTTGCCTGCTGCTGCTTGGCAGCATCCTGGGTTTCCTGTTCTTCAACTTTCATCCCGCCAAAATTTTCATGGGTGATACAGGTTCGCTGTTTTTGGGCTTCTGCCTTGCGCTGCTTGCCTTGCTGGGCTTTAAGCAAATTGCTGTAGTTTCCTTTATCACACCACTCTTAATTATCGGAGTTCCGCTGTCGGATACGTTTTTTGCCATTGTCCGCCGGAAGCTGCAGAAGAAACCAATCTTTGCCCCGGACAAAGGCCATCTGCATCACTGTCTGCGCGAGCTTGGCTTCAGCCACCGTCAGACGGTATTGATTATATATGGCATTGCCGGTTTCTTTGGAATATTGGCTGTAATCCAGACATCTGCGTCTCTCTATGAAGCCAACTGGGTGACCTTCGTCGTAATTTGTGTAATGCTCTTCTTCCTGCAGATCGGCGCAGAAATCACCGGTGTTATCAGCAAGACCAAACGTCCGTTGATTGATTTTCTGCTAAGAATGCGGGTAAAGGCTAACCCGGAACGCGGCTCCAAATCATAAAGTGCATCTGTTTGCGTCATGCAATTATCTTCCTTATCTGACAAGGCTCATCCTACAAAAGGGTGAGCTTTTTTGTGATATTCCTAAAAAATCCCCTCTCTTTGACCGATAAAGAACAAAGTGAGGAATAATGAGAACATAACTCAAAGGAGAGATATACACATGTTACGCTTTAAGAGACCATTCGTTTGGCTGCTGCTGGCGGCTCTAATCGTTTCCATGTTCCCAGGCAAATACACGCCGCAGGCCGCGGCGGCAACCGCGTCTACGACCTATTTCAGTCCGGATGATCTCACGCTGCGGAATACGGCGGCACTTCAAATGGATGTCAAGGATTCTATTACAAGAAGTACCGTGTATAAGACAAGTGCTCCCAACTTTTCCATTTCAGGTACTTACGCACAGGTAACAGCCTCTACAATGAAGGTTACTGTACAACAGATGACGCAGAGTGGAGACAAATGGGTGACAGATGATACACATTCCACTACGGGTGCAGTAACTACCGACACTACTAACCCGGATAACCGGTTTGTTGCGAGCGGACTTACCTTGTTCACAGGATTTAATAAAATCACCTTCTCAGGGATGCAGGGGACATTGCAGCGCTCTGAATCGTTTTATGTTCTGTATGATAAGGTTCCATATGTCACTTCGCTGCAAGTGCTTGGAGGAGGCCCTGCTGCCATTAACTTAAATGAAGGTACAAAGGTTGTTGTACCGAATCAGCAGATTACCCTCCAGGGTAAAGTGACGAATGCTACTAAAGTCAGCGTATCGCTCAACGGTGGTTCCGCGATGCAGACCTCTCTCCTTGAGGACGGCACCTTTTTTACGCCGGCATTAACATTGAAGTCCGGAGAGAACACGCTGGACATCGTTGTGCAGAATGCAGCGGACTCTATATCAATCAAACGCTCGGTTTATTATTTTGACACCAACAAGCCTTTTACCGATCTGAAAATTGTTCACGGTAATAAAGCGTACAATATACTTGATAATGTCCCTACGCTTACTGCAACAGACACCACTGCTACTATTATGGGGCAAGTGCTTTTGCCATATAATGCTAGTACCAAGTCCTTCAATGATGACCATGAAGTGAAGATTAACGATACAGTGGTTTCAGTGAATGTGCTTCAGTCTTATGATGTTGCAGCTGATGGTACCGTCTCTGAGGTTCCGGGTACTACACCACAGAATGAGACTGTAATTCCGGCTCCGGATGGCGTAACCCCTCAATACCGGCTGATTGCCTTCAAGACAACGGCACCATTCACACTCACAGCAGGATCGTCCAGCGTAACCGTCGGAATTAAATACGGAACGTATAGTACGTCTGTAAAAGAAAACTACAAATTTTTATCAGGTGAAAATGTTATAACCGAAATGTACTATTTGTCTGGATATAATGGTGAAGCAATTGCTAGTACCGGACTTTCCAAGCTGGCTTTGAACGGTGCTCAGGTTGAGAAATCAGATTTCTACATTCTGGTTAAGTCGAGTGCTAAACCTGATGCTGCTAAGGCTTTACTGGCTTCCTATCTCCCTTTGGGCGCTTCGCTTACGTTGGAGAAACAGACCAATGTTACAGGACTGTCAGATAATGAGGTCATATATAAGGTAGTTGGATTCTCCAATGGACAACAGAAAGTGAAATTTCAATATTCAGGATCGCAATCCTTCTATAATGCAGACATTTCCTATGTATCCAAGAATTACATTTACGTTGCCAACTTAAATGATGGTCAGACTTATACGTTTAGCTCGGCTAATAGTTCTAATATTTTGAAAGTCTCAGGTGAATATATCGGATTTGAGAACATCAGCAACGCACAATTTTTTGTCAACGGTATTTCAAACGATAAGCTGAAATCGACAGAGGTTAGCAATCTTGATTTTAATCCGATGAATAAATCGACTTTCTCCTTTGATTTAACCATATCAGCTTCAGGGCCACTGGTATACGGAGAAAACAAACTTGTATTCACCGGGACCTCCATGGACAATGCAAGCAACAAAAGAGAAATACGTAAAGAACTGAAATTCTATATTGTAGATACCAATGTCTCCAACCTGTCGCAATTTCATCCCAAGCTATCCAAAGGCAGAGCAGCGTTCTCGCATACAGACATTAAGGCTTACACCGACAAAGAGCTTAACGATATCCTTGGATTAACTGCGGAATTCACGTTCAAGGACGACAAGTTTTTTACAAGCCAGACCAGCTATGACTTGGTTCTTAGAGGCGGAGCTGCAAACAAGCTTAATCTATATCAGGGATCAGATCTGTTTCTTTCATTAGATAACGCAGTACTGGGTGATACTTCAATCCAAAAGGTATCACAAAATTTTGTGTATAAAGGAAAGACTTACTACTATGATTTTGTAGGCAGCAGCAAAGACTTTATCCTGCGGATTTTGGATATTCCCGCTGAAACTGCAGGCAGTATTGTATATAATCTGGAGCTGATTAATGAAACTGGCGCACGCACGAATCAGCGCATGGAAGTAGTACGTGAAGTTTCTCCATACCGGATCTTATCTCCAGTTGCCACTGTAGGAAAACAAATCGTTGTTAATAAGAATTTTGTCCGTTTTGATATTGAGGCTGAAGGTGCTACTAAAGTTGTAATCAACAAGTTTGAAGCAGTGAAACGCACTGACCTGCCGAACCGGTTCACGTTAGATTATGTGGGATTAAAACCAGACAAAGCTACTTCAATCAAAATTCAAATCGTACGGGCTAATTCAACCTTAAATGATACTATTACTGTTTACTATGCAAGTGCTGTTCAGGTGGACACGCAATTTATGGCTGAGAAAGTTGCTGCTAAATATAGTGTGTTTAACAAAGGGCTTGAGCTCACGTTCCCAAAAGGAACATTAATGAAGGGCTTTACCACCTCTGGAGCTGCGAAGTACTATCCTGACACCAAGCTGCTGTTCGGTATCGCAGATCCTGTAGATGGTGTTGTTGAACGTAAAAATGATTATGGCAACACTATTAATGTGGATGCTGATGCCCGTACTCCTGGTGGCCTCGGTACATTGTTGATTCCCTCTGACTTAGTGTTGCGGTTTAACTCAACAGTAGAAACCAATAATTTCTCCCGGGTTTCAGATATTTATTGGCTGAGCGGCGGACTTGGTGAAAAAGGAACCCAAGGCAATGCTCTATATAAACCAGCCACTAATGGTATTGCTCCATACTCCATAGAAGGAAACTTCACACAAATTGAAGCCGAACGAAAAATTGTTCCTTCTCAGCGGGGAAAACTCACATTAACCTTCAATTCAAGCATTGTGGATGAAGTGGGGTCGACAATCACCGTGTTCCGGTATACCGACTCAGGACAGTGGGAGAACATTGGCGGTGAAGTGGATACTAAGAAACATACAATCACAGTGCCTTTTGACCAGTTTGGGTATTATACAGTAATGAAGCTGCGTCGTGGATACACAGATATCACTAACCATCCATGGGCAAGAAACATTCTTAACGGACTGTACTCCAAAGGGATTATGGAAAATCTGAGATTCGACCAATTTGGTGCTGATGATACAACGACACGCGGTGAATTTGCCACATTGCTGGTAAAAGGGCTGGATATTCCTCTGAACTATAATAATAATCAGCAGACTTTCTTTGATATCGTGCCTGAGGCGGTGTCAACGACATGGGATTTCAAACATATCGAGACTGCGGCTAGAGCAGGGATTGTCACCGGCCTAAGTGATGGGTTCTTCGGCCCGGATCAGCCACTGACAAGAGAGCAGGCTGCTGTCATGATTGCCAGAGCTTTGAAGCTGAAAATGGCTACTAACGATGCCAAACTGCTAGCCACCCTCACCAAGTCATTTGTGGATACGGGAAGTATGGATTTTTATTCGAAACCAGCGATTGATGCGGTATCCAAAGCCAAAATCATGGAAGGTAGCGCCGTAACTATTACAGGTCAAACCAAGCCGGTATATAATTTTAATCCAAAGGGGAAACTGACTAGAGCGGAAGCCGGAAAGATTGCTGTAGCACTTTTGAAGAAGAGTACAAACATCTTCCCAAAAACCTTTAATTAAGCTAATCAAAAGAACAACAGGTCCGCGAATGCTGTTCGCGGACCTGTTGTTTGTAATTAATTTACAAAGTCATCGACATAAACTTTGTAATCTGCACCATTTTACGTTACAATAACTTAGAAAATAATATTTTCTGAAAGGTGAAAGCCATCGATGAAACCGATTTTATCAAAAGCACAGCTGGATTACATGAAAGCAAAGAATTCGTTTGAGAATAGAGCAAAGGTAATGGAAAAGGAGATCGCTGCAAAACGGGCACTTCAGGAGATCACGCAGGAGGTTATGGAAGAGCTTGTACAGACTACCGGGTTCCATGATGCATACAATGATCTTGTAACTGCAGAGAATGCTTTAATTGAATGGTCGCATACCACGATCAAACATGAGAAGACCTACCGGGAGAACCGTGGTGCAATAGATGCTATGTACGAGAATGTCAATTCAAGTCCTGAGAAACGCCAGGAGCTGATACAACTATCCATGAAGATACGTTAGACTTTAGATAAAAGCGCCGGAAACGGCGCTTTTTGTTTTGTCCATAAGAACTATTAGATGAACTGGTTTGAAAATGGATGATTATGTTTATTTACTTAACAAATATTGCTTAATGACGTTTGGAAAGTCTGTATGCTATACTGGTTCCCGTAGCGACCCATCATTAACAATAGTTAGTAGAACATACATATTGTCTCTTCTAATTGGGACAGGGCCAGCCGTAAAAGGATTTTAAATTTTTTTTTTGAACAAAGCGCAACTTTCTAGAAACTCTTGCGTTTAAGATGTAGAGTCACTTACACAAGGCATTGTTAATCATCATAATATTGAATAACACCGCCAAATGGAAAAATTAGCTTTACGTGACTTGAGGCACATTGTATAATACTTAGGTAGAATTAGGAATCTAGTATTACTATGCCTTGAAGCTGGTTACAAGTTTCTGTGATACCCGTCACAGACATTATTTATACTTAATATGCTCAACTCGGGAAAGGGGGTGCATCGGCTAATGAGTGACATGAGCTACCCAACTAAAGAAGAATCTCAGTTCATGAACGTCCAAGGAGGAGAAAAAAAGGTTATGAAGAAAATTTTATCCGTAGCATTATCTACAGCAATGGCATTCTCGATGTTTGCCTCTGTAGCGTTTGGTGAAACTGCAACAACTCCACAAGCAAAATTTGATGCTTTGGCAGCAAAAGGTATCCTTAACGGCTACCCAGACGGTCAAGCACATCTTGAAAAAGATCTGACTCGCGCTGAATTCGCTAAGATCGTTACTAAATTGTTTGGTCTTACTGAAGTAACTGGCAAATTGTCTTACAAAGACAAAGGTTACACAGCGAAGAACTGGGCAGTGCCTTACATCGAAGCTGTAACTGCAGCTGGTTATATGCAAGGTCAGGATACTGTTAAAGGTCTCTTCAACTACAACGGTAAAGTAACGGTTCAAGAAGTAGCGGCTGTATTGTTCCGCGCTCTGAAGCTGGAACAACCTGCTACAACTGATAACTCCGCATCCGCATGGGCTAAAGGCTATGCTCAAGCAGTTATCAACGCTGGTCTGGTTGCACAAACCACCAACTTCAAAGGTAACGCTACTCGCTCTTTGGTAGTAGAAACTGCTTATGCAGTTGACCAAAAGACTGTAGCTCCTACATTGACTGTAACTTCTGCAGAAGCAGTAAGCCCAACCAAAGTAGTTGTGACATTCTCTGATAAAACAACTGCAAACGTTGATCTGACAACTGCTCTGGTAGCAGGCGTTGAAACTACAATCAACTTCAAGCACCTTGAAAAAGACTACACTGCAAAAGTAACACTGCAAGCGCCTAAGGTTGTTTCCGTAACAGCTCCAAACGCTAAGCAAGTTGTAGTTAAATTCAACCGCGCTATCGACCCTGAAACTTTGGTTGAAACTAACACCCTGATCGAAGGCGTAGTTAAAGTAACTGAAGTTGGCAAAACAGTTGATGTAGCTAAAGACGCTAAGGTTGTTATCAGCGATGACGCTACTCAAGCTACAATTTCCCTGGATGGAAATACTTTCCTGAAAGGTAACTACACAGTAGTAATCAACGACACAATCAGAACAACTGCTGGTGAAGCAATCCCTGCTTTCACTCAACTGCTTCCTGTTGCTGATACTGTTGCACCAACAGTAGTTTCTGTATCTGCTGTTGCAAAAACAACTACAAATAAAGTATACGTTAAGCTGAGCGAGCCAGTTAAAACAGCTGGATTGATTGCATACGTGAACGGTGCAGCTGCAAGTGTAACTCGCGACACTTACCAGCCATTGGATGAAGTGACACTGACTGCTGGCACGCTGAACAGCGGAACGTCTTATGATGTGTCCTTGACTAACCTCTCGGATTACGCTGGTAACCTGGCTACACCAAACCCAGTTAAAACAACTGTAACAGTAACTTCTGATGTTCAAGCACCGGTTGTTACAAAAGTTACTGCAATTGGTGACAAGGCTGTTGAAGTTGTATTCAACAAAGCAGTGGATTACAATTCACTGGTGGGTAATGTTCGTTTGCTGGATGCCAACGGAGTGAGCATCGGGGTATTCAAAATCAACACTACAAGCGACACTAAAACGTTCAAACTGGATAGCCCACTTGGATCGTTGCCATCCACTGGTACTTTCACAGGTAGCATCGTATTCGGTGCAACTGTTCGTGATACCGTTGGCAACAACCTGGGTACTGCAGTGACTCAACCTATTACCTTCACTAAAGACACTGTGGCTCCAACCGTAACAAGTATCACTTACAAGAGCGGCAGCGGACTGGTTGTCAAGTTCTCCGAAGAAGTGAACCCTGTAGCTGGTGTGTCTGGCCTTACATTGATTAAAGATTCCACAGGTGTTGGTACTTCGCTCAACTCTAACCCAGTTGTAAGATCCAAAGATGGTAAATCTTTGACTTATGCTACACCGGCTGGTGTTGTGGGTGCACACACTCTGCGTCTGCCAGAAGGTCTGGTAACTGATGCAAGCTTTGCCAAGAATAAGCTGGTTGCAACAACTGTTGCGATTACAGGAAGCACTACTTCTTCCGATTCCGACAGACCTAAAGTTACCAGCATCGTATACGGTCCAAATGATTCTACTGAGTATATCATTGAAGTAACTGTAAGTGACAATTCAGGAGTAAGTATTGCTTCCCTGACTGATCGCAACAGCTACACAATGGACAGCAAAGCGTTGCCTACAACTGCTTACGTTACACTTAAAGCAGCTGCTGACAATGCTACTACAAGAGTTGCACAAATCCGGATTCCGAAGTCTTCAATCAGTGAAACTAAGGACTACAAGTTCTTGGCTAATGGTGTGGCCGATACTGCTGGTAATGGAGTTGAAGCTCACAATGAAGTAGCCATCAAACTGTTTGACACTGTAGCTCCTAAGCTCACCTCTGCTGCTGTATCGTCTACTGACTCGGCAGTTCTGATTGTAACCTTCTCTGAGAATGTTAAAAATATTACAGCAGATGATTTGCTGTTCAGCATTAACAATACCCCAATCAAACCTATGACCTTTGATAAGGTTGGTAATAGCACCGATAAATGGTATGTTACATTCAATAAGAAGGACATTGATGCTACTGCATCTTCCGGTGCTCAAGACCTTAACGCTAACAACATTAACGTAATTACAGTTAAGGTTAAAGACACTGCAGACTTCACTGACATCGAGAATAACAAAGTTACTACTGGTACTGAAGTATCCGGTAAATAATACTGTTCCTCGTGTATTACCGAAGCAAAGAATAGCCTCTTCGGAGGCTATTCTTTTTTTTAATCATTTTCCATCCCTGAAGGAGGAAAGCAATGAAATCAGCAATGAAAGTAACGATGGCAGTGGTCTTGTTGGGTGGAGCAGTATGGGCGGGATCACTGATGAATCTTACAGCTGAAGGTGCAAGTGTAGGGAATCAGCCAGGTACAGCAGATGATCCGGTTGTCACCAAGAGTTATGTAGATCAACAGATTCAGAAAGCATTAGGGGGCGGAACAGCTGCAACGAGCCCTCCAGTAGCCACTGCTACCGCATCCCCGGCACCAACGGCCACTTCATCATCAAGTCCGCAGACATCTGCTCCTGCCAACAGTAACGAAGCTGTGATTGTAGATGTCAAACCAGGACAGACTTTAATGGGATCTGCCGGTGCTGAATTTATTGTACGTGCAGGCAAAGCCGTGATTTTTTCGGAGGCGGCTAATGGTGTAGCTGATTTGACTGATGGCAAGGATCTGGCCAATGGACAAGCTGCTCCCATGAATCATCTATTATCTTTTCCTCGCGATGGGCGGGGGATCAATGTACAAGATGGTCAGAAGTTAGGACTTGTCGTACTGGTTCGTGGTGGATATACATTAAAATAATCGTTTATCATATGATCCGACATGACCTGCTTCTATAATAATGTTGCCTGTTTAAGCAAAAATCATACCTGAGCGGCACTCATTACCACTGTTAACAAAGATTGATACGACTGAATGCAGCAACCCCGGCACACAATACTCCTGTATTCTTAAAATCTTCAGGAGGTGCAATAGACATGGCACGTAATAATCGCACTGTGGTACCGGAAAGCCGGGCAATGCTGAAACAAATGCAGTACGAGATTGCTTCTGAGTTTGGTTTATATGGTGCTTCTTATGGCGGAGGGGCTGATACTGAATTTGCTTCTGAGTTTGGGGTAACAGGCAGCTCGATGGGGTATGGTTCTCCGTATCTGGGACATCTCACTTCCCGGGACAATGGATCTGTTGGAGGGGAAATTACCAAGAGGCTTGTGAAGCAGGCCGAACAGTCTCTTTTTAAATAAGAATGGGTTGAATTGACACCATCCGGTAAATAAGATAATATGACTTTTGTGGAAAGCCATAAACCTTTTCCAATCGGAAAAGGTTCATTTTTTGAACTTATCTGACAATATCAACTATGATTATTGAGTCTGGGGAATGGATTAATTCTAGTTGGAAGCGGATCTGCTAGTTCTATCATTACAAAATTCATCTGTTCTGGCAGCCGTTGAAGCATCCCCTTATACAGTGTCAGACTAACAATATGGGAGGTTGTTGTATTGTCTATTAAAGGACGTCATTTGTTTACTTCAGAGTCCGTAACAGAAGGGCATCCCGATAAGATCTGCGATCAGATATCCGATGCAGTCCTTGATGCGTTTTTGGCTAATGATCCCAATGCCCGTGTAGCCTGTGAAGTAGCTGTTGCCACTGGTCTGGTGTTGGTCATAGGGGAAATCAGCACCAAGTCGGAATATGTAGATATCCCGGCAATTGTGCGCAATACACTCAAAGAGATTGGTTATACCCGCGCAAAATATGGTTTTGACTATAATACCTGTGCAGTGCTGACCTCGCTGAATGAGCAATCGGCTGATATCGCACAAGGTGTAAACGCTGCATTGGAAAATCGTGACCCTGCACAGGTTGCCGAGGAAACGGCGAATATTGGTGCGGGTGACCAAGGGCTGATGTTTGGTTTTGCGACAAATGAAACGCCTGAATTAATGCCGCTGCCTATTGCCTTGTCTCATCGTATTGCCCGCCGCCTCTCTGAGGTGCGCAAGGATGGAACGCTTAATTATTTGCGTCCGGACGGCAAAACCCAGGTCACTATTGAATATGATAATGAAAGACCGGTGCGCGTGGATACGATAGTTGTCTCTACCCAGCATGCCGAAGAAATCTCACTTGAACAAATTCAGGCGGACATTAAGGAATATGTAATTTTGCCGGTGGTACCTTCTGAGCTGCTTGACGAGAACACTAAATATTTCATTAACCCTACTGGCCGTTTCGTCATTGGCGGTCCGCAAGGAGACGCCGGTCTAACCGGGCGCAAAATCATTGTCGATACCTATGGCGGGTATGCCCGTCACGGAGGCGGAGCTTTTTCAGGTAAAGATCCAACCAAAGTCGACCGTTCCGCCGCTTATGCAGCGCGTTATGTGGCTAAGAATCTAGTGGCTGCCGGGCTTGCTGACAAATGCGAGATTCAATTGGCGTATGCGATTGGTGTAGCTAACCCTGTCTCGATTAATGTAGATACATACGGAACAGGCAAAATTAGTGAAGAAAAGCTGGCTGAGCTGATCAGCAGCAATTTTGATCTACGTCCAGCCGGTATTATCTCAATGCTGGATCTGCGCAAACCACTCTATAGACAAACTGCAGCTTATGGTCATTTTGGACGGACGGATGTTGATCTTCCTTGGGAGCGCGTGGATAAAGCTGAAATGCTGAGGGGCCAGGCCGGATTATAAGCTATTGTAGGTTTTATAAGAATTTCTTCCTTATTATATGCAGGCCCGCAGGACAGCGCTTCGATCATTGGAGCCAGCTGCTGCGGGTTTTTTTGTGTGCCCGAAAATTCAGTGATTCCTATTTACCTTGTTTCGCCTGGGACGCCTTCTAAACTTTGGAAGCCTTTTAACCGAAATATAAGAATATATGTAAAAACGAAAGTTTGGCTTGAGAGGAGTCTATCACCACATGAAAAGAAAAATTACCATATGGGCAGCACTCATTCTGGCAGGAGATTTGCTATTGGGGACTGTCTCCCCAACACTTGGACTTGGAACACCGGCAGTCTATGCTGCGGGTGAATTTGGAATGTCAGCAACTTCGCCGGCCGCAGGAGAGAAAAATATCAGCCTAGGTTCCTCGATCAAATTGAGCTTTGACCGTGTGGTAAATCCCCAGAACGGGGATATCACGATAACTCAGGCTGGGAATCCCTTTGTCACTGTATCTGTTGGCACTTTGGGTCTAGTCGGCAGCTCCAATTACTATGAAATCAGATGGGGGGCTGACAAGCCGTTAGAGCCTAACAAGAGCTATACCGTATCGCTCCCTAAAGGATTGTTCAAAGACGGATCAGGAGCTGAGTCATCCGCGGTATCCTGGGAATTTACCACTTCTCCGGAAGCAAGTCAGGGAGTATCGATAACGGAGTTTTCGCCGGTGAACAACTCGCGGGTAGATTCGGCAACACTAAATCAGCTGAGCTTCAAACTGGATAAAAAACTGCAAAAAGGCGGAGGGTCTGCCAAGCTTATCTCTTCAGCAGATAACACGCTTGTTCAGGAGTTCAAATTCAAGGATGGAGAACCTAATGTTAATGTGCAGACGGATGGGACTACCACTGCTGTAAGTATGACATTGGCCAGTAAGCTAACCCCAGGGAGTACATATTATGTGTTGATTGATAACTATGCGCTAAAAGATGATGAGAACCGGACATTCTCCGGGGTCTCCAGCGGCAGCATATGGAGCTTCACAGCCAAAAGCACTGGAGCAGGCGCCAACGTTTCTCCTGCCGGGGGTTCTACTGGAGTAAATCCTACTAGTGATCTTCTGCTAGGTTTTGACCGTCCGATGATGCCGAATGCGGGAGTGATCTCGCTTGCACCGGTTAACAGTTCGGGGGGGCCAAGATATTTTAACGTCAACTCTACAGCGGTTACCGGAGGCGGTACGCCGACAATTACAATAGACGCGGCCTCAGAAGCAAATCCTCTGCTGGAAAAAACTATGTATACCGTTACTGTGCCGCAGGGAGCTTTTCATGATCAGGATGGAAATTTATTTCCGGCTTCAGGTCCGCTTACATGGAGTTATACCACAAGTGAAGTCAAGGGGTTTGGCATCGAGGCCCTTTCTCCGGCAGACCGCAGCGAATCGGTAAGTCTAAATCCGGCGATCAAAATTACCTTTAACCGGAATGTTGTTCTTAATAATAAGGTAGCCGGTCCGGTAATCCTATATAAAGGGGATGGAACAAAGCTGGAATCCACCCTCTCAGCGGGCGCCTCAGCCAAAGAGTTCATTGTAACTCCCGCTGCAGCATTTGACAATAATACGACGTACTACTTGGATATTGCGAATGGCGCTTTTGTGGATGCCAACAACAGCCAAGTGATCTACAGTGGACTAAGCGGCAAAAATGCCTGGAGCTTTCAGACCTATTCTCTGGACAAGACTGCTCCCGTGCTTAAGTCGGCCCAAGTAGAGAATAACCGCACGATCCGTCTGAAATATGACGAGGCGCTGAAAACAGAGGCAGCGCTGCTGCCATCCAGCTTTGCAGTTACCGTTAATGATGAGAAGCGCGCTATTGACGGTATTTCCATTCAAGGAGATAGTATCTATATCACGTTAAATACAGGGGTCACTGTAGGCCAGGTTATCAAGGTCAGTTATTCAGGCGGGCTGCGCCCCATTCAGGATTTGAGCGGTAATAATGCCAGTACCTTTTCACAGTATCAGGTAGTGAACGGAGTCCAGTCTGCGCTGACTACTATAAAAGACGGGACTCTTACCGGAAAAACTGTTTTGCTGAATTTTAATGATGCTCTGCAAGCAGTCAATCCCAATGCCTACAGCCAGTTCAACGTTTATGCAGATGGTTATTCGCTTGGGGTAAACGCTATATCATCCAGTGGCGCAAAGATAAATTTAAGTTTAGATAACGCTGCAACGAACACCCAGGTTATCCGGGTGTCCTATACTGCGGGCTCTTATCCCGTAGTGGATACGAACGGACAAAATGTAGCAAATTTTAGTGATTTTTATATCCGCAACAGTGCTGATAATGTGCCTCCGGGATTTCAGAATGCGGCAGGTTCCGGCAACAAAATCATACTGACGTATAACGAGGGGTTATCCTCAAGCAGTCTCCCAATGATCAGCCAGTTTTCCGTTCTGGTAGGCAGTAAACCTAACTACGTTACGGCAGTAGCCGCTGGCGGCAATCAAGTTACCTTGACGCTCCAGAGTGCGCTGGCGGTTAATCAGCCGACTACAGTTTCATATGTACCGGGGACTTCAGGGATCATCGATCTTAACGGTAACCGCGCTCCCTATTTGAATCAGCAGCCCGTAAACATTTCGGGAACCACAGTTTCAGATATTAGTTCAGCAACAATAACGGGCGACGAACTGCTAGTAACATTCAGCAAAACCATGCAAGCCTCATCAGCGCTGAACGCCAACCAATTCGGGGTCAGATTTGACGGCAGCACTATTGGTATACAATCCTACTATATCTCTGGCAATTCGCTTAAATTGATGTTATCCAGTGTCGTGAAGAGCGGTCAAACGGTTGATTTGTCCTACATGTCTGGTTCAGGGACGATCTCGGATCAAAGCGGGAATCTCTTAACTCCCTTTACCGCGCTCTCGGTACAGAATCAGACGGGGGTGGCAGGAAATTCCTCGACAGCTGGCCGTCCCTCATACCTGGGGACACTTGCAGCAAGTGAGTTCGGAAAAGAATATCCTTTGCTCAAAAGTGATTCCTCTACAGCAGCAGATGATCGTTCTGTATACAGCCAATC
Organism: Paenibacillus graminis; assembly: GCF_000758705.1. Classification (NCBI taxonomy): domain Bacteria; kingdom Bacillati; phylum Bacillota; class Bacilli; order Caryophanales; family Paenibacillaceae; genus Paenibacillus; species Paenibacillus graminis. Next base: position 6,609,998 of record NZ_CP009287.1, on the reverse strand, counting down.
GGTAAAAAGATACAACCTGACCGCTGACCGCCTGGCTGCCAGCTATGATTATGTATACAAACAGGGTACTTCTACATTAGCATTTGAGGTGCCTTCAACCGATCAGTCAGCTTATGTGAGTGTGCCGCTCAAACCGCTGCTGGATGCAGTTAACCGTGACAGTAAGGCTACTTTCCTTTTACGTTATGGCGACCATTTGTACCGTCTCGCGCTGAATGACGTGAACATGAACAGTCTTGCCGCGACTTTGATTTCAGACAGCAAAAACATTTCGCTTGTACTGCGGCTGGAAAAGGTCCCTGCCGGAACCTTTACACCGTTTGAGCAGAAGCTTCAGTCGCAGGGGCTTCAGACCGTCACTGGACTTATGGATATCCGCTTGAGCGCAGTGGTGAGCAGCAATTATGCCAACACTACCGCGCTGAGCGTACCAGCAGAGTACGCAGTCCGTACGACAGCTACGCTGAATAGTGAGCAAGTTTCGGCGGCCCGGCTGGATCTTGCCTACTATGATGCCGCTTATCTCCCTACCAAGCTGAGTTCGGCTGGCAGTTATACAGTGGTTACAGCCAGTACTGTAGGCAACCAGGTCGTGGGCACATTCCTCTCGACCCGGAGCTTTACTGATATGAATAGCCATTGGAGCAAATCTATTGTGTCACAGCTTGCCGCCAAGAATATAATCGACAGCAGCTATGGCAGCACCTTCAAGCCTGAACAGAAGATTACCCGTGCAGAATTTGCGGTCATGCTAAGCCGCGGGCTGGGGCTGCTTGGCAACCGTGAGACGGCACAGCGGTTTAGAGATGTGCAGCCTTCCACCCAAACTGGCGATTATATTGGTGCGGCTGCCAAAGCGGGAGTGATTACCGGAAATACGGATGCGACATTCCGCCCCAATGATAATATCACCCGCGAGCAGCTGGCGATTATGATTATCCGGGCTATGGAGTATACCGGACATCCGATAACTCTAAATGGAACTTCTGCTACCGCATTGGCAGCATTTAAAGACCGCTCCAAGATTCAGAACCAAGCTGCTGAATTTGTTGCGAAGGCTGTGCAGCAAGGGATTATCCTGGGGATGACTACCACTGAATTCCAGCCTCAGGGGAATGCCACACGCGCCCAAGCTGCAGTTATGCTGCAGCGGATGCTTACCATGGCCGGATATTTGTAAAGAGAGTCATGTTGTACGGAGGCCCCGTGGATACGGGGCCTTTTTGCATTCCAGGAACCGTTTTAGTCAGCTGACAAATTGGACCCAGTCTAGCAATATTCGCAACTTTTCCTCTCGAAATCAGTCTATTAAAGGTATAGCAGGAAACTAGGAACGTGGTGCCTGCCTTTGAAAGACGTTTATATTTGATAATGGAGATGGGAGAGTTACGCTGAAATGAATGAAGTTTTCATGGGGAAGAAGAACGAGGAACAGCTACGGGGAATGAAAAAGCTGCCGGCTAAAAAATGGATTGCTGCCTCATTAGCCGGTGTGTTGTGGATCATGCCTGTCCTGGGCAATGAGGGGCTGCCGCAATGGGCTCAGGGATCGGCCTCTGTTGCCCAAGCAGCATCCTCCTTGAACGTAACCAAGCTGGGTGAAGAGGTCATTACCTCAGGGGCTATTATGATGAAGTATAAATTCACAACGGTCCGTTCCGGGAAAACGGCAACCGGTCTGGCAGATGTGATTCGCGTAGATCTAAACAATCCTTACGTATCCCTGGATGTAATGACCGGCAAAGGCGGCAAATTAACTACACGGCAAAGTACCGGCGGTATGGCTGCGGAGACAGGAGCGGTAGCCGCAGTAAACGGTGACTATTTCAATACAGGCGGTGAAGGTGCCCCTATCGGGGGACAGGTATCCGGCGGGGTTGTAGTATCTACACCTTCGCAGCTTAACGGAATGTACGCCTTTGCTGTGACCAAGGACCGCAAGCCCGTAATCGACCAGTATTCGTTCGAGGGGCTGCTTACTGCAGAGGACGGAGCGCAGTTTCCGCTGGCAGGCATCAATAAGGGGGCATACAGCCCCGAGGACGGCAGCTCTACGTATAGTCATGCCAATGCGGCTTACATCTATACAGATGCCTGGACTGCGCTGGAGCGTCCTAAGAACAGCTCCACTACACCTACAGAGGTGCTTGTAGAGAATGATATCATCACCCAGATTTCAGCAGATAAGGCCTTGTCCATGGCTGTTCCAAAAGGAGCCTACATCTTACGGACACACGGACTTGGGGCACAGTTTGTGAAAAACCATCTTGCTGTAGGGCAAAAGCTCAGCAGTGCGTACACCCTGAAGTCCAAATCCACGCAGCAGGAGCTTGATCCGGCCAGCCTGCAGATGATGATCGGAGGACATACCATTCTGGTGAACGATGGGAAGGCGACCTCCTTTTCCCGTTCGACTTCCAGTATCGGCGGCTTCCGCGCCCGTACAGCACTGGGTTATTCGCAGAGTGGACAGTATGTGTACGTGATTGCAGTGGAGGATAATGCCAACAGCGCAGGCATGTCGCTGACTGAACTGCAAAACTTCATGTCGAACATCGGTGTCTGGAAAGGCATGAATCTGGACGGAGGCGGCTCTACAACGATGGTAGACCGGCCGCTTGCGGAAACTTCCACCACACTTACCTTCAATACCGAATATGGCACCGAGCAGCGCAGTGTCGTCAATGGCCTGGGTGTCTATACCTCGGCTCCCAAGGGGGAAGTGAAAGGGATTAAGATTAGCGGCAGCACAGTACTGCTGATCGGGCAAAAGGCAACATACTCATTAAAAGGTTATGATACTTACTACAATCCAATTGATGTAGCATCCGGCAACCCTTCGTGGACTGCAAGTAACGGAAGCGTAACTGTAAACGGCGGGGAAGCCACCGCAGTCAAAGCCGGTACAGCGACAATAAAGGCTGCCAGCGGCGCAGCCAGTGCCTCGACGGAGGTTACGGTACTGGGTGGTGAGAATTTATCCAGCCTGACGGTGGGGACAGCTACAGCACCGCTTACCCCAGGAGCATCAGTATCGGTGCCGGTGACAGCTGTGGCAGAAAATGGAGCCTCGCTTACCGTTCCACCTGCATCCTTGAAATGGGAGCTTATCGGCTTTAAGGGCAGTGTGCAGGACGGCAAATTGACGGTCGATTCGGTAGACCCTGGAGTGACGACAGGTTATGCTATCGCCCGTTATGACGGATTCAGCACAGCAGTTGTACTATCGGCCGCTGCAGCTACCCCATGGGAGAATTTCGAAAATGTAAGCTATCCTATTGCATTTACATCCAATGTTAACAGCGTGACAGGAACAGCTGGAGTTGCGGCCGGCACTGCAGAAAGAGCTGGCTCCAAAGTGCTGTCACTCAGCTATGATATGACAGCCGGCAGCGGTAAGATGTACGCTTATGCCCAGCTTAATGGAACCAGCGGCAAAAACATTCCTGCTGCGGCAACATCCATGTCGCTTGATGTGAAGGGGGATATGAGTCTTAACTGGCTCCGGGCTGAGGTCGTTGACGGAAGCGGAGCCATATCCTATATCGATCTCGCCAAAGTAATCGACTGGAACGGCTGGAAGAGCCTCAATATTGATCTGTCAGGTTCGGGCATCAAATTCCCGGCAGCGCTGAAGCGCCTGTATGTGGTCAATGTGGAAGAAGGCCAGGATGAGCGGGCCAAGACAGGTACGGTTGCTTTTGACAATATATCTTTCGTAATGCCTTCGCTCTCCAGTGAAGCCGGACTTCCAAAGGGAACCGCTGCAATGAGTATCGGCTCCAAGTCCATAACGGTCAACGGCGCAAAGAAGGCGATCGATGTGGCTCCAATTGTCAAAGATGCAAGCACCTATGTGCCGATTAAAGTCGTTTTGGATGCCTTTGGCGGCAGTGCGGCATGGGATAAAAACACCAAGAAAATTATGGTGCTCCGTGGAGCCAAGGCACTTGACCTGACGGTTAACAAAAAGGAATTTGTATTGAATGGTAAACGCAAAACTGCTGAAGTAGCGCCTTTAATCCTACAGGGCAGGACTTTAGTACCGCTAAGACTGGTCTCGGAACAGCTGGGATTAACCGTAAAATGGGAACAGAAAACGAAGACCGTAACTATCGAATCGTGATATGGTAATATTAAAGGAAAGCCTTTAATACGATCCGATAGAAATGGGGCAAGCATCCGTGGAATTTCAAGCCGATGCGATAGATCGCGTCATTAAGAATACCATCGACGTGATGGAGAGCAGCAAGTATCAGATATTTGAAATATTGCAGGTTGCACGGGATGAGCTTGTTGCACTCACCAAAGAACTGCAGCGGGTTATGGAAGAAACGGATGAAACATTACAAAAGGTAGACAAGCTGGAGCTTCAGTACCACCGCTCCCGGATCCGGCTGACGGAGGTCAGCCGGGATTTTGTCCGCTACTCCGAGAAGGATATCCGGGTCGCTTATGAGAAAGCAACAGAACTTCAGCTAGAACTCATGATGACGAGGGAGCGGGAGGTCTATCTTCGAAGCAGGCGCGATGAACTGCAGATGCGTGTCCGCAGTGTCGAAAATTCGGTAGAGCGCGCTGAATCCATCGGTTCGCAAATGAGCGTTGTTTTGGAATATCTATCCGGAGAACTAGGACAAGTGACTAGAATTGTCGAATCTGCGAAAAACAGACAGATGATCGGACTAAAAATAATCCTGGCTCAGGAAGAGGAACGGAAGAGAATTGCCCGGGAAATTCATGACGGTCCTGCTCAAATGCTGGCGAATCTAGTCCTAAGGACGGAAATTGTAGAAAGAATGCTGGTAAAGCAGGAATTTGGGTTGGTGCAAGACGAAGTACTAGACTTGAAAGGGCAGGTAAGATACAGTCTGGAAGAAATGCGGAAGGTGATCTTTAATCTTCGCCCGATGGCGCTCGACGATTTGGGACTGATTCCGACACTTAGGAAATACGTGCATGATTACGAGGAAAAGACGAAAATCCGTACCTCCTTTGAAACGAGGGGCAAGGAGCACAGGCTGTCATCAGCCATGGAGGCAGCAGTATACCGTCTGGTGCAGGAAGCGTTGTCGAATGCGGCCAAGCATGCTTTTCCAAGTTACGTATTGGTGGAAATCACCTATCAGGCACAGCTGATCAAAATTGTCGTGAAGGATAACGGGTTGGGCTTCAATGTAAAAAAAACCAGTGAACAGGCAAACCGCGAAAGCTTTGGGCTGGTCGGCATGCGGGAACGCGTGGAACTGCTCGAAGGAAGAATGGAGATCCTGTCAGCCGAGAATCAAGGCACAACAATCGTAATTCACATTCCAACGAATGTGGAAAAAGGAAAGGAGTAATGTGATGGAAAACCAGAATACTGGCAAATCGCCCATTAAAGTTCTTTTGGCCGATGATCATCAGTTGTTTCGTGAAGGGCTTAAGCGGATTTTGAATATGGAGGAAGATATTGAGGTTATTGGAGAATGCGGTGACGGTATCCAGGTGCTTGAATTTTGCAATGAAAACAAACCGGATATCGTACTGATGGACATCAACATGCCGATTGAAAATGGTGTGGAAGCTACGCAAAAGCTGCGGGAAATGTTCCCGGATGTCAAAGTGATTATTTTATCGATTCATGATGATGAGAGCTATGTGTTTGAAACACTGCGCAAGGGGGCCAATGGATACCTGCTGAAGGATATGGAGGCGGAATCGCTGATCAATGCTATCCGTTCTGTCTGTGAAGGACATGCCTTCATTCATCCGAAGGTCACCGGGAAGCTGATTAACCAGCTGCGCCGCATGACGTATCTCAATGAGACAGGAGCTATTGCAGAAACCGCGGTTAAAGAGGCTGGCGTCAAATTTGTCGCTGGTGACAACAATCCCCTGACCCGGCGTGAAGCGGAGGTACTGCGGCTGATGGCGGAGGGCAAGAGCAACAAGATGATTGGAGAATATCTCTTTATCAGCGAAAAAACCGTCAAAAACCATGTTAGCAGCATCCTGCAAAAAATGGAGGTTGACGATCGTACGCAGGCTGTCATTAATTCGATTAAGTATGGGTGGGTAACCCTCTAATACGCCGCTGTTTTTTTGAATATTACATATAATGATTGCAGCTGCTCTGCTGCAGTCAGAGTATTGTTTGAGTTATACCTGTAAGGATGAAAAGCAACCTGGCTGTACACGTGCAGGCTGAATGTTTGGAACCGTATAGTATGGGGCGGGAAGGCAGACGCCAGTCTGCTCTGGGCAGTCACCGACCTTTTATCATCGGCATATAGTGTCGGTATAAGAGGAGGTGTATCTCCATGGTAGCCCAGTTAATATGGATTGCGGCCATCTATGTTATTGCAGTATTACTGGTTCATATTCTGCACAAGGGGGAGCAATCCCGGCAGCGCAGCCAGTCTGGCAAACGGCTTCATTACATTCTTATCACCCGTAATCATGAATATGTGGTGGAGTGGTATATCCGAGCGCTGACCTTCCATGCTTTGCTGAGCGGAAAGAGGCTTCAGGTAACCTTAATGGATGACGGGTCGAGTGATGCAACGATGGATGTAGCCTTACGGCTTGCCCTTGGTGGTTCTGCACTGGAATTTGCCCCGGCTGTACCTATCAGCTTTTTGGAATCAGACCGTAAGCTTCAGCCAGGCATCATAGTGGATTTAAGAGAATCGGGGCAAGCTGTTCCGCTGTCTTTTCTGCAAATGCCGTGGAGCAAGGGATGCAGATCAAAGCGAGGCGAATAATCATATCATATGCAGGCAATGCAAGGAACGGGTGAAGCACACTCTCCAAATTTGGGGGAGTGTGCTTTTTGTATTTTGGGAAATTGCGAAATTCTAGAAAATGTATAAATCCAAATAAAGCAGCTTAAGTAAGCTGGGGTTTTTCTGGTTGCCGTTAATCTTCAAAAATCTTGCACGTAATACAATAATGTGTGCGATAAGAAGAACCAATTGGCGAAGATTTTGTATGTTATACAACACTCTGTGTCCTGAGCACGCCAAATTAACAAAAATCTTGCGGACTGTACAACAATAAGTTGCTTGAGCACACCAAACTGATACAGTTTTTGCATATTGTACAACATATACAGTCGTGTAAGCCCCGATTCATAGCTACCCATTAGTGTGATTATTTTCTTCGGTTATGATTCAGCCGGAAGTTCAAGAGACGAGTTGTGGAGTGGAATCCTCTGGAGGATGGTGCGACTTAAGTTTGGTATTCGATGCTGGTTTTGCCCAAGCTGATTCAAAGAAATTAGGCTACCAATATTTTTAGGAGGCGGAACGATTGCAGGCAGCAGTATACGCAGTAGAGCTTAGCGGGGGCTGGGAGATACGAGTTTCACTCGATATGAATGTAGACAGATTATGGTGGAGCGGGACTGGAGAAGAACGGGAGGGCTGGAATACCAGGGCTGTGGACAAGCTGGTGATCCTCTCCTCTGTACTCCCCCTGGGTTGGGCTGTGAAGCTGAGGGAGAGCTGGAGTTCATCCCTGCGGGGGTGGCAATGGCAGGTAGAAGATTGGAAAAAATATATGGCAGAGGTTCTTAAGAGAGAGATTGCAGAGGAACGTGATGCAGGCGGAGACTGGGGCGAGGAGAGATTATACCAAGGGGTTTCTGTCTGTACGCTGGTTAATGCACCGGAGGTTACCGCTGTGCAACATGGGAAGGCATATATGAAGGCAGAAAAGTACAGGCCGGTGATAGACGCTGAAGGAGGCGGAAGACACCTGGCTCTTGGAGCTGAGGCGGAACTAATGGTGAAAGTGCTGGAGGGCCGCTCGCTGCTGGAACCTGAAGTGGAAGCACTCCTTGCGGAACGGCTTCCCGGGCTGGCTGGACAGTGGCGTGCTGCGGCTCAGCTTGCCCAGCTGCAGGGGCGGCTGAGACTGGAGGCCGCTGTGGGTAAAGCTCCTGCGCTTCGCAGCGCAGGAGGCTGCTGTACGGCGCGCGGCGCCTCCGCACGCCTCCCTGGCGGCCGGCTCCCTGCCCTCGCCGGCCGCTTCCTGCACGCTGCGGCGCTTCGCCTGCCGCAGCTGCACCTGCCCTGGCGCGGCGCTGCCGCCCGCCGCGCGGGAGTGCGCTGCCTGCGCTGCGGCAGCGCCGCCACGGGCCGCACGGCCTGCGCCGCGTGCGGCCTTGCGGGCTGCGCCTATTGCGAGGCCTGCCTCGCACTCGGGCGCAGCCGGGCTTGCGCGCTGCTGCTGCGCAGCGCGGCTTCTCCGGCCGTGCGCAGCGCGGCTTCTCCGGCCGTGCGGTGCACGGCCGGGGGCTCCCCCGCCGTGGCGGCACGCCGGTGGGGGCTAAGCGCGGCGCAGGCGGGAGCCGCCGGCGCTGCGCTGGGGTTCCTGGCGGAGCCGCGCCAGCGCTCCGCCGTATCCAGCCCAGAGCGGTTCCTGCTCTGGGCCGTCACGGGAGCGGGGAAAACGGAGATCACGTTCCCGCTCCTGGAGGCAGTGCTCGCTGCCGGAGGCCACGCACTCGTCGCAACGCCGCGGCGCGACGTTGTGCTGGAGCTGGCGCCGCGGCTCGCACGGGCATTCCCGGCGGAGACACTCGCCGTGCTGTACGGCGGCAGCGCAGACCGCTGGACCTCTGGCCGGCTGACCCTGGCCACCACCCATCAGCTGCTGCGCTTCCACCAGAGCTTCGACCTCGTCATCATCGACGAGCTCGACGCCTATCCTTATCATAACGATCCCATGCTGGCATTTGCGGCGGAGCATGCCTGCAAACCGGGAGGATCGTTCATCTACCTGTCGGCTACACCTCCGGAAGAGCTGCAGCGTTTGGCCCGGTCCGGCAAGCTGCCGCATGCCAGGGTGCCTGTCCGCTTCCATGGGCATCCCTTGCCGGTGCCGCAGCATTTGCAAGTGCCTCCGCTCAACATTTGCTTGAAGCGCGGGATTCTGCCTAAGAAGCTGCTGCATGCACTTCGCAAATCCTTTGCCCGTGAGGCACAAATCTTTCTCTTTGTGTCGCGGATAGCCCACATCGAAAGATTGCTGGACCTTCTCCGCCAGAGCTTTCCAGAAGCTGCAATAGAGGGGACCTCCTCTCAGGACCCGGCAAGAACCGAGAAGGTTGCGGCTTTCCGCAGCCGGTCAATCTCGCTTCTCGTCACCACCACCATACTTGAAAGGGGAGTTACCGTACCCCGCAGTGATGTGTTGATTCTGGATGCCGACAGCAGCCTCTTTGACGAAGCTTCGCTGGTGCAGATGGCCGGAAGAGCCGGGCGCTCCACGGAAGATCCAGCCGGGACTGTTCTATTCTTCTCTCCGCAATGGACGAAATCTCAACGGGGTGCGGCCGCGCAGATTCGAACGATGAATACGATTGCCCGTACACAGGGATACATACGCAAGGAAGTGAGTTTATGAGGTTGAGAGGAACATGGAGCAGAGTAGCCCGGTCCCTGCTGGCTCCGTCCACTATGGACTGTCTCATATGCGGTAAAAAAAGTCGAGCTTCCTCAGCGCTCCCGGGAGTCTGCAAGAGCTGCCAAGCTTCAATCCCCTGGATTCACCATCCGCGCTGCCCCAAATGCGGCCGCCATGTGGGCTGTCCCGATTGCAGCCGCAGCAGCGGACCTGCCCAGATTGTCTGCAACCGCAGTGCTGTAGCCTACACCAGCGGGATGCGTGAAATTCTGGGGCAGTATAAATATCGCGGCAACGAGCGGCTGAGCCCTTTGCTTGGACTGATGCTGGATGAGGCATATACGATCCTCCAAGCAGAGCGGGGGCCGACGCCGCGTGATGGAGGCTCTAAGCAGCGAGATCACTTAAATCCTGCTATAAAAAGCAAACGCAACCGCCTATGGCAAGCCGATCTGCTGGTCCCGGTTCCCGTCAGTGCTTCCCGGCTTGCTGAACGCGGATTCAATCAGGCGGAGCGGCTTGCAGACGTCTTGTCCCGTCGCAGAGGGGTTCCGCAGCTGCCGCTGCTGGTCCGCACCCATCATACCGGCAAACAGAGCTTCAAA